>CAZDVY010000075.1:0-12938 GCA_964508935.1 uncultured Candidatus Competibacteraceae bacterium | reverse complement strand
GGCTCACCTTGCCATTGAGGATAACTCCGCCCGTTTGATTTTTTTGATCATCAGCCGAAACAAAGCGTTATATACAGCCTATTGTATTTAACGCTTTATATGACCACAATATATAGGTTTCAGCCGCGTCATCTCCGACAACTTTTCAAAACAGGGACTTGCCACGGCGCAGCTTGTTTTCTCCAAAAATCTCCCTCAACGCCTCCCTGATTTCAGATACCGCCGCCAAGGAGACTGGTTCATGAAGACCGCGCACCTGCAACCTGCTGACCGCCCGACCACCGCCGCCGATGTACCCATGCAACCCGCTTCCTGGGATATCTGGGATACGAAATACCGGCTGAAGGCCAAGGATGGGCGGCCACTCGACGAAACGATCGATGGGACGTTCCAGCGGGTGGCGCGGGCGCTGGCCGAAGTCGAGGCAACCCCGGAATTGCGCGGACACTGGTATGAAAAATTTCTGTGGGCGCTACGCCACGGAGCGATTCCCGCAGGACGCATCATCTCCAACGCCGGCGCCTGGGATCACAAACCGGCGACCTCGACGATCAACTGCACCGTGTCGGGCACCATTCAGGATTCCATGGATGACATCCTGCACAAGGTGCATCAAGCGGGACTGACGTTAAAAGCCGGTTGCGGCATCGGCTATTGTTTTTCGACGCTGCGTCCGCGCGGCGCCTACGTTTCCGGCGCTGGAGCCTACACCTCCGGCCCGCTGTCCTTCATGGACATTTACGACAAGATGTGCTTCACCGTGTCCTCGGCGGGCGGGCGGCGCGGGGCGCAAATGGGCACTTTCGATGTCGGTCATCCTGATGTCATAGAATTCATCCGCGCCAAGCGCGAGGCCGGGCGGCTGCGGCAATTCAATCTGTCGCTGCTCATCACCCACGAATTCATGGAAGCGGTCAAAAACGATCAGGACTGGCTGCTAGCGTTTCCCATCCTGGCTCAGGAAGCCGAACAGGACCAGGTCGATCTCCATGACGCATCACGGATCGTCTGGCGCGAATGGCCCACGACCCAAGGACTGATTGTCAATGAAAACAGCCAGATCGCCTGCAAGATTTATCGGAAAATCCGCGCCCGGCGGTTGTGGGATGTGATCATGTCCTCGACTTACGATTATGCGGAACCCGGATTTATTCTGATCGATGAAGTCAACGAACTGAATAACAACTGGTTTTGTGAAAACATCCAGGCCAGCAATCCTTGCGGCGAACAGATGCTCCCCCCCTATGGTTCCTGCCTGTTAGGATCGATTAACCTGACCCAGTTTGTGCAAAATCCCTTTACCGAAAAAGCCCGCTTTGACTGGGAAACGTATCGAGAAGTCGTCGCAGTCTTCACCCGGATGCTGGACAACGTAGTGGAAATCAACGGCCTGCCCCTGGAGCCACAACGCCGGGAGATTTTCAGCAAACGCCGCCACGGCATGGGCTATCTGGGTCTTGGTTCCACGTTGACCATGCTGGGCAAGAAATACGGCTCCCCGGAATCCCTGACCTTCACCGAAGAAGTCACCCGGGACATGGCGCTGACCGGTTGGCGGGTTGCGCTGGAACTGGCGCGGGAAAAAGGGCCAGCGCCGCTTCTTGAACAGGAATTCACGATCACCGCTGAGATGCTCCGCAAGCGCCCGGAAATGGCCCGTGATGGGATTCGGGAAGGAGACCGCATCAAGGGTAAGGCGCTGCATGCCCGCTATAGCCGCTATATGCAGCGGGTGGCTGAAGTCGATCCACAATTGGTCGAAGAGCTGGCGGAAATCGGTGCCCGGTTCACCCATCATACCTCCATCGCCCCGACCGGCACGATCGCGTTATCGCTGGCCAACAACGTCAGCAATGGCATTGAACCCAGCTTCGCCCATCACTATTTCCGCAACCTCATCCGTCCCGGCAAGAAAACCAAGGAAAAAATCGACGTTTTTTCCTTTGAATTACTGGCTTACCGACACCTTATCAGCCCCAAAGCCCTGCCCAATGCGGAAACCCCGGCACAACAGCTCCCGGACTATTTCATCAGCGCCGATGAGGTGACGCCCAAACAGCATGTGGACATTCAGGCTGCTGCGCAACGATGGATCGATTCCAGCATCTCCAAGACCGCCAACGTCCCCATCGATTTCCCTTACGAAGACTTCAAGGGCATTTACCTCTACGCTTACGAAAAAGGCTTGAAGGGCTGCACGACGTTCCGCTTCAACCCCGCCGCCTTTCAGGGCGTGCTGGTTAAGGAACAGGATTTGGCGAACACTCGCTACCGGTTTGTGCTGGAGGACGGTTCGGAAATTGAGGCTCAGGGCCATGAGGAAATCGAATACGATGGTGAAACGCACACCGCCGCCAACTTATTCGATGCATTGAAAGAAGGTTATTATGGAAAGTGGTGAATTAGATCCCATGGCGCTGGAGGCTTGAGATGGCTATCAAAATCGATAAAAAAATTGTGACCTATAGCGTCGTCAAACCGGAAACTGTGCCCATCGTTCCCACACTGACCGTGCAGCAGATGCATGAGAATCTGGAGCGGCCGGATGTGTTACCGGGAGCGACTTATAAGGTGAAAACCCCGTTGTCGGATCATGCCTTATACATCACCATCAACGACATCATACTCAACCAAGACACGCCGGATGAAATCCGCCGCCCGTTCGAGATTTTCATCAACTCCAAAGCGATGGAGCACTTCCAGTGGATCGTCGCCCTGACCCGCATCATTTCCGCCGTCTTCCGCAAAGGCGGTGATGTGACGTTCCTGGTCGAGGAACTGCGCTCGGTGTTCGATCCCAAGGGCGGCTACTTCAAGAAGGGCGGCAAATACATGCCGTCGCTGGTGGCAGAGATTGGCGATGTGATCGAATCGCACCTGCGCGCCATTGGCCTGCTGACGGAGGACGGTCCTGACGCTCATCAGCGCAAGCTGATTGATGAACAGCGCGTCAAATACGAAATGGGGATGAAGGCGGTCGAAGAAGCCGGCGTCAGCGCCTTCCCCCCGGAAGCCACGCTCTGCCACAAATGCCAGACCAAGGCAGTCATCGTTATGGACGGTTGCCTAACCTGTCTGAACTGCGGTGATTCCAAATGCTCCTGAAACGTCACGCTCTCCCCGTCCATCAACGCCTCAATTTTTCGAGATCGCACCATGCCTCCATTGCCTGATGCCATGACTGTTGTTGAAATCACCGAACCGGGCGGTCCGGAAAAACTGGTGGTCAGCCGCCGGCCACTGCCAAAGCCTGGAACCGGTGAAGCATTGATCCGGGTCGCCGCCGCCGGCGTCAATCGCCCCGACTGCCTGCAACGCCAGGGCGGTTATCCCCCGCCGCCCGGCGCTTCCGATATTCCCGGTCTGGAAGTCGCCGGAACGATTGCAGCGCTCGGCGAGGACGTCACCGAATGGCGGATCGGCGATGCCGTCTGCGCCCTGCTAACCGGCGGTGGTTACGCCGAATACTGCGTTGCTCCGGCTCCGCAATGCCTGCCCATACCCGCCGGATTGAGTTTGCTACAGGCTGCTGCATTGCCCGAAACATTCTTCACCGTCTGGAGCAACGTCTTTGACCGGGCGCGCTTGCAGCCGGGCGAAACCCTGTTGGTGCATGGCGGAACCAGCGGCATCGGCACAACAGCCGTCCAGTTAGGCAAAGCGCTCGGTTCCCGAGTGTTCGCCACAGTTGGAGGCGTCGAAAAAATTCAACCCTGCCTCGACCTAGGCGCCGAGCGGGTCATCAATTACCGCGAGGAGGATTTTGTTCAAGTCATCAAGGAAGCTACGAATAACCGGGGCGTAAATGTCATCCTGGATATGGTCGGTGGCGACTATGTCCAACGCAATTTTAGTGCCCTGGCGGTCGAGGGTCGACTGGTTTTCATCGCCTTCCTGCGCGGTGCCAAGGTGGAACTGAATCTGGCGCCAGTGATGATGAAACGCCTGACCATCACGGGCTCAACCCTGCGCGCCCGTCCAGTCGCTGACAAGATCCCCATCGCCCAAGCGTTGCGTCAGCGCATCTGGCCCTTGCTGGCTCATGGAACCATCAAACCGGCCATTGATCAGATTTTCCCGCTGACCGAAGCGGCTGCCGCACACACTCTGATGGAATCGAATCGTCATGTCGGCAAGATTCTATTACAGGTCGCTTGAGCCGCGATTTTCCGCCGTTCTCTCAGTTGTCCTTATTTCACCCCTCGGACGAATAAGAGGCTCCTGTTAGCGTATCCTGCAATGCAACAAAAAATCGTTTATGATGTTAAAGTGATCAAAAGATTTCATCCTGTTTGGCCAACATCCTCCTGACAGCTTTTGATCAACTAGAATCAATACTGAAATCAACCAATCCTTACCGGCAACCTAGAGTGACGCTTCAAGCCGGCAGAATCGGTTAATAAAGACGAAAAAAAGCAGCTTCGCCGGGTGCCTGTGACCCGCGAATACTCCAGACTACAGGTGAGAGGTTAAAACCATGCGTGGTAACCGCAAGCCCCACCATCCGTTCATCTGGTTCGAGAACGAAGGATGGTGGTTCAAAATTTTCGGCGAATGCTTCGGCCCTTTTTGGGATTTAGCGGATGCCCGCTATCAACTGCTGGTCATCCAAGGACTCAGCCGCCAGCTCCGCGAAGCAGTCGCCTGCTAGGCCGCAAATGTGTCCGATGTAAAAGCCGGGCTGGCAACCCGGCTTGATGTATCAGCAAGAGAACCCACTACCCGGCCGCGACTTCTGGCCGATCTACCAGCTCAACATAAGCCATTGGCGCGTTGTCGCCCGCACGGAACCCGCATTTGAGAATACGCAGATAGCCGCCAGGACGACCCTGGTAGCGGGGACCCAGTTCATTAAACAATTTAGTGACCACTTCCCGGTCGCACAAGCGAGCAAACGCCAAACGCCGACGAGCAACGCTATCTTCCTTGGACAAAGTAATCAGTGGTTCAGCAACCCCGCGCAATTCCTTAGCTTTCGGCAACGTCGTCCGAATGAGCTCATGAGTAAACAGTGAAGCAGCCATGTTGCGCATCATGGCCTTGCGATGACTGCTGGTTCGATTCAGCTTGCGACCGGCTTTGCGATGGCGCATAACAACAATTCCTTAGTCAATCGGGTAATCGGACAAATAACAATGAGTATCGAGGAAACCAGCGGGTGGGCCGTTCCTATTCAGGTTCCGCTTCGGGTTCCGCTTCGCTGTCGCCAGTAACGAATTTTGACGCTGAGTGAAGCAGTTTACCGTTGTTTTCAGTAACCACTTCAACTGCTGTACCAGCCTTCCGCAATGCATTTGCCGCGCGTTGTTCCTCGGATGGTTCCGCCAAACCTGGCGGTGGCCAGTTATCGACCTTCATGCCGAGATTCAACCCAAACTTGGACAGCACTTCCTTAATTTCCGTCAGCGACTTCTTGCCAAGATTCGGCGTTTTCAGCAGTTCTGACTCGGTTTTTTGCACCAAGTCACCAATATAGTAGACATTTTCTGCCTTTAGACAGTTGGCTGAACGAACCGTCAGTTCCAAGTCATCTACCGGCTGCATGAGTTTGGGATCAATATCCACCAGCGGCAACGGCAGTGGTTCGTCCCGTTTGCCTTTAAGATCGACAAACACCGATAACTGATCCAGCAAAATCCTGGCTGCCGTGCGGATCGCTTCTTCCGGATCAATCGTACCGTTGGTTTCCAGATTCAGAATGAGCTTATCCAGATTGGTCCGCTGTTCAACACGAGCGCTTTCCACCCGATAGCTAATCCGTTCAACAGGGCTGAACGATGCGTCCAAACGCAACCGGCCGATAGGCCGAGTTTCACCATCGGCGCTTTCCCCTCGTTGGGTTGCTGGCCAGTAACCGCGCCCCCGCTCGACTTTCAGCAGTTTGAAATTCAGCTCGCCACTCTTGGTCAAATGCGCGATGATATGATCAGGATTAACGATACCGACTGCATGGGTCGTTTCAATATCGCCAGCCCGCACCGGCCCTGGTCCCTTCTTGGTTAAGGTAAGGTTGGCCCCTTCAACACCTTCCTGCAAGGTCACTGCCACACCTTTGAGATTAAGCAGGATATCAATCACATCTTCCTGCACACCTTCAATCGTTGAATACTCGTGCAACACTCCGTTGATTTCACATTCAACAATGGCAGCACCGGGTATGGAAGAGAGCAAAATCCGTCTCAGGGCATTGCCCAGCGTGTAGCCAAACCCGCGCTCCAGAGGTTCTACGGTCACTTGCGCTGATCGCCGCTGGTCATCAAGGATCTTGACCTCGACACGGGTCGGCTTCAGCAAATCGAATGCACCTACCATCCGTTTCCCCTCGGCTTCGGTCACTTGGAGTACAGCTCCACCACCAGGGATTCATTGATGTCCGGCGGCAGATCACCACGATCCGGGATCCGTTTGAACACCCCACTCATCTTGCTGACATCTACATCCACCCACTCGACAAACCCCTGACCCTGAGCCAGTTGCAGTGAGTACTGGATGCGCGTTTGGTTGCGGCTTTTCTCATGCACCGCCACCACATCTCCATCCTTAATCTGGTAAGAAGGGATGTTCACTCGCTGGCCGTTGACGATCATCGCTCGATGGGACACCAGTTGCCGGGCTTCGGCGCGAGTACTGCCAAACCCCATTCGGTATACGACGTTATCCAGCCGACATTCCAGCAACTTCAGCAGGTTTTCACCGGTAGAACCTTTGCGGCGGGCTGCTTCCTTGTAGTAATTGAGGAACTGCCGCTCCAGCACCCCATAAATACGACGCAGCTTCTGTTTCTCGCGCAACTGCAATCCGTAATTGGACAATCGGGGACGGCGGGCGCCGTGCTGACCTGGCAATCGCTCCAGATTGCACTTGGATTCCAGCGGCCGGGCAGCGGATTTCAAAAACAAATCTACGCCTTCTCGACGACTCAGCTTGCACTTGGGACCAAGATATCTCGCCACAGTAGGACTCCTGGACTAGACGCGACGGCGCTTTGGAGGGCGACAGCCGTTATGGGGAATGGGCGTCACATCCATAATACTCATAATCTTGAAACCGGCGGCGTTCAGGGCGCGCACTGCGGACTCCCGACCCGGCCCCGGACCATTGACGTTGACTTCCAGATTCTTGACACCATATTCCTTGACTACATTACCCACTCGTTCGGCGGCGACCTGTGCAGCAAATGGCGTACTCTTGCGGGAGCCACGGAAGCCTGAACCGCCCGACGTCGCCCAGCTCAACGTATTCCCCTGGCGATCTGTAATGGTAATAATGGTGTTGTTGAACGAGGCGTGGATATGGGCGATGCCGTCCACAACATTCTTTTTGACGCGCTTGCGCGTCTTGGTAACCGGTTTTGCCATGCTCCAACCTATGCCAAATAGTCCAATTAATTCAGGCGGTTATTTCCGGATAGCCCGGCGTGGGCCCTTACGTGTCCTGGCATTGGTGCGGGTACGCTGACCACGCACCGGTAAACCGCGCCGATGCCGCAAGCCACGATAACACCCCAGATCCATCAGCCGCTTGATACTCATCGATACCTCACGGCGCAAATCGCCTTCTACCGTGTGTTTGGCGACTTCAGCGCGCAGCGCATCGACTTGAGCTTCGTCCAGATCACGGACCTTGACCTCCGGCGCGACCTGGGCCGCATCGCAAATCTGGCGGGCGCGAGTCTTGCCAATCCCGTAAATGGATTGCAGCGCGATGACCGCATGTTTGTTGACCGGAATATTGATACCTGCAATACGGGCCATGCCTTAAAATTCCTCCCCTTGCGCCGCCGGGTTATCGCCATGCAAAGATTTGGGAATTTAACCCACTCGGCGCTCTAAATCAATAGTCATACCACATCGTTATCCCTGCCGCTGTTTGTGGCGAGCATCCTTGCAAATCACACGCACCACACGATCGCGGCGAATGATCTTGCAGTTCCGGCAGATTTTCTTCACCGAGGCACGCACTTTCATCAATGTTCTCCAGATTAGACAGAGCGCCTGGTTATGTCGATGCTCCATCGATAATTATTCGTCTTGTGGTCAGCGCAACAGACTTTGACCCTTGAAACTACTTTTCTTCAGCAGGCTTTCGTACTGATGTGACATCAAATGCGTCTGCACTTGGGCCATAAAATCCATCACTACCACTACGATGATCAGCAGCGAAGTCCCACCAAAATAGAATGGCACTCGCCAATATAAAATCAGGAATTCGGGCATTAGACAAACGCCAGTAATGTAGATGGCGCCCACCATGGTCAACCGGGTCAACACCTTGTCAATATAAGACGCGGTCTGCGCACCGGGCCGGATGCCTGGAATGAATGCCCCAGACTTCTTCAGATTGTCGGCGGTCTCCTTGGAATTGAAGACTAGCGCCGTATAGAAGAAACAAAAAAAGATAATCAGACCGGCGTATAGCAGTACATACAAGGGCTGGCCTGGCGACAGCGCCGACGTAATATCCCGCAGCCACTCCATACTCGGCGAACTACCAAACCAACTGCCCAGCGTCGCTGGAAACAGAATGAGGCTGGAGGCAAAGATCGGCGGAATCACACCAGACATATTCAATTTCAGCGGCAGGTGAGTTGTTTGCGCAGCATATACCTTCCGGCCCTGCTGCCGTTTGGCGTAGTTGACTGTAATCCGCCGTTGACCGCGTTCGACAAAGACGACAAATCCCGTCACCACCACTGATAACGCCAACAGCAACAATACCAGCATCACATGCAATTCGCCGGTGCGCGCCAGTTCCAGGGTACCGCCTACCGCCTGTGGCAGGCCGGCGACGATACCTGCGAAGATTAGCATGGAAATGCCGTTGCCGATGCCGCGCTCAGTCACCTGCTCACCTAGCCACATCAGGAACATGGTGCCCGTCACCAGGGTGACGGTGGCAGTCACTATGAAACCCGGTCCTGGAGCGACAACAACCGTGGTACTGCCCACGACCTGGCTTTGAATCGCAATACTGACGCCGATCGCCTGGAAGGCGGCCAGCACTACCGTCAGATAGCGGGTATAGCGCGTTAGCGTGTGGCGGCCAGCCGCCCCACCTTCCTTACGCAATTGCTCCAGCGTCGGCACAACCATCGACATCAACTGCAGAATGATCGAAGCCGAAATATAGGGCATTACTCCGAGAGCAAAGATACTCAGGCGACCCAGCGCGCCTCCTGAAAACATGTTAAACATGTCAAGGATAGTACCGCGCTGCTGATTAAACAGTTGCGCCATGGCGTTGGGATCAATACCGGGCACCGGAATGTGCGCGCCAATGCGAAACACCACCAACGCGCCCAGCAAAAACAGCAGGCGCTGGCGCAATTCGGTCATCTTGCCGAGATCCGGCAGAGCAGTCGCCATACGTTCACTTACTCCAGAATCGTGCCACCAGCGGCCAGCACTGCCGCCCGTGCTCCTGCCGTCAGCGTCAGGCCGCGCAAGGTCACCGACTTATCCAATTTACCGGAAAGAATGACCTTGGCCTTTTTGGCAAAGATCGGCGCCAAATTAGCTGCCTGCAGCGCCGCCAGGTCGATAACCTCGGCGGATACTTTCGCCAGCGCATACAGGCGCACCTCAGCGGTATCCTGAGCGGTCATGGAATGGAAACCACGTTTGGGCAAACGCCGCTGCAGCGGCATCTGGCCGCCTTCAAAGCCGACCTTGTGATAGCCGCCAGCTCGAGCATGCTGGCCCTTATGGCCACGACCGGCGGTCTTGCCAAGGCCAGAGCCAATGCCGCGTCCGACCCGGCGCTTGTCTGGACGACTACCGGGAGCCGGCTTGAGAGTATTCAAACGCATGACTTAGGCCTCCTCGACTTTCAACAGGTACGAGACTTTACGGATCATACCGCGATTCTCCGGAGTGTCAGCCACCACGACGCTGCTGTGCATCCGCCGTAGACCTAGCCCGCGCACACAGGCTTGATGCGCAGTTAATCGACCATGCACACTTTTCACCAAAGTGACTTTCAATTGGTTCGTCATGCGTATCAACTCCGAATCTCGTCCACGCGCTTACCGCGCTTGGCCGCCTGGTAATCCGGCGACTGCATGGCGCTCAGACCGCGGATAGTAGCCCGCACCACATTGATCGGGTTGCGCGAACCGATGCACTTGGCCAGCACGTCCTTGACGCCAACAACATCAAACACCGCGCGCATGGCGCCGCCCGCAATGATGCCGGTGCCTTCGGACGCTGGTTGCATGAAGACATGGGCCGCGCCGTGTTCAGCAGTGACCGGATATTGCAGAGTCGTGCCGTTCAACGCTACGCTACGCATGTTTTTGCGGGCTTTTTCCATGGCTTTCTGGATGGCCATGGGTACTTCGCGGGCCTTGCCATAACCCAGACCCACCCGACCATTGCCATCGCCAACCACCGTGAGTGCGGTGAAGCCGAACTGCCGGCCCCCCTTGACCACCTTGGCCACGCGGTTGACGGCAATCAGTTTTTCCTGCAGGCCGTCGGTATTCTGGGAACCTTCTACATTGATCGCCATAGCTGTTCCTTAAAACTCCAAACCGTTCTCGCGGGCGGCATCAGCCAGCGCCTTAACCCGCCCGTGATACTTGAAGCCGGAGCGGTCAAACGCCACCTGAGTGACGCCGATCGCTCTGGCTTTCTCAGCGATCGCTTTGCCTACTGCCTTGGCGGCTTCGATATCGCCCGTACTCTTGAGGGATTGACGCAACGTCGGATCCAGCGTCGAAGCAACAGTCAGCGTCCGGTCACCGGTCGGTGCAGGAATGATGATCTGAGCATAAATATGACTAAGGGTACGATGTACGCAAAGCCGGTGAACACCCAGCTCACGAATCTTGTGACGGGTCCGCAGCCCGCGCCGCAGGCGCGCAGTTTTCTTGTCGGCGGCTTTCTTATCCATGGCGAGTCCCTACTTCTTCTTGGCTTCTTTCAGGATGATGGTCTCATCCGCATAACGCACGCCTTTGCCCTTATAAGGTTCTGGCGGCCGGTAGGCGCGGATTTGGGCGGCGACTTCACCGACCTGTTGCTTATCCACACCCCGAATGATGATTTCAGTTTGTGTGGGCGTCTGGATCGTAATGCCGTCGGGGACCTTGAACTCGACCGGATGGGAAAAACCAAGCGTCAGGTTGAGTACGCTACCCTGCGCCTGGGCGCGGTAGCCGACGCCGACCAGTTGCAATTTGCGCTCGAATCCCTGATTGACCCCGATGACCATGTTGTTAAGCAAAGCGCGCATGGTGCCGGTCATCGCCCGATACTTGGATTCGTTGGTCAACATCCGTGGGGCGACTTTCAACTCGCCGCCATCCTGCTGGACGCTCACCCACGGATGCACCAGTAGCTCCGCCGCACCGTTCTTGCCCTTCAGCGCCACCTGCTGACCGTTCACGACTACGCTCACGCCAGCCGGCACGGGAATCGGCTGCTTGCCGACCCGCGAGGTGCGAATTTTCTTTTCTTTCAAAAGGGTTGCCATGAGTGAAATCCTTTTACGCCACAAAACACAAGATTTCGCCGCCATGTCCAGCAGCGCGTGCGGCGCGATCGCTCATCAGCCCCTTGGACGTGGAAACGATAGCAACTCCCAATCCACCCATCACTTTGGGCAATTCGTCCTTGCCGCGAAAGACGCGCCGGCCTGGCTTGCTCACCCGTTCAATGCGCTCAATGACCGGTTGCCCCTCAAAATACTTCAGGATCACCGTCAATTCCGCTTTGCCAGGGCCAGTCGGCATCACTGCAAAATCAGCAATATAACCCTCGTCGCGCAGCACCTGGGCGATTGCCGCCTTGACTTTGGAGGCGGGCATGGCAACCTGGGATTTTGCGGCGGCCTGGGCATTGCGGATGCGCGTCAGCATATCCGCGATGGGGTCCGTCATACTCATAATTTCAATCTGCTCCATGGTCAGTCGGGGCGCCGCGTTGATCGCGGGGCAAACCCGGGACTTAAAGTATGGTTTTCCGGCCAACGGGACCGGAAGGTCTATCAAGAGAGACAAAAGCTCTCTGCCACCTGCTCTCTACCAACTGGCCTTGCGCAGGCCTGGTATATCACCGCGCATCGCCGCTTCGCGCAGCTTATTACGCCCCAAACCGAACTTGCGATAAAAACCATGCGGTCGTCCTGTCAATCGGCAGCGATTGTGCAGCCGGCTCAAACTAGCGTCGCGCGGTTGCATTTGCAGCTTTTTCTGCGCTTCCCGCCGCTGTTCATCGCTGTTGGCTGGATCGCGAATCGTTTCCTTCAGAGCAGCCCGCCGAGCGGCATATCGTTCAACGACGCGCGCCCGCTTGACCTCACGATTCATCATGCTCAGTTTCGCCACATTCTAATCCTCAGTTCCGGAACGGGAAGTTGAACGCTGCCAGCAGGGCGCGGCCTTCCTCATCGGTGCGCGCCGTGGTGGTAATCGTAATATCCATGCCACGTATGGCATCGATCTTGTCGTAGTCAATTTCCGGGAAAATAATCTGCTCACGTACGCCCAGACTATAATTGCCGCGACCGTCAAAGGCTCGGGCGCTGAACCCGCGAAAGTCACGGATACGGGGGATAGCAATATTCACCAGCCGATCCAGGAACTCATACATTCGGTCGCGCCGCAGCGTGACTTTGCAGCCGATCGGCCAACCAGCACGGATTTTGAAACCGGCAATCGACTTGCGCGAGAGCGTCACCACCGGTTTCTGACCGGCAATCTGCGTCATATTGCTGACCGCGTGCTCCATGATCTTCTTGTCAGCTACCGCCTCACCGACGCCCATATTCAGCGTGATTTTGGTGATGCGCGGCACCTCCATGATGTTGTGGTAGTTAAATTGCTCGCGCAGTTTCGGCGCCACTGTCTCGCGGTAATATTGTTGCAGTCGGACCATGGCTATTCCTCAGACATCCACGACTTCGTTATTCGATTTGAAGTAGCGCACCTTGCGCCC
>CAZDVY010000074.1:0-12979 GCA_964508935.1 uncultured Candidatus Competibacteraceae bacterium | reverse complement strand
GGCTGGATGACGCTGTTTGGCGTCACCAACACCAGCGACCAGATCGTGGCGGTCAAGGTGCGCTTCCGCGAATCCTACAACTCGCGTGACGTGCTGGACTTCAACGTCATTTTGTCGCCGCATGATGTCTGGACCGGGTGGGTCGCCGACACCGCCAGCGGGCCAGCGATCTTCTCTGAAGATCAGAGTTGCACCGTCGGCACGATCACTTCATCCGGCGTCCTGTTCCCAAGTCCCACCTCCTATGTCGGCGCGGCAGCCGATGGCGGTCCGATCTCGGAAGACCGGATGCGCGAAGGCTATGTGGAAATGATCATGATGGGATCGGCGGATCCTTCTACCACTACGACCCTGCCCACAACCGCCCTGGCCCGTGGCGCGATCCATAGCACCACCACGGGTGTCCCTCCGGGCTGCGCCGCTCTGGTCAGCGCTTTCCAGAATACCGCTGCGCTGCCTCAGTTGCGGAGTGAGTTCAGAAACTATGGAGCAAGCGACGCCGTAGGATCAATAGGCAATCCGTTGATGGGTACTTTTAGCCTGGTCAACGGCGTAGAGGGGTATAGCGCCGCAGGAAAGCCGGTCACCTTGGCGAATTTCTTCGTACCCTCCGAAACGTGTGGAACCAGTAATGCATTCGGTGATTGCGCTCTGATGACCCTGCAACTTTCGCAAGCGGATGCAGGCAGCTTTTATGACTCTTGGCACGAACCCAGCCTGAACGCAGCGACCGGCGAATTAGTTAGGCTACTCCCCGACGGCATCATAGTGCCATTCGTTGAAAGCGGCGTTGATGCTGTTTCGGTTGCGCTGCTCCAAACCAACGTCATCAATGAGTGGACGCGGCGCACCAACCCCACGGCGGGTTGGGCCACTGCCACGGATTGGGTCATCACCTTTCCGACCAAGAATTTCTACGTTGATAACCAGCCTGCCAATGAGTTTGCGGGCCGTAACGATGAGCGAGACAATACCGGTTCTGACCCAGCGCCCTTCACCCAGATGTTCACTGATTCGACAGCCTCGCCAGTCGTCGCCAGAGGCCGTTCCTGTGACAGCATTTCCTACCAGCTCTACAACCGTGAGGAAGTCCGGGCAACCGGGGGTGGATTCTCGCCGGGCGGCACTCCGCAACTATGCTATGAGGCGAATGTCCTCACCTTCGGCGGCAGCAATATCCTGAATTCAGGAACGCCCGCCAGTATTGACTCGCTGGTAGGAACTTTTGGCTGGGCTAACGTGAGATTTAATTCCAACGCCTCGGTGGTTACCAGCAGTGGGTCTCTCGAAAGCCTGCCAGCGAATCTTGCTGTAACAGGACAATCCAGTAGTTCCATCGGATTACCCGTGGTGGGCTTTGCAATCACCAGCCGGGATGACAGCGCCAGCGCTTTATTGAGTGAAGCGAGTTTGGTGGGACATTCGTATTGGCTCGACGCAAGTTTCTTCCCGGCTGAGGAAAGATCAGGTCTAACCCGTCGTTGATCGAATCTCCGTGACGACAGGTTACGTTTTGAATCCCATCCGCCTGTTTTGTCTCATCCTGTTGCTGGTTTCACTCGGCACCCTCTATCGCTATCTGGGCGCCGGGCGGGATGACGTCTTCATTACCCTGTGGGCGGGGAAAACCCTGGGAACCGCGACGTGGTTCATCAACTACAACGGCGAACTGCAAGAAATCTCTTCCAGCATTCTCGGCGCACTGGTCGCCAAACTCGCCTATCTCTGTTGCACCGACGCCTACTATCTGGCCAACAAACTGTTCGGCGGCGCAGCGGCTGTAGCGACTCTGATCGTCCTTTGGCTCCAGCGCTGCGTCTTCTTCCGCTTCTACCCCAGCGCCAGCGCCATTACCGCCGCCGCCCTGCTCGGCTTCAATCCCAGCTTTGCCTACTGGAGCCTGGGCGGTCTGGAAACCCCCTACTACGCGCTGCTGATCCTGCTCTACGCTGCCTTCGCCATCCGCCTGGTCGATCCCGCCGCGCCCGACTTCCGCAAGACGTCTCTGGTCCTCAGCCTCGTCCAAATTCTCGCCCTGCTGTGCCGACCGGAAGGCTTCTGGCTGATTGGCGTCACCGCGACCCTGTTAGCGTTTTACTGGCCCCGGCTGGCCGACCATCGCCAGCGAATCCTATTAAGCGCCATCCTCCCGCCGCTGTTCGCGCTCATCGCCCTGTTCGCCCTGCGCTATGCCTTTACCGGCGCGATCTTCCCCAATCCGGTCTACGCCAAAGTCTCGGTCAGTCATCTCGGTGGATTGCAAGAAGGCTGGAACTACCTGACTGATTTCACCACCACCAGTCTGGGCAACTGGTTACTGGGCAGCATGACGGTCATGGCCGCCGCACTGATCGGCTACGCGGCATTCTGTCGCCTCATGCGAGGCGACCGTCGAGCCGTGTGGCTGGACGGCCGCTGGCTGGTTCCGGCCCTGGGCATCTGCGCCTATGATGCTTTCGTCCTGCTCGTTAAGGGTGACTGGATGGAATATCACCGCTTTCTGGCGCCCACCTTGGCCTTAAAGACGGTGTTGCTTATCCAGACAGGCACAACGTGCCTGATGCTGACGCCCACCGCTTTCCGCCGTTGGGTCGCCAGCGCCGTGCTGGTCATTCTGCTACTGGCCGTGGTGGACGAGTGGCGCTATCGTTCGCCGCAGGACTGCTCAACGCGCCTGTCTTTGGAAGTTTTGCCCCGGTTCTTCACTAACTCCAATGACGCCACCATCGAACTCAACTGCGCCCATCAGCGCGATCGGTACGCGATCCACCCCTTCATCGACCACGAGCTGTCCCGGCATCTGGCGCAACAGGGTCATTTAACTATCGTGACTTATCAGGGCGGCTACTTTCCCTATTTCCTCCGCGAGCAATTTTCGCCGCGCGACATCACTTTAGTAGATACCACTGGTCTGCTGAATCTGGAGATCGCCAGGGTGGAGGGAGAAAAAATTTCGACGGGCAATAAATACCTGGAGGATATTCCCGCCATCCTTAGCGGCGCAGTTCCGGGGCTATCCGAGCGGGTTTCCCGATACAACCCGAATATGATTTATTTGCTGGGCGACCGCGACGCCGATCAAGCCCGCCTGAACGCCCTGGGCTTTGAAAGAATTCATCAGGCGCCAGGCGGCGTTGTCTATCTGAAAACCGGCGCGTCGACTCCTGCGTTAAACCGTTGAGTCCACAGTTTTACAAACCCGCGATAGTGGCTTCGAGAAAATCCTCGAACTCCCGCACTGCGGCCTGATCCTCGAACAGTTCGGCGCTCGCCTCGTGCAGTCGCACGCCAAATGCCGCCCGGTCATCCGGCTCGCTGGCAAACCGCACCGCCCGTTCGATGTAGTCATCCGGATCAGCGGCGATCCCCTCATCCAGCCCCATCTGCCGATAGGCGGCGTAGACATAGCGGCCCCGGCTGAATGTTGTGGGCAAAGTCACGATGGGCGTTCCCATTTCCAGTGTTTCATAGGTGGTAATGCCGCCGCCATAATGCAGGGTGTCCAGCGCCACATCCGCGGCCGCCAGCACGCTCAGATAATCCTCATACGTCAATCGCGGCAGGAATCGCACCCGTTCGCTCACGTCCGGCATCCGGGTCTGCGCGCGCTGGCGCACCGCTGCGGTGACTGCTAAATGAGTATCTTCGACCAGCGCTACAATTCCGTTCACATCGCGGCGCAGGATACCGGCGATGAGTTCATCGAAATCCGGATGAATCTTGCGCAGGTTCTGCGCGCACAAATAAAGATGCTGGCTGGCGGCGATGCCAAACCGTTCCCGATTGCCGGGAATCTGCGGTAATTCCGGACGACGAAAATACACCGGCAGGCGCTGGAAACGCACCAAGCGCTCACTGTAATGCGCATCGCTGGCCGCTGTTTCCAGAAACTCGCTGGACAGATAGTCATCCATTTGTGGAATGCCGCTGGTCACCGGCCAGCCCCAACCGGTGCATTGCACCGGCGCCAGGCGGAAAAAGGGCAAAAAGTAATTCGTGCTGTCTGTACCCACTTCCCAGTGATACAAGACCGAAAAGCGCCCCTGCCGGATCAACTCGACGCTTTGATCGATGCGTTCGGGCAGCGGCAGATAGCGAATGGCCGGATTGTGAATACCCGCCCGCAGCAGCGCCTCGCCATTTTGCTGGCTGCAAACGATGGTCCAGTCGAAGCGCCCGGCGGATGCCTGGTTCAAAATCCCGCCCATCCCCTTGAGAAACACCCTCTCGTGGCCTCGTGTCACGACCAGACCGATATGGGGTCGGCGGCCCGCTAGCGAGAGCGGCTCTACCTCTGGCAGGAGCGGGCGGAAAAGAGCGGCCCAAGTCTCCTTGAGGGGCCGGTCATCGCGCCCCTGATAGGCCCACAGCAGAGGGGGTTCAAAACTGCTGGTGTGGAGCGTCTGCAGATTCAGTTGCAACCCTTCCACCGTCGCGTGAGCCTTTTCCAGTTGCGCCTGTACCGACAACCGGTAGGCGTCAATCGCAGCGTTATTGGCCGGCGCAGGCGGACAAAGACTGGCTACGCGCAATCGCAACAAGGCATGATCTTCTTTCTCAGCCAGCACCCGCCGATAGCATTCCCGCGCCTCTTCGATCTCGCCCTGCCGTTCCAACAACGTCCCCAGACTACGCCAGACTTCAATCAGGTCGGGCCGGTAGTGCAGCGCCTGGCGAAGACACCGGGCGGCCTCATCAAAGCGGTTGCTGCAGTAAAACACTACGCCCAAATTGTGATGAACTTCAGCCAGATTGGGCTGGAGCTGCAGGGCGTGCTGGTAGTATTCGACAGCGGTGTCATAAGCGCCTAGCTGGCGCAGGATATCACCCATACCACAGTGCGCCGAGACGTAATTAGGGCTATACCGCAGAGCTTGCTGATAACAGGCTAACGCCTCTGATAAACGCCCCTGTTGCTCCAGTACAAGGGCCAGATTAACATGGGCATCGACCATATTTGGCGCCAGTTGCAGCGCCTGCCGATAACCTTGCTCAGCCAGCCTCCATTCGCTCTGGCGGCGCAATGCCTCGGCTAAATTGTAGTGATACGAAGGCATCCGGCTGTTTAAAGCAATGGCTTGGCGAATATGCTGTACGGCTCTGATCTGGTCGCCGCCCCGACCATAAACCACACCCAACAGATGATGCACGTCGGCATGATTGGGGGCGTGTTCCAACAGCATTTGGCAAATTTCCACGGCAATCTCGAATTGACCGGCCCGTGAGGCTCGCGAAGCGCCTTCGAATAATTTAGCGAAGAATAGAGGAACACCGTGCTTTTTGAAGAAGGGCAGTAGATGATTCTGGTAATCTTCCAAAGTTTTTCTATTTTTATCAGGATGTTCATTTCGGGTCTG
This sequence comes from uncultured Candidatus Competibacteraceae bacterium, assembly GCA_964508935.1. Lineage (GTDB taxonomy): Bacteria > Pseudomonadota > Gammaproteobacteria > Competibacterales > Competibacteraceae > UBA2383. The sequence continues at coordinate 7,622 of CAZDVY010000074.1, read as the reverse complement.
GCATTCGTAATGATAAGCGACTGCATGGCCTATCTGGCAGTTTTTTCTTCCCATTTTCAGCATTTGCAGATTCAATTCAACATCTTCAAAACACTCTTGATAGTTTTCATTGAAATAAAATTTTTCGAAAACAGGTCGTTCAATCATCAGGAAAGCGGCGGTGTTGCCTGAAACCTCGACGACGTCGCGGTCATAACGATAGTAGCTATGACTGTTTCGATAAGTAAGGTCTACTGATTTACTTAGACCGAATAGCCACTCAATTCCATTATGTTGAATCGAGTAGTCAGCGTAATGTAACCGAATCCCTGCGGTTCCAACATTTTTCTGCTGTCTAAAAAAGCACAGGCATCGATCAACACAATCATTCAAAAGCTTTATATCATTATTGCAGAAAATAATGTGACTGCTTTTTTTGGACAGGTGTTTTTTAACGATATCGTTATTGATTTTTGCAAAGTTATAATAATCATACTCAATACTCCTGATTCCAACAAGGTGTGTTTTTCTGTCCAGATTTTTTATCCAATGATTGAGTTTATTTTTATTTTCTGTCGTAGATCCTGTGTCAGCGATAATGATTTCATATCGTGCAACATACGTGTGATCAATGATAGACTGGAGACAATCAATCAGTAGATTAATTTTATCTTTTGTGGGGATGATGATTGAGATCAGTGAATTTCCTGGATTGAATTTACCGATTCTTGTTGATTCATATTCAATTTTTTCTGGTTTGATTACACAAGGTAAAAATTCCTTATAAATTTGTGAAAAAAGCAATCTGTTTTTTTTCCATTCCTTATTATAAGAACCTCCAGATTTATGCGTCAAATCAATATCAAAAGTCACTCCAACCTTAACGCCAGATAGATGATTGGAAAATGTGAAAGATATATCATAAAAATGAAAACCCTTAAATCTTTCATCAAATTTTTCCTTTATTCGGTTTCTATTAATCGCTATAAAAACGCCATCCAAACAGATAACTTGGATAGGGTAATCATATCTGTTTGAAATAAAAGTATCGAATAATTTATCATTAATTTGGTGTCTAAGGCGACCTACTGACCAGTGTATTTTTGTATGATTAGTTTGATCATCATTATCCCCAAAAAGATCAGTTGCGCCAGCAATACCCAGTATCCCATAGTCAGTGTTTTTAAATTGATTTAATAAAGATGCTCCCCATTTATTGTTAAAAATAATATCATCATGAATAAACGCAATAATATTGTACCTTGCTTGTTGTAACCCTTTGTTGTATAATTCTGCTAGTGAAAATTGGCCTTTATTTAAGTAAGGAATTATTTCAATACTTTCAATGTTGGCTGTTCTGCGAACATGATCGATGAAATCAACGTTAATCTCTCTGGTGCTAAAAATAATCGATAGCGACATTTTGACAAGACCTCTCTCTATGACAACCAGATTTCAATGATGGGGCAGCATCGCACCTTATCAAACTTTCCAAATTTTTTATCTATACCAGGATTATTGAGACGATCATGCAGCAATATTTATTTAATGTAACATATAAAGATGTCTTGTGGCTCCCCGGAGAGTCCTCATCTTTAGTATTATGTCCTGTTTGCAAAACACTTGACTATCATCAACTCCAGTTATCCATTCCCAGCTTGGCAGATGGTAGCACAAGAAACCTGTTTCAATGCAAGACATGTAACAGCCGGTTTTTTAACCCTCCTGAAATATGTGAATTTAGTGAAATTACTGGTGATTCTGAGAATTTTCATAAGCATTATTGTGAAGTTGGAGCTGGCATTTGGGAGATGTTCTGGCCGTTAGCGATGACTCCTGTCTCAATAGGCGCTACCCTGCTCGATATAGGTTGTGGATTTGGCTACATAGTTGACTGCTGGCGCACAATACGCGGAGAAGCCATTGGAATTGAGCTGGCTGAATATGGGAAACTTGGAGCTCGGTTGTTGAATATCCCAATTTATTTCGAATATCTTAGAAATGTTTCAGAGTTAAAAGACACCAAATTTGATGTTGTTTATGCATCTGAGGTCATCGAACATGTCTTGGACCCAGAGGCATTCGTTCTTGAACTGTCCAGCTATATCAACTCAAACGGTTTCTTGGTTTTAACAACCCCTAATGCTGCCTTTATAAAACCAGAAAATGGAAGCCCAACTCTCATAGCCGCTTTATCACCAGGGTTTCATGGATTCCTTTTTTCAGCTTGTGCCTTAAAAAAGATTCTCCATAATGCTGGGTTTTTTCATGTAATTGTGAAAGAGTTTAACGAGCGTATCGTTGCTTGGAGTTCCAAGCAAGCATTCGCCTTGTCAGAGTCCCTTGATAAACCCAGAAAAGATTATCTAAGCTACCTGCACTCAGCAGTTAAAAAACTAGAAAACCAGCACGATTTAGTTTATGACGGTATCCTCTACCGATTTTTTCGGGATCAACTAAACGCAGGAGATATCGACGCCGCCGCTGACTCACTGCAAAAGCTGGAAATCAGTCTGGTTGATAAGTATGGCCCGGAAGTCTTGTATCCTCAGGCAATTATCAACGCGCTTTCAACATGGTCATCACATTCACAATTTGCTAAGCTTTATCCATATTTTTTACCTAATTACTTTTATTATCGTGGTATTTTTGGTCTTCAAAAAAAGCAGGATTTAATGTACATAGTGCAGTGTTTTTCCACTTCTTGGATACTAGCCAAAGTAGCTACAGAAAGATTGGGTACACACTCGTTTCTCGAAGCATTGTCATTGATATGGGTAGCAAGATTGAGAGAAAATCTTGGCTTATTAGCACTAGGTAAATTGGATAGTATTATTGGTTTCTTGGAAAAAGCTGTTGAATCCACAGATTCGGTCATGGCGGATTTTGGTTTTTCAAAACTCAATACGGGACAGATAGGGTTAATTTTTGAATCTACCATAACCCAATTATCTGTGAGAGGAAAAACCAGTGAATTCGGTCAAGCATTACTCATCATGGAACAATATTTAAATAAGCATTATGAACATTCTACTATTCATTTTAGCCAAGGGTCAAAAATTATAGCAAGATCCACCCAAATATATAAACTTTATCTTATCCTCGGTCATGGTTTATTATTGATGGGAAATATCGAACATGCCATTGAATACCTAAATATGATTGTAAATCAAATTCATCTTGTTAAAGATGAGAATATAAAATATCAATTAGAGCCTATTATTATTCGAGCAAAGCAAATTCTGGCTCAAGCTAACCATATCATGGTATTAAAAAAAGAATCAGATATTAAGTGGGTTAATAAAATTTAGCATCAACAAGAAAAATTGAAGTTTTTTGGCATCTTGCGGAACCTTGTCGCATCGTCCCCTTATGATCACCGCTGACCTTCCCATCACCCTGACCCCTACCTGTAATGAAGCGGCGACGTCTGGCGCTAGTTTCTGCTTCCCACGAAGCCAGCTTGCCCGACTATCAGGACTTCGACGTCCTGCTGATCCTGCGCCGCAAAGGATTGCGGATCGTCGAAATCCCGGTCTCCATGCAGCCGCGCATGATCGGCGCCTCCAAGGTCTTCCGTTCCCGGCGGGTCGTGGGAAAATACCTGCTGCAAACCAGCCTGTTCTGCATTGCCCGGGTTGGCTACCACATCGGGCCACCGGATGATAACTGACTCGACCTCATGATCACCTACCAAATCACCTCCATGGCGATAGGCGTCATCATCGCTGTCGTCATCCTGTTCCTGGTGCGCCGCGACCACCTGCACGGCCCCTATGCCGTCTGGTGGATCGGCGCAGCGATTACCATCAGCGTTCTGGGTTTTTCCCCCCGCTTCTTCGATTATCTGGCGAGATACGTTGGGGTCAGCTACCCGCCGATGCTGGCCATTGTGCTGGGCTTTAGCCTGTTGCTGGTGAAAATCCTGACCATGGATCTGGAGCGTTCCCGACAGGAGCGGCTGATCCGTCGATTGGCGCAGCGACTGGCGATGCTGGAAGCACAGGCTGCTGCCGCCTCTGAGGGAAAAAAATCAGAGGTCAGAGAATGACCGCAGTGCGCGCTTTGCATATCGGCAAGTTTTACCCACCCTTCGCTGGCGGCATCGAGAACTTTCTGGCCGACTTGCTGCCCGCCCTGCAGCAACAGGGCGTGGCCGTCGCCGCGTTAGTCCATGACTCCCCTGCCCAATCTCCCTCTTCGCCCAGGGACGAGGAGGGAGTGACGATCTATCGCGCGCCCTGCCACGGACGACTGTTGTACGCGCCGATCAGCCCCACGTTCCCCTTTTGGCTAGCGCGCGCCATCCGCGAATTCCAGCCGGATCTGCTGCACCTGCATCTGCCCAACACCTCAGCGTTCTGGGCGCTGCTGGTTCCCGCCGCCCGGCGCTTGCCCTGGATCATTCACTGGCACGCCGACGTCGTTGCTTCCGCCATCGACCGGCGGCTGGCGTGGGCCTACCGATTGTACCGGCCCTTTGAACAGCGTCTGCTCGCCGCCAGTTCGGCGATCATCGCCACCTCGCCGCCCTATCTGGAGGCCAGCATTGCCCTTGCCCCCTGGCGCGAACGCTGCTGCATCATCCCCCTCGGCCTCGATCCGGCTCGCATCGCTGATCCCGGCCAGGCTGCTCAGAAACGGGCGGAAATGTGGTGGGGCGAGACCCCTACCTTCCGCATCTTGGCCATCGGTCGCCTGACCTATTACAAAGGTCACGACAGCTTGATCCAGGCCGCCGCTCATTTGCCCGACAGCCGCATCCTGATCGTCGGCACCGGCGAATATCGCCAGCGTCTGGAAATGTTGATTCACTCCCTCCAGCTCCACGACCGGGTGCGCCTGCCCGGCTTCCAGCCCGAGGTTGACCTCAACGCCCTGCTGGCCAGTTGCGATGTGCTGTGTCTGCCTTCGCTGGAGCGCACCGAAGCATTCGGCCTGGTGCTGCTGGAAGCGATGCGGTTCGGCAAATCGGTCGTCGTCAGCGATATTGCGGGTTCCGGTCCCGGTTGGGTCGTGAGCCAGGCGGGTCATGGGCTGCGCGTTCCGCCCGGCGACCCTGATGCCCTGGCGGCGGCGCTGCGGGAATTGCAACAGGACTTGGCGAAACGAACCGCGCTCGGTCAGGCCGGTCTCACCGCGCTCCGTGAACAGTTCGGCATTGCCCCGGTGGCGGCGGCAGTCGCCGCGCTGTATCACCGGATCGGCGTGAAGTGACCGCGCTCCCCCCTTTACGCACGGGGGGATTCAGGAGATCTTGCCCCACCCTACAGCACACGCACGTTTAACACGCCCTGCACCTCGGCAATCTGCGCGACGACGGCTTCTGGCACTGGTCCATCGGTATCCACCAGCGTACAGGCGACTTCACCCCGCGATTTGTTGAGCATGTCCAGGATGTTGATGCCCGCCGTGGAAATCGCGTTGGAAATGCGCTCGATCATGTGCGGCACGTTAGCGTTGACAATCGCCAGACGTGGGCCGCCATTGCGCTGCATGGTCATTTCCGGGAAATTGACGGAGTTGTGGATCACGCCGTTTTCCAGATAGTCGCGCACCTGGTCAGCGACCATGATTGCGCAGTTATCCTCGGCCTCCACCGTTGATGCGCCCAGATGCGGCAGCATGATAACCCGGGGATGATCCTTGAGCCGGCTGGTGGGGAAATCGCAGACGTAGGCCTTCAGCTTGCCGGCCTGCAACGCTTCAAACAGGGCTTCCTCATCGACGACGCCCTCACGGGAGAAGTTCAGCAGGGTCAGACCAGGGCGGCAATTCTTGAGGAACTGAGCGCCGATCAACTGGCGGGTGTCATTGTTCAACGGAACGTGCAGGGTAATGAAATCGGCTTGCACGGCCATTTCGTTGACGCTCAGCACCTGTTCCACCTGTGAAGAGAGCTGCCAGGCGTTGCTGACCGTGATATGCGGATCATAACCGATCACTCTCATGCCCAAGGCGCGGGCGGCGTTGGCGACCTTGACGCCAATCGCGCCCAGACCGATCACGCCCAGTGTGCGATTGGGCAGTTCAAAGCCGACAAACTGTTTCTTGCCGGATTCGACTTGTTTGGACAACTCGGCGTCCGTGCCTTGCAGGTTGCGCGCATAGTCCCAGGCGGTGCAGATATTGCGGGCGGCCAGCAACATCCCGGCGATGACCAGTTCCTTGACCGCATTGGCGTTCGCGCCGGGCGCGTTGAAGACGCAGATACCCTTGGCGGTCATTTGCGGTACGGGGATGTTGTTAACGCCGGCGCCAGCGCGGCCAATGGCTTTCAAACTGGCGGGAACCGGCCAGTCATGCATCTTGAAAGACCGCAGCAACACGGCATCGGGGTTGGTGATTTCCGAGGCGATCTCGTAGCGGTCGCGGGGCAGGCGCTCCAGGCCGGAAACGCTGATATTGTTCAAAGTCAGGATCTTATACATCGTCTTCAAATCAGGTGGGATAAAAAATACGCCCTCCCCAAGCGGGGAGGGCGGGGGAGGGGAGATGAATCAGCCGTGGCGTTTCTGGAAATCAGCCATGAAATTGACCAGCGCCTGGACGCCTTCCAGGGGAATGGCGTTGTAGATGCTGGCGCGCATCCCGCCGACTGAACGATGACCGGCCAGCGTGACCAGACCCGCCGCCTTGGCTTCGGCCAGAAATGGCTTGTCCAGCGCCTCGTCCGGCAGGGTGAATGGCACGTTCATCCACGAGCGGTAGGCCGGATCGACCGGGTTCTTGTAGAAGCCGGATTCATCAATCGCCTTGTACAGCAACTCGGCCTTGGCCTGGTTGCGTTGGCCGATGGCAACCAACCCGCCCTGCGCTTTCATCCATTGAAACACCAGCCCGGCGATATACCAGGCATAGGTCGGCGGGGTGTTGTACATCGATCCCTCCTTGGCCATGACTGCGTAATCCAGCATGGTCGGCGTGCCGGCGACCGTCTGGCCGAGCAGGTCTTCACGGACGATGACGATGGTCAGACCGGCGGGGCCGATATTCTTTTGCGCACCGGCGTAGATCACGCCGAACCGACTGACCTCAATGGGGCGCGACAACAGGGTAGAGGAGAAGTCTGCCGCCAGCGGGACGCTGACTTCAGGAACCGTATGCAGCTCAACGCCGCCGATGGTTTCGTTCGGCGTGTAGTGCAGATAGGCGGCGTCCGGGTCGCATTTCCAAGACTCCCGCGCCGGCACGGTGGTGAAATTGACCGGCTCGGAGCTGGCGACGACGTTGACTTGGCAGAATTTTTTGGCTTCGGCAATGGCCTTTTTCGACCACATACCGGTGTTCAGATAATCGGCCTGGGTCTTGCCGCGCAGCAGGTTCATGGGGACCATGGCGAACTGGCTGGAGGCGCCACCCTGCAGAAACAACACCTTGTAATTCGCCGGAACGTTGAGCAATTCGCGTAAATCAGCCTCGGCCTGCTCGGCGATGGAGACGAACTCCTTGCCGCGATGACTCATTTCCATCACTGACATGCCGGAACCGCGCCAGTCAAGCATCTCGGCCTTGGCTTGTTCCAGAACCGCCTCGGGCAGCATGGCGGGACCTGCACTGAAATTATAGGGGCGTGGCATTTTGAACATCCTTCGTGACTGCACAGAAAACGCCGCGCATGGTAGCAGAAACGCCGGGGTTGG
>CAZDVY010000073.1:6050-13028 GCA_964508935.1 uncultured Candidatus Competibacteraceae bacterium | reverse complement strand
TCGTGCCAGAGCGCCTGACGCGCCGCTTCCAGATCGCCCAGTCCGGTCAGAAATTCGCTTTCGTCGTCGCTGAGCTTGACGACCTGCGCTTTCTTCAAACCCAGCAACATGCCGGCGCGCGCTGCCTGCACATCCGGCCACAGCGGCAGGCGCAGGTTGGGATCGTAGGAAATCAGGCAGCCCGCGTCACGGGCCGTATCGACGGCATAGAGCGTCGCACTGCGCGACGGTTCGCCAATCAGGCTGATCGAGCCGAAATGCAGGAGCTGGGCCTGTTGGATCGCCTCGACATCGACCTCGCGGGGATTGAACAGCATGTCGGCGCTGGGATGGCGGTAAAACATGAACTCCCGTTCCCCGTCCGCCCGCAAGGAGACAAACGCCAGCGCGGTGCGGGCTTCTGCCGAGAACCGCAACGGATGGACATCCACGCCGGTTTCCGCCAGCGTCTGCGCCAGGAAATGGCCGAAGACGTCATCGCCCACCTTGCCCATGAACGCGCTTTGCACCCCCAGCCGCGCCAGTCCGACCGCGACGTTGCCCGGCGCGCCGCCGGGCGCCTTGATGAAGGCTGGCGCGTCGATCAAGCCGGCGCCAGTGACCGTGGGAACAAAATCGATTAACAGTTCACCCAGACAGATTGCTTGCGCCATGCGTGGAGACCTCGTGAACGGGAGTGAATGAAGATTCATCCCTCCCCCACAAGGGGGAGGATTGGAGTGGAGAGGTTCGCTTACTGGGTGACCCAACCCTGATATTTTTCAACATTGTCGCGGGTGATCAACTCTACCGGAATCAGAATGACCGCTTCCTTCGGCGCCTGGCCCTGCTTGATCTGATAGCCGATGGCGACGCCTTCCTTGGCCATTTGCAGCGGATTTTGCGCAGCGGTGGCCAAGAACAGGCTGTCCTTGTCCTTTAACGCCTCGACTGCCACCGGCGCGCCATCAACGCCGGTGATGAAAAACTCGGTGCGCTTGGCCTGCCGCGCCGCCAGGTCAGCGCCGGTGCCAGTGGGGTCATTGATTGCGAACACCGCGTCAATCTTGGGGAAGGCGGTGAGCAGATTGGTCATTGTCTCCAACCCCCCTTCGCGGCTGCCCCGGCCGTTCTGGTTGTCGGACAGAATCTTGATGCCGGGATTTTTCGCGAATACCGCCTTGCAGCCCTTGATCCGGTCGGTCACGGCGGTGACGGGCGGGCCATCGATGATCACCACGTCGCCCTTGCCCTTGAGTCGATCAACGATGAACTGACAGGCTTTTTCGCCGGCCTGGACGTTGTTGCTGGTGATCATCGCATTGACGCCCTCGGCGGCGGCGTCCACCGCGATCACGGGAATGTTCGCTTCCTTGGCCCGCAGAACCGCCGGCATGATGCCCTCGGGGTGGACGGGGTTGAGCAGGATCAGGTCCACCTGGGCCGCGATGAAGTTGTCAATCTGGTTGGTCTGCTTGCCCAGATCGTCATCGGCGGAATCAACAGTGACTCTGACCTTGTCCCCACCGAGTTCCCGGGCTTTTTCCTCGGCCCCCTTGGCCAGGGTGACGAAGAACGGATTGCCCATGTTGCCCATGGACACGCCCACCGCTTTCAGGGGCTGATCGGCGGCGAGGGCGGCGGCGGAACCGGTCAGCGCCAGGATGGCGATGGAAATTAGACTTTTTTTCATGGTATGGCCTCCTACGGGGTTTGATGAGTCAGGATGAATGAATCAGGTGCGGGCGCCAGGGCCTTTACGCCGATATTTGTCGAGCGCGACCGCGATGATGATGACCAGTCCCTTGACCACCAATTGCCAGAAGAACGACACGTTCATCAGCGTCAGGCCGTTATTGAGCGTGGCGATGATCAGCGCCCCAAACAATGTCCCAACGACCGTGCCGACGCCGCCAACAAAGCTGGTGCCGCCCAGAATGACGGCAGCGATGGCGTCCAGCTCATAGCCAGTACCCAAGACACCATTGGCGCTGTACAGCCGGCTGGTGGTCATCACCCCACCCAGACCGGCCAGCAGCCCGCTGTAGGCGTAGACGAATAACATCACCAGCCCGACCTTGATCCCGGTGAGCCGCGCCGCCTGGGGATTGCCGCCGACGCCGTAGATATGGACGCCGAGGACGGTGTGCCGGAGCAGGAACCAGGTCGCCAGCAGCACCAGAAAGGCGATGACTACGATCCAGGGCAGCGGCCCCAGATAGGCATTGCCGATCCAGGCGAAGTCGATTTTGCTGTTGATGACCGTGGTGCCGCCGGCCAGTAGATAGGCCAGGCCGCGCAAGGCGGTCATCGAACCCAGAGTGACGATGAACGGCGGCAAACCGGCGTAGGCCACCAGCACACCGTTCAGCGCGCCCAGCGTCAGACCGATCAGCAAGGCGATGGGTACTGCCGCCCAGCCCAGTTCCGGCATGAGCGACACGACCATTGCCGTCACCGCCGACACGGCCAGCACCGAGCCGACAGACAGATCGATGCCGCCGGTCAGGATGACCACGGTCATGCCGGTCGCCAGCACGATGTTGATTGACGCCTGGCGAACGATGTTCATCAGGTTGTTTTCGGTCAGGAAGTTGGGCGCGATGAACGCGAACGCAATCACGATCACGATCAGCACCGGCAGGATGCCCGCCGTCTGCATCAGGTTCGCCCAGAAGGTCTTGTCAAGGGTTTTCGCGGTGAGGGTGGCTGGTTCGTTCATGATTGCACCATTTCGGTCGTGCCCGTTGCTAGAGCCATAATGTTTTCCTGCGTCGCCGCCTCGTCGCGGAGTTCGCCGACGATAGCGCCTTCCCGCATCACCAGAATGCGGTCGCTGATGCCGATCACTTCGGGCAGTTCGCTGGAGATCACCAGGATCGCCACGCCCTTGGCGGCCAGTTCGCTGATAATTCGGTAGATTTCGGCCTTGGCGCCGATATCGACGCCCTTGGTCGGTTCGTCGAGGATCAACACCTTGGGATGAATGGCGATCCAGCGAGCGATCAACAGCTTTTGCTGGTTGCCGCCGGATAAAGCGCCAGCGGTGACGAAAGGACCGGCGACCCGCACCCGCAAATCTTCAATCGAGCCGGCGGTCAAGCGCGCCATCGCCGCCCGGTTGAGCAATCCGCCGGCCAGCGCATCCCGCCCTAACACGCTGATAGTGATGTTCTCGCGCACGCTCATGTCGAGAAACAGCCCCTGCGCCTTGCGGTCTTCCGTCAGATAAGCGATGCCGGCGTTGATCGCGTCCAACGGCTTGCGCAGCGATTGACGTTGCCCTTGCAACCAGACTTCGCCGCCCGCGATGGGGTCTGCGCCGAAAATCAGCCGCGCCAGTTCACTCCGGCCCGCGCCGACCAGACCGGCCAAGCCCAGCACTTCGCCGGCATAGAGCGTGAAGCTGCACGGTTTCACGCGCCGCCCGCCGTCGGTCAGACTCTTGACCTCCAGCACGACCCGATCGGTGGCGTGGCTCTGCTTGTCGAACAGGTTGGAGAGCGGCCGCCCGACCATCATTTGCACCAGCCGGTCCGCTGACAGTTCGGCACGATCCAGAGTGCCGACATAGGTTCCATCGCGCAGGACGCTGACCCGGTCAGACAACTCGTAGATTTCCGCCATGCGGTGACTGATGTAAAGAATGGCGATGCCTTCATCTCGCAGCCGCTTGATCAGGTCAAACAGGCGGTCGGTTTCGCGGGTGGACAGCGCAGTGGTCGGCTCGTCCATGATCAGGATATGGCTGCGCTGATGCAGCGCCCGGGCGATTTCCACCTGCTGCTGTTCCGCAATGGACAAGGTGTTGACGACGGTATCGGGGCCGAACTCCGCGCCGAGCCGTTCCAGCACCTTGGCGGTTTCCCGGCGCATGACCGCCCGGTCCGCCATCACGCCGAACCGCGTCGGTTCATGGCCCAGATAGATGTTCTCGGCAACGGTCAGGTTGGGCGCCAGGCTCAGTTCCTGATAGATGATGGCGATGCCCGCTGCCCGGGCCGCTTTCGGGCCATTGATGTGCGCCGGTTGACCGTCGATGCGGATTTCACCGCCCGGATCGGCGGTGTAAGCGCCCGACAGAATCTTCATCAGGGTGCTTTTACCCGCGCCGTTTTCGCCCATCAGCGAATGAATCTCGCCGGTCCAGGCTTGCAGTTGCACGTTATCCAGCGCCTTGACGCCGGGAAAGGTCTTGCTGATGCCGCGCATGGCTAACGCGGGCGCTCGGTTTGGGGCGGACGTTGCGGTTGAAAGGGGATGAACGATCGTCATATCACTTCACCTCGCGGTCCAGACCCATGGAGGCCCGATAAGCGGCGCGTTGCGGATCACGGCCAAAGCGGTCGGTCAGCGCATTCCAGGCCTTGGCGACGTGGTTCAACGCTTCCTGGGGCGAGACTTCAAAATTCAGCGCCCGGGTTAATTGCACCTCCAGCGCCTGGGTGTAGGCGAAGTGGCCGGGAATGCGCAAATCCAGAGCGACGTTGGGCGAATTCAGGCTGTTGAGTTGCGCGTCCAGGTACAACCGGGCTTCTTCGGGGGTGAACAGCTTGAGCCAAAGATTTGGATTGAAATGGCTCTGGCGATAGGGATTGATGCCCGACTGCGGGGTGGTCACGGCTGCGCCGCTGACCTCCGGGCTGGACAACCAGGCGATGAAATGCCAGGCGGCTTCGACATGGTTGCTGTTGGCCGGCACGGCAGCCTGCCAGCCGCCGAAGGCCAGGAAGGGTACGCGGACGACCTCCGGGAAGGTATCCCACTGCCGGGTTTGATCATTCCAGACCCGTTTCGAGCCGGGCAGCATCGCTGTGCCGACTTTGCCGGGAATCAGACTGACTTTGCGATCAGCAGCGTTGACGCCGGTATCGCCCCAGTCGAAATTCATCGCCACCGAACCGCCGGCAAAAATGTTGTGAATGTCGCCTGAGGTGAAGCCCAGCGCGCCCGGCGGAGCAACGTTCAGGCCGTTGATATAGTCTTCCAGCGCCTTGACCCAGCCCGGATTGTTGATCTGGGCGTCCATCGTATCCGGGTCAAAGAACATGGCGCCCGGATGAGCGGGATGGTGGGTGTAAGCGGCGGCGTGGGTGAAGAAATACCAGAACTGCTCGCCGCCCCGCCGATACGCCTCAGCCGTGCCCCACAGGTTGATCGCAGGCCGGTTGAAGAATTCGGCGATTTGATAGTACTGCTCCCAAGTGGCCGGCGGGGCCAGGTCATAACCGTACTTTTCCTTGAACCGCTCTTGTTCCTTGGGATTGGCGAACAAGTCCAGCCGGTAATACAGCAAGTGCTGGTCGCCATCGATGGTTTGCGACAGATAGCGGCCATTCCACATCATCAACCGCTCGCGATAAACCGGCAGGATGTCCCGCCAGGCGGCGGTCTCGCGCATTGCAGCGGGCATGTCGGATAGATAGGGCGCGAAATCCGGCGTCCAGAACGGCCCGAAGGTGATGACATCGAATTTCCCTTCGCCCGCAACCAGGGCGTTGAGATAGGTCGGGTAAAGCTGATCGACGGGAAATTCCAGGATCTTGATCTTGCCGCAGGTCTGCTTTTCCCAACCAGCGGCGGCGGTTTGCAGGGCGCTGGCGATGAACGGGCCAGTCCGCGTCGCGACGTGCAGGGTGACACCCTGGTAGTCGGGATCGCATGGCGTCGCCAGCGCCGTTGTCGTGAGGGCCAGGCTCAATAAACCAGCCTGAAAAATTGAGGACGCTGTTTTCATTGGAATTCGCACCTCGATGAGTGGTTTCGAGAGGTCTTGAGCGTCGGGCGTCCCGAAACGCAGCGGGACGTTAGAAAAGCACCTTGGTGCCGAGGGACACGACGTTCTGATCGCCGTAGAGCAACGTGTCGGCGTCGCGTCCCAAGTATTCGGCCCACAGCAGGGTCCGCTTGCTGAAATTGTACTGATAGCCGAGTCGATAGTTGTCAATCGTATCCTCGCCATTGAGGCCCGTATCGGTCTGACCGTAAGCCGCCCGGACCGTGTTGTTGCCGAAGGCGTACTGGCCGACCAGCATCCAGCTCTTGGCGTCGTCGCCCGTGGCGAGCGGCAGGCCGTCCACGCTGATGTGACGCGCAAAGTTCACATCAGCAAAGTCGCCCTGCTGGTAAATCGCGCCCACCAGCCACTGATTGGTTTTGTACCCCAGCCCGAGGCCCCAGTTGTCCAGATTGAGCTTGGCCGTGCGATTTTGGCCGATATCCACATCACTCTCGCCATCAAGCTTGATATAGGTTAGCCCAGCGAAGTACGGACCCTGGCTGTACTTGAGATTGATGTTCCAGATGTCCACGCCATCCGAAAACCCCTGCGGGGTATTGACCCGGCCATCCATCACCAGCAGGGCTTCAGCGCTGAACCCGTTGAAAATCGGTGTCTGATAATCGACGCTATTGGCTAAAGTGCTCAGAGCGCCGTTGTCGTTGGTCTCCTCGGTCAGTCCGGAACCCAGGTAGACCGTGCCGTTGAACATCTTGCCGCTGTTGAAAATATCGGTGATGTTCAGAATCTTCCAATAAGGCGTGTCCTGGGTGCCCAGGGTCACCGCGCCGAATCCGCCCTTGAGACCGACGAACTTCTGGTTGAGGCCGTCGAAGTTCCCACCTTCGGTCATATCCACGCTGAACTCGTATTGATAGAAGGCGCTCAGACTGCCGCCCAGATCTTCGCTGCCCCGGATACCCAGTTTGGAACCGTTGTTGACCACGTCCCAGTAGGGATCGGGATCACGGTTATTGTCGGTGTAATCCACCGAGACCTTGGCTTCACCGTACAGGATAGTATCGGCGTGAGCGGCGAAGGGGGCGGCTAGAGCAACCGCGATGGTCAGGGAACGCAGGGCGGGGTTCATGGCGGGCAATCCTCAAAGGTACGACGGCCTGGATGAGGCCAATTACTTAATCGTTTTCTACGATTTTTTACTGATATTGAGCGATGATCGCTGCAATTTCATTAGTCTTATTTGTAATCGATTACAAAAT
>CAZDVY010000073.1:0-5950 GCA_964508935.1 uncultured Candidatus Competibacteraceae bacterium | reverse complement strand
GGCGGCAATCGGCCAATAGTCTCCGCCGCTCGATGGAATGCTGCGAAATTCTGCCCTTCCCGCTCAAACAAGGCTAAAAACGCCGGAACTTGCCGGTGATAAGTGCTGACGCCGGCCAGCTTGGCGTTGTTCAAATCCTGCGCGAACCAGCGATCATAACCGCCATAACCATTCCAACCCTGCTTGAGCGCCTGATAACGCGCCCGCAGTTCCGCGAGAATGTGCTGCTTGCCCGCCCGTTTTTCCGCCTCGCTTCGGGGAGAGGCGTAAAGCGCTGCTAGTTGCGCGCGTGCAGCCATTGTCAGTTGCAAAAATTGCTCGCGCCGCCGCACATCGACGACATACTCCTCCCGCTGGCGCGCCGTACCCTGCCGCTCCAGCCAGCGCTCCGCACCCAGTCGGCCTACTGCAGTGGCATAAGCTTCGTTAAACGCTGTATCGTTAGCGACGTAGAGCCGCTGATGGGCCAGTTCGTGGAACAGTAATTCCGCCAGCCGACCGTCGGGCCATTGAATGAAGGTATTAAGCAGCGGATCGTCAAACCAGCCCAGCGTCGAATAGGCGGAAATATCGGCGACATAAACATCATCGCCGCCTGCCCGCAACGCCTCAGCCAACTCCTGGGCCGCTTCGGGCACAAAATAGCCGCGATAGCCCAGGCAACCGACCAGCAGAAAACACCAATGGCGCGGCTCCAGGCTCAGTTCCGGCGCGGCGAACACATTTTTCACCACCCAGGGCCGCTGCAGATCGGCATAATGCTGATAGCTGCCATTATCCGGCAAGGCCAGTTCGGCGCTGGCGAAGGCGCGGATCGCTTGAGCGGTGGCCAGCCGCTGACGCAATGTCGCTGGCGTCGCCGAATCGGCAACGATATCCGCCACCGGCTGGCGGGCCTGCCATATGGCCCACTGTCCCGCCGCAGCCTGCCGGTAATAGGCCAGATCAGCGCAGCCAGACAGGTTCAGGGTGAGACTGATAGTTAAAAATTTCCAAAACATTCATCGTATCGCTGGCAAGCCGTCCAATGTTTACTAGTCGGTATGGATTGTACGCTGCCGACGCCCTACGATGATTTATTCATAACCATCGTAAAACCTGACCGACAAGCACAGACCTCATGGAATTCTATCTCGTTGGCGGCGCAGTGCGCGATCACCTGCTGGACCGACCGGTGACAGAACGCGACTGGGTCGTGGTGGGCGCTACGCCAGACGATCTGCTGGCGCGCGGCTTCCGTCCGGTCGGCAAGGACTTTCCGGTGTTCCTGCACCCGGAGACCCATGAGGAATACGCCCTCGCCCGTACCGAACGCAAAACCGCGCCGGGCTATCATGGTTTCAGCATCTACGCCGCTCCGGACGTGACCCTGGAACAAGACCTGCTGCGCCGCGATTTGACGATTAACGCCATGGCCCGTGATGGTAAAGGGCGGCTGATCGATCCCTACCACGGCGCCTGTGACCTCGAAGCCCGTTGGTTGCGCCATGTTTCCCCCGCTTTTGCCGAAGACCCGGTGCGGATCCTGCGGGTTGCCCGTTTCAGCGCCCGTTACGCGCCGCTGGGTTTCCGGGTCGCGCCGGAGACGCTGGAGCTGATGCGGAACATGGTCGTCGGTGGGGAGGTGGATCATTTGGTGGCGGAACGGGTCTGGGCGGAAACGGTCCGCGCCCTGGGCGAACCGCAACCAGCACCGTTTATTGAAACCCTGCGCGAGTGTGGGGCGCTGGCGCGGATTTTCCCGGAGTTGGAGCGCCTGTTTGGCGTTCCGCAACCCGCTGCCCACCATCCAGAAATCGACACGGGCCAGCACACCCTGCTGGCGCTGGCCCAGGCGGTGCGCTTGAACGCCGATGTCGTGACCCGTTTTGCAGTGCTGGTGCATGATCTGGGCAAGGGGACCACGCCGCCGGAAGAATGGCCGCGCCATCTCGGCCATGAAGAGCGCGGTGCGGATGAGGTTCGCGCCTTCTGCCAACGACTGCGAATTCCCAACATGTACCGGGAACTGGGTGCATTGACCGCCCGCTACCACACGCACTGCCACCGGGCGCTGGAGTTGCGTCCGAAAACACTGCTCAATGTTCTGCAAGGACTGGATGCGTTGCGCAAGCCGCAGCGCTTCGAGCAGTTTTTGATCGCTTGCGAAGCCGACGCCCGGGGTCGATCAGGACTGGAAGACCGGGATTATTCGCAGGCAGCGCTGATGCGCCAGGTTCATGCGGCGGCGGCGAGCATTCAGGCGCAGCCCCTGGTGAAACAGGGTTTGACCGGGCTGGCGCTGGCCGAAGCCCTGCAGCGGCAACGGCTGGCGGCGATAGCCGAGGCGCGCCAGAGTTTCAACCGTGTGATTGCGCCGGCCGTCATTGGGTTCTAGTGGGCTACCGCAAAAGTTTTGATAGGTTCGGAGGTATAGGGCGAATCAGCGTAGCGCATCCGCCCTGTCAGGCAATGGGTGGATGCGGCGCAAGCGCCTTATCCACCCTACGCCAGATCAAGACCTGTCAGAATTTATGCGGTAATCCACTAGCACCAGCAGACGCGCCACAGATATAAGGCGCATCTCCGTATACAACATTTCTCAACGCGATAAACCATCAATCCACGCTTACCCTCTGCGCAAAACCATTGAGAATCTTAGCTGACCACCTGACCGCCCTCCTCTCACTGGCCTGGCTGCTCTGGATCGCACTGGTCGCAGTCGGGCTGATTCTGGAGCGCCGCTCGCCGGCTGCAACCCTGGCTTGGCTGCTGGCGCTGCTGTTCATGCCCTATTTCGGCTTTGTCGTATATCTGCTGTTTGGGCCGCGCCGGCTGCGCCGTCGCCGGCGGCGCTATAGCCGCGCCCGGGAACGGCTGATTCAATCCACTCCCCGCCGGCTGGGCCGGGATCACACCACGCTCCCCGGTTTTCCCAGCGCTGATCTGGAATGGCAGTTGGCGACCCTGCTGGACCGCGCTGGACAGGGACAACCGGCGCCCGCCCACGCCGGCGCCCTGCTGGAAACCGGCGACGCCTGTTTTGCCGCGCTGGAAGCCGCTTTCGCTGGCGCAGTTCATCACATTCATCTCGAATATTACCTGTGGCAGCCCGATCCGGTCGGGACGCGGCTACGCGACCTGCTGATCGAAAAGGCCCGGGCTGGCGTACAAGTACGGCTGCTCCTCGACCCCATCGGTTCTGACCGCATCACTCGCCGCTTTCTGCAACCCTTGCAGGACGCCGGCGGCGCGACCGCCTGGTTCAACCCAATCAGCCTGCGCCGGTTTCGCTGGCGGTATGTCAATTTCCGCACCCACCGCAAGATTGTCGTCTGTGACGGGCACATCGGTTTCACCGGCGGCGTCAACATCTGCGCCGAACACAGCTCTATCCACAACCATCGAGCCGCCTGGCGCGACACCCATTTGCGCCTTGAGGGCGAGCCGGTTCACCGATTGCAATTCATTTTCCTGGAAGACTGGTACTTCGCTACCGACCAGGCGCCTTTCGAGCCAGAATTCTTCCCTCCCTGCCTGGAACATCCAAGCCGCCCCTGGCTGCACATAGTCGAATCCGGCCCTGACAACAGCCACCATGCCATTGCCAAGTTCTACTTTGCCGCCATCGCCGGCGCCCGGCAGCAAGTGCTGCTGACCACACCCTATTTCGTTCCGAATGAAGCACTCGCCACGGCGCTGACCACCGCCGCGCTGCGCGGGGTCGAAGTGCAGATTCTGGTCCCGAAAAACAGCGACTCGCGCCTGGTCACCGCCGCCGCCCGCAGCTATTACGACGAAATGGCCAACGCTGGCGTGGCCATCTACGAATATGGCCCGCCGATGCTGCACGCTAAACTGCTGGCCGTGGATAAACGGATTGCGGCGGTCGGCAGCGCCAACTTCGACAACCGCAGTCTGACACTGAATTTCGAAGCGATGGCAGTCCTGTATGACCCGGAATTTGCTGCTCGACTGGCCGAAAGTTTCGCGGCGGATCTGCGCTGCGCCAGACGCTATGTCAAACCTGGCCGGCGGACTACGCTCGGTCAGCGGCTGAGCGAGGCCACCGCCCGCTTGCTGTCGCCGCTGCTATGAAACTATCGCCGTGCGCCAACCAGTAACCAAACCCAGGTTAAAACTTGCAACGCCAGCGCCAGCCCGAACGCCCAGCGATACCCGGAATCGGCGTATCCGCCACCGTCCAGCGGCCAGCCATTGATGATCGCGCCCATGCCCCATTGCCCGGCGAACGCCGCCACGAACACCAACAGATTCAGCGCGGTGTTGACCCGGCCCGCCAGCGCCGGCGGAAACGCCTGCGACAGGATGGCGTAAGTCAGCGTTCCGGCAGTACCGAAGAAGCCAAAGAGTACCCATAACGGTCCTGGTGGTCCCCAACCGAACAGCAACGCCAACTGCGTCAACATAAACACCGCCATGCCGCTCACTGCAACGCCCAGCGGCGCAATGCCCAGTCGCGACAGGCGGTAGGTCAATTGCCCCATAACGAGAAAACCCGCCACCATCGCTGCCGCAATCCAGAACAAGTAGTTGGCCGCAGCGGCCTGACCCAGGCCGGATACATCGCGCAACCACGGCCCCGCCCACAGCCCCTGAATCGCCAGGAACGACGCCTGTGACAGTACCGAAGCCGGGGCCATGCGCCAGAACACCGGGCTGCGGAAAATGCCCTTGACTTCCCGCCACTGCGCGGGCCAACCCTGGGGAGCTGCGCCGCCGCCACGCTCCGGAACCGCCCACAACAGCGTAGCCGCAACGGCGAAGCTCAAACCCGCCAGGATCACGAACAACCCACGCCAGTCGGTCAACTGCAACGCCGCTTCAACCGGGGCGGTAGCCACCAATGCTCCCAGCCCACCCGCCGCCAACACCCAACCGTTGACCGCCGGTAACTGTGCTGCCGGGAACCATAAAACAAAGGCTTTAAAACTCGCCATCAAACAGGCTGACACGCCTAAACCAATCAGCGCCCGTCCGATCATGAGTTCGGTTGAAGTGTGGCTGACCGCAAACAAGCCAGCGCCGGCAGCGGCGAACAACAGCAAGGTCGCCTCCACTCGGCGTGGCCCGAATCGATCCAGCAACATCCCCAGCGGCAACTGGAAGGCGGCGAAAGTCAGAAAATAGACGCTGGTCAACAAGCCCAGGTCGGTCGCATCCAATCCCAGTTCCATCACCAGATGGGGCGACAGCACGGCATTAATCGTGCGGTAGAGATAGGACAGGAAGTAGCCTGCGGCGAAGGGCAGAAACACCCGCAATATGACTGCCGGCGATGACAGGAGGATAGTATCGGTCATGCGCGAGTTTCGGCCCGGCGCGTCAGCCGGTAGACCCGTTCAAACAGCCAGGTCAGGCCCCGTGCCCGCCAGCGGGATTCTTCGGCAAGGGCGTCGCGCACAGTCAGCACATCCACCTCATGAGTGGCGGCATAGAGCCTGCGCACTTCCGCCTCATCGACAGCAAACGGCGGCCCCGGCAAGACCGTCTGATCGTATTCCAGCGTGACCAACAGCGTGCGCATTCCGGGCGGCAACAGAACGTCGAGATGATTGACATAGCGCTCGCGCAGGGCCGGCGGCAAGGCAATCAGCGAGGCGCGGTCATAAACACCGGCGCAATCCGCAAGATGCGGCGGCTCCAGGGCAAAAAAATCGCCGAGCAGAATACGCAGCTCATCCTGCTCCCAAATTTCGAACGCTCCTTCCCGCGAACGGCGCGGCTGCAACCCGTTTTCCTGAAAGAACGCCTCGACGGCAATCGGGCTGATTTCCACACCCGTCACCGGATGACCTTCCCCGGCCAGCCAGAGCAGATCGAGGCTTTTGCCGCACAAAGGCACGAACACCCGTTGACCCGGCCGCAGGTTGAGCGCATTCCAGAATTGTTGAAGATGAGCGTTGATTTCCTGCTTGTGAAAGCCGATTTCGGCCCGTTCCCAGCGTTC
>CAZDVY010000072.1:0-13329 GCA_964508935.1 uncultured Candidatus Competibacteraceae bacterium | reverse complement strand
TCTACGAATGGTTGCTGGAACGGGCTAGGAAACTGGGCATCCACGGCGGATCGGCGTTTCGCGCCATTGCCGGTTTCGGACGGCATGGCGTCCTGCATGAAGACCACTTTTTCGAATTGGCAGGCAATCTGCCGGTGGAAGTGGCATTCATGGTCAGCGATGAAGAAGCTGCGCAACTCCTGAAGCTGATCGAACAGGAGAAGGTGCATGTCTTTTATGTGCGGATGCCGGCGGAATATGGTGTGTTAAACGGAGAATAGACCATACCGATGGTAGGAAAATAGTGCTAGCGCCTTGTTTAACCGACTCAGGTTTAGAAGCGGGAGCCACTGTTTTGTTGAAATCCATCCTGGCTTTACCCACCACGATCTGGCTGCTCGGCTTGATCAGCTTGATGAACGACTCGGCTAGCGAGCTGATTTATCCGCTGGTGCCGCTGTACCTGGCGTCGGTGCTGATGGCCGGCCCCAAGGCGCTGGGCGTTATCGAAGGAATCGCTGAGGCGACCAGCAGCCTGCTGAAATTGTTCGCCGGGGTGCTGGCCGATAAAACCGCTTCGACCAAACCATGGGTGGTCGGCGGCTACAGTTTGGCCGCTATCGCCCGCCCGCTCATGGCCTTGGCGACGGCTTGGCCCATGGTGCTGGCGCTGCGTTTCGCCGACCGGGTGGGTAAAGGGTTACGCAGCTCGCCACGCGATGCCTTGCTGGCGTCCGCCGTGGATCCCGCGCAACGCGGTCTGGCGTTCGGCCTGCACCGGGCGATGGACAACGCCGGCGCAGTGATCGGGCCACTTCTGGCTGCGACGTTGCTGGCGCTCCATGTGCCGCTGCGCGACATTTTCCTGTGGACCGCGGTACCCGGTGCTATCGCCATCGCCTTGGCCCTGGCTATTCGGGAACCGTCCCGCGTCGGCAAAGCGCCGCCCGCTCCCTTCAGTTGGACGCTGCGCGGTTTTCCTCCCGCCTTCAAGCGCTATCTGCTGGTGCTGGCGCTGTTTACTTTGGGCAACTCGTCCAACATGTTCCTGCTGCTGCGCGCCAGGGAACTGGGTCTGCCCGAGGTGCAGATTCCGTTGCTGTGGGCGATGGTCTCCGCCGTGGCGATGTTGTTTTCCACACCGTTGTCGGCGTTGTCTGACCGCTGGGGCCGGAGACGGCTGATTCTCTCCGGCTGGGCGATCTACGGCGTGTTCTACCTGATTCTGGGTCTGAACGGCGGCCAGACCTGGGTGCTGTGGCCGTTGTTCGCCGGGTATGGCCTGTTCATGGCGGCGACCGAGGGCGCGGAAAAGGCGCTGGTCGCCGATCTGGCGCCCACCGCCTTGCTGGGTACGGCTTACGGCTGGTTCAACCTGACGGCGGGATTGCTGCTGTTGCCGGCCTCGCTGCTGTTTGGCGCATTGTGGCAAATCGCAGGCCCCGCTACAGCGTTCAGCGTCGCCGCCGGCTGTGCGTTGCTGGCCGCCCTGCTGCTGCATTACTGGGTCATGCCGAAACAGCGCGGGTTTGCTGGGGAACCGTCATGATCGAGATTGAGATTCCCGAGTTCCGGCATCTCCGGCTGGCCCATCTGGTGCTGGATTACAACGGCACGCTGGCCGTCGATGGCGACCTGATCAATGGGGTGAAATCCCGATTAAGCACATTGGCGGGCAGTCTGAGTCTTCACATAGTCACAGCGGATACTTTTGGCAAGGCGGCCCCTGCGCTAGCGGAAATCGATTGCCATTTAGTAATTCTGCCACCGAAAAATCAGGCGGTAGCCAAAGCCGATTATGTTCGCCGGTTGGGTGAACTGGCGACCGTCGCCGTCGGCAATGGCCGCAATGATCGGTTGATGCTGAAACAAGCGGTTTTAGGCATTGCGGTGCTGGGAGAGGAAGGCACAGCTACCGCCGCGCTGATGGCGGCGGATATTGTCGTTCGGGATGTATTTTCAGCGTTGGAGTTGCTGCGACATCCCCAACGGCTGATCGCGACCTTGCGGTCGTAAAAGGAGCTAACTCGTCCATGCGGCGGGCTGGCGTTTTCATCAATAACAATTTGAAGCGCTGAATCTGATCCAAAGGAGAGACTCATGAAGATTCGTATTGACGCCATTGATGCCCTGGAAATCCTGGATTCCCGTGGCAACCCCACCGTCCGGGTGAATGTCTGCCTGGACAACGGCATCGTCGGCGCCGCGTCGGTGCCTTCCGGTGCCTCCACCGGCGAAAATGAGGCGGTCGAACTCCGCGACGGCGACAAGAGCCGCTATGGCGGTAAGGGCGTGCGCAAAGCGGTTGAGAACATCGAGAAAATTCTGGCTCCCGCGCTGAAGGGCATGGACCCGCGTCGCCAGGCGGAGATCGATTACCGCATGATCGAACTGGACGGCACCGAGAACAAGGCCAGACTGGGCGCCAACGCGATGCTGGGCATTTCCCAGGCGGCAGCCCGCGCCGCCGCGCAGGCGTGCGGATTGCCGCTGTACGCCTATCTGGGCGGGGTCGGCGCGGTGCGCCTGCCGATCCCGATGATGAACGTGCTGAACGGTGGCAAGCACGCCGACTCCGGGATGGATTTCCAGGAATTCATGATCTTCCCGGTCGGCGCGCCCAATTTCGCCGAGGCGCTGCGCTACGGCGCGGAAACTTTCCACGCCCTCCACAACATTCTGGCGGTAGAAGGCTACAGCACCAGCGTCGGCGACGAAGGCGGCTTCGCTCCACGAGTGGAGAGCAACGACGAAGCCTGCGAGCTGATCGTCAAAGCGATTACGGCAGCCGGTTATCAGCCTGGTCAGGACATCGCTATCGCGCTCGATCCGGCGGCCAGTTCGTTTTATGAAGGCGACAAGTACCGCT
Organism: uncultured Candidatus Competibacteraceae bacterium; assembly: GCA_964508935.1. GTDB lineage: Bacteria > Pseudomonadota > Gammaproteobacteria > Competibacterales > Competibacteraceae > UBA2383. Next base: position 10,481 of record CAZDVY010000072.1, on the reverse strand, counting down.
TGTCCCGCAGCGGCCAGGGCGACAAGACTGCTGACGAGATGGTGGCCCTGTTCAAGAGTTGGGTCGATCAGTATCCCATCGTCTCCATCGAAGACGGCCACGACGAGAACGACTGGGCCGGATTCAAGCGCATGACGGCGGAGCTGGGCGGGCGCATTCAGATCGTCGGCGATGATTTGCTGGTGACTAACACGAAGTTCATCGCTCGCGCTGTTGAGGAGTGCGCCTGTAATGCGGCGCTGATCAAGCTTAATCAGATCGGCACGGTCACGGAAACCATCGAAGCTATTCACCTGTGCCGCAAAGCGGGCTGGGGCTTCGTGATCTCGCACCGTTCCGGAGAAACTGAAGATACCTTCATGGCGGATTTCGCGGTCGCCATGGGTGGCGGTCAGATCAAGACCGGCTCTGTCTGCCGTTCGGAACGCATTGCCAAGTATAACCGGCTGCTGGAGATTGAACGGGAGCTGGGCAAGGCTGCGCGTTTCGGTCGATAAACAACGTGCAAACTCAACGGTAAAATCCTCGCGCCGGGGCCGATTGACGGTACATTCGCCTTGCCCCGGCCACTCAGGCCGCCCTGATCGTCTCTATCTGGACGCAAAGAAAGCGTTTCCTGACCGCGCAGTTGACCCGTAATGCACTAGCTTGGCGATGGCGGGACATTAGCGGATAATCCGCGCTTTTGCAGAAAGGGACGCTGTCTCCATGTGGTTCAAGAATCTGACCCTGTTTCGTCTGGTCGAGCCGTTTTCCCTGAATGCTGAAGCGCTGGCGGCGCGTCTGGAGCGACGCGCTTTTCAGCCCTGCCCCAGCTTTCAGCCCAGCGCCACCGGCTGGACGCCGCCCCTGGGCCGCAAGGCGCGGGATCGAGTTCATGCCGTGGCGGGCCGGTGGCTGATGTGCCTGCGCACCGAAGAAAAGTTGTTGCCGCCCATCGTGATCAATCAGGCGCTGGCCGAGCGCATCGCTCTGATTGAGGATGAACAGCGCCGGCCGGTGCGACGGCGGGAAAAGCTGGAATTGCGCGATCAGTTGGTGCAGGAGTTGCTGCCCCGCGCCCTGACTCGCAGCCGGCTCAGCTATGCTTATCTGGATGTTGCTGACGGCTGGCTGGTGGTGGACAGCGCCAGCCCGCGTGGAGTCGAAGAACTCACTGGAACCTTGCGCGAAACCATCGATTCTTTGCCCATCACCCCACCCCGGGTCCGGCAGTCGGTTTCGGCGACGATGACCGCCTGGCTGACCGAAGGCCAGGCTCCCGGGGAATTCATGTTCGGCGATAGCTGCGAACTGCGCGAAAGTGGCGAAGACGGAGGCGTCGTTCGTTGCCGGGGGCAGGACTTGACCGGCGATGAAATTCGCGCCCATCTGGTCGCGGGCAAGCAGGTCACTCAATTAGGATTGGTCTGGCAAGACCGACTGGCGTTCGTGCTGGACGAGGCGCTAATCGTTCGCCGGTTGCAGTTTCTGGATGTCGTGCGTGAATCGTTGCAGGATGATGCGACCCATTCCCCGGAAGCGGTGTTCGACGCTGAATTTGCGCTGATGACCGGGGAGCTGGCGCGGTTAATGCCTCACCTGCTGGAGTTATTCGGCGGCGAGGCTTAGCCCGGTAGATTGGATATTGGCAATAGGCGGCGCATGAACAGTTGGCAATTGACAAGTCTGGTGGTGCTGGTGGTGCTGGCGATGGTCGTCGGCGGTGGCGGCTGGCTGATTTTGCGCTACAGCCGGGTGCGGAAACAGCAGCTTGAAGAACGGCTTCTGGCGGTGAAGCGGGCCGCCGCCGAGAAGGCTGCTGTGGAGAAAGCCGCTGCTGAGCAGAAATCGCGTGCAGAAAGCGCGGCGATCAACCGGGCGGCGGCGGAGCGACTGGCGGCCAAGCGACTGGCCGCCGAGCGGGCTGCCGCCGAGCGGGCTGCCGTGGAGCGGGCTGCCGTGGAACAGGCTATTGTGGAATGGGCGGCGGCGGAACAGGCTGAGGCTGAACGGGTGCGGCATCGGCGCGCCAGCGAGGATCGCCGGGAAATGGAAGGGAGCGAGGAACGGTTGCGGGCGGTCGAGGACGCGATCGCCGAGTGGGTCGAGACGGAGCGGGAGGGCAACCGGCTGGCGGCGACGACAACGCCGGGCAAACCGGTTGAAAGAACCTATACCCGAACCGAGGCGCTTCACCAGCAGGTGCGTTCGGTTGTTGAACTCGTCGAGAAGGAAGCTCACGACCTGGAGTTCATCAAAAACCGCATTGAAGCTGATGTGGATTTTTTGCCGATTGAGTTTCGGCAAACCATCGAGGACTGGAAAGCCGGCAAGATTTTCCGGCGCAGCACATTTGGTGACCTCAAACTGAAATTCCGCTACAAAGCCTATTCCATCGAGGACGGCTATGAGATGCTTTATTTATATAACGAATGGCTCAGTCAGCAGCGACAGAAATTACGGGTGTTTATCCGCTTGCTCGGCGCCGAGGTCGACCCGCTGGAAAGCATTCAGGCGGCGATTGAGCGGGCGGAGCGCGCTGAACGGGAGAAGTATCTGGAAATGGACGTCGATGTGATTTTTACCCTGCGCGATATTCGCGCCATTCTGGAGAAGCTTATCGGCATGGAAAGCGTGCTCAAGGAACTCGAAGCCGTGTGCCGCAAGCGCTCCGAGCAAATTATCGCCCCACCCTGGGAGGCGCGGGGATAGCTGTAAGCGGCGGCGCAAATCGCCGGGATAACGCTTATAATCGACTGGGGCCATGAAGCGTGTCTGTCGGCTTGGCCCCGCTGCTCGCTTTGCCCCTTCAGAGCGTCTGAAGGCCTGGAAATTTGCCACTTGAGGACTGTTTTAATGAGAAAAACGCTGTCCCTGCTGTTGTTTTCCATGCTGATGTCCTTGGGCCTGACCGCCTCGGGCGCAGACAAGACCCTCAATCTGGGTGTCATCGCCGAACTGACCGGCGATATGCCCGCAGTGGGCGCATCTTGCCGGAACGCCGCCGAAATGGCGGTTAAGGAGATTAACGCGGCTGGCGGTCTGCAAGTCGGCAAACAGAAAATGAAGGTCAATCTGATTGTGGAGGATAACGCCGGCAAAGCCGACCAGTCCGCTGCCGCTGCCCAGAAGCTGATCACCCAGGATGAAGTCCTGGCGATTGTCGGCCCCAACGCCAGTCGGTACGCCATCCCGGCTTCGGAAATCGCCGAGAGTTCCGAGACGGTGCTGATCACCCCGTGGTCGACCAATCCCAAGACCACGCTGGATACGACGACCAACCAGCCCAAGAAGTATGTATTCCGGGCCTGCTTCATCGATCCGTTTCAGGGAGGCGTGCTGGCCAAGTTCGCGCTGGAAAATCTGAAGGCGAAAAAGGCCGCCGTGCTGTATGACGTGGCTTCCGATTACAACAAAGGCATCGCCGAGGTGTTCAAGGCCAGCTACGAAAAACTGGGTGGCAAAATCGTGGCGTTCGAGACCTACACCACTAATGACAAGGATTTCTCGGCGCAGTTGACCAAAATCAAGGACGCCAAGCCGGATGTGATCTTTCTGCCGAACTACTACAGCGAAGTGCCGTTGCAAGTGCAGCAGGCCAAGCGGCTGGGCATCGGCGTACCCTTCATCGGCAGCGATTCCTGGGGCAGCAACGAACTGTTGACGTTGGGCGGCGCCGACCTGAACGGGTACTACTTCAGCACCCATTACGCCGCAGACAACGCTGCGCCCGCCGCCAAAAAGTTCATCGAAGAGTATGAGAAGACCTACGGCGCGAAGCCGGATGACGTTGCGGCGCTGACCTATGACGCTTTAGGGCTGCTGTTCGGCGCGATCAAGGCCGCCGGCAAGGCCGACCGCGAAGCGATTCGGGCGGCCCTGTCCACCCTGCCCAGCTACAAGGGCGTCACTGGCGACATGAAGTTCCAGGCTGATTCGCGTGATCCGATCAAGAGCGCAGTGATCCTGCAAATCAAGGATGGCAAGTTCACCTACTTTACCAACGCCAGTCCTTAACAGGAGATAGCGGGTTAGGAAATAGCAAAATAGCAAATGGATTCGCTGATTCCTATTTGCCGGATGCTATTTTCCTAATCCCTGTTGGCTATCTCGCTGCCGGCGGCCTCAAAGGGCCGTTCTTTTTGTCAACCAAAGGCATAACGGGCACAACCTTGAGCGACGGGATCGTCTACTGGCTTCAACAGATTTTGAATGCCCTGCAACTGGGCAGTATCTACGCCCTGATCGCTCTGGGCTACACCATGGTCTATGGCATCCTGACCATGATCAATTTCGCCCACGGCGACGTGTTCATGATCGGCGCTTTCTTTTGTTTCCTGGCGGCGACTGCACTGGGGTTACCGTTCGCACCGACCCTGCTGTTAACCATGCTGGGCGCTGCCTTGTTGGGCGTAGTGATTGAGCGACTGGCCTATAAACCGTTGCGCAATGCGCCTCGGGTGTCCGCGATCATCACCGCATTGGGCGTGGGGCTGTTCCTGGAGAATTTCACTCTGGCGTTGGCGCCCTATCCTAAACATATTCCGCCGTTGCTGGAGAATGTGACCTGGAATCTGGGCGGCGTTTCTGTTTCCTCCTTGCAGGTCATCATCATTTTCCTGTCGCTGGGATTGATGATCGTGCTGGATTATGTGGTGCATCGCACCCCGGTTGGCATGGCCATGCGCGCTATCTCGTGGGATAAGACCTTCGTGCCGCTCATGGGTATTCCGGTGAATTTGATTATCTCCGTTACCTTCGCTATCGGTGCGGGGCTGGCGGGCGCTGCCGGGACGATGTATGCCTTGGCCTACCCGGTGATTGACCCCTATATGGGCATCATGGTCGGCTGGAAGGCGTTTATTTCGGCTGTAGTGGGCGGCATCGGCAACATTCGCGGCGCGATGATCGGTGCGTTTATCCTGGGCGGGGTAGAAATCATGGTTGCGGCTTTTTTCCCTTCCACCTACCGGGATTTCGTGGCGTTCTCCCTGCTGTTGTTACTGATTGTCATCCGGCCCTACGGCATTCTGGGTCAGCCACGGACGCAGAAAGTATGAGCGCCCTGTTAAGAAATCACTGGGACTGGTTGCTGGAACAGCGCTGGCTGTTGCCCGTCCTGCTGGCGATCGGGTTCGTTTTGGCCTTCGCTATTCCCGAATACAACCTGTTGAATAAATATGTCCAACTGGTCCTGATGTACGTCGGGATCAATATCATTCTGGCGGTCAGCCTGAATCTGGTAAATGGCTACATGGGCGAATTTTCCTTGGCCCATGCCGGCTTTATGGCGGTGGGGGCCTATACCGCTGCGCTATTGACCATGAAGGTGTTGCCGATCGCTGCCTATCCGGGACTGTTCCCCCTGGCGGTGCTGGCTGGCGGACTGGCTGCGGCGCTGATGGGCCTGATTGTGGCGGTTCCTTCGTTCAAGGTGCGCGGCGACTATCTCGCGATCATTACCCTGGCGTTTTTGATGATCGTCAAGTCAGTGATTGAAAACATCGACTCTATCGGCGGGCCGCGCGGCATTCCGGGCATTAAGCGATTGACCACCCTGCCCTGGGTGTTTTTCTGGGTGGTGGTTTCCGTATGGGTCGTGCGCAACTTCGTTTATTCCAAATACGGGCGCGGCGTCCTGTCGATCCGCGAGGATGAAATCGCCAGCGATCTGATGAGCGTGAACACTCGCCGGGTGAAGTTTCTGGCGTTTATGACCTCATCGTTCTTCGCCGGCATTGCTGGGGCGCTGTTCGCGCATTTGCTCCAGTTCATCAGTCCCCGGGTGTTCGACATTATTAAGACCACTGACATTTTGATCATGGTCTATTTGGGTGGCATCGCCTCGATTGGCGGTTCCATTCTGGGCGCGACGCTGTACACCGGACTCATGGAAATCCTGCGGCCATCTACTGTTGCCGGACTGTTGTCCTGGCTGCCGGCAATGATCTTTGATCCGTTGAACGAGTATTTCATTCGCCATCTGGGCGTTTGGCGCATGGTGATTATGCCGTTGCTGCTGGTGCTGGTGATGTTGTACTGGCCACGGGGCATGATGGGCTTGCGGGAGTTTCGCGGCTTTATCCCCCGTCGGGATCGGGAAGCTCATCACCGCCTGAAAACGCTTGAGAAACAGGGAATGCCATAATGACGTTGCTCGAAGCGACTAAAGTCCGGCATTTCTTCGGCGGCCTGTGCGCAGTCGGCGATTTCAACCTGGATCTCCAGGCCGGCGAATTAATGGGCATCATCGGTCCCAACGGCGCTGGCAAAACCACCGTTTTCAACCTGATTACCGGGGTTTATCAGGCTTCGGAAGGTAGTATTCGCTTTAAGGGAACCGAGTTGGTCGGTAAGACGCCCCATCAAATCACCGCGTTGCGCATCGGTCGCACCTTCCAGAATATTCGGCTGTTCCGCGATCTGTCGGTGTTGGACAATGTGCGGATCGCGCACTATGCCCAATCCAATTACAGTCCGCTGGAAGCGTTATTACAGATTGGTCGTTATCGCCGGGAAGAGGAACGCATCATCGAGAATTCTCAACGGTTGCTCTCCATTTTCAAGCTGGAGGCACTGGCGGGTGAGACTGCCAAGAATCTGCCTTATGGGATGCAACGGCGGCTGGAAATCGCGCGGGCGCTGGCGATTGGACCGGAATTGTTGTTGCTGGATGAACCCGCGGCGGGGATGAATCCCAATGAAATCGATCAACTGATGGAGTTCATTCAGTGGATTCGTCAGGAATTCAAGCTGACCATTCTCCTGATTGAACATCAGATGAAACTGGTAATGGGAATTTGCGAACGGATCAAGGTGCTGGATTTCGGCGAAACCTTAGCGGAAGGGCCACCGGAAGCCATCCAGAATGATCCCAAGGTCCTGGAAGCGTATCTGGGTGAGGGGCCGATCGGATGAGCGAGGCAATGGGTGCAGTGGAGAGCCTGCAACTGGACGTGCGGAATCTGGAAGTGCATTACGATGGTATTCGCGCCTTGCACGGGGTGTCCTTCTCAGTGCCAAAGGGTGAGATTGTCACGCTCATTGGCGCGAACGGCGCGGGCAAGACCTCGATTCTGCGGGCGATTTCCGGCCTGACGCCTTATACTGGCTCTATCGTCTTCGAGGGACAGGACCTGCAACGTGTTCCCGCGCACCAGATTGTCGGACTGGGCATTGCTCATGTTCCCGAAGGACGGGGGATTTTCGGCAATCTGACGGTGCAGGAAAATTTGCGGCTGGCGACCTGGCAGCGGAAGGATAAGGAAGAGATCGAGATTGACTACGACCGGGTGTTCACCATCTTTCCGCGACTGATGGAACGGCGCGATCAACCGAGCGGCACCCTGTCCGGTGGCGAGCAGCAGATGCTGGCGGTGGGTCGGGCCTTGATGAGCCGGGGACGGTTGCTGTTGCTGGACGAGCCATCCATGGGATTAGCGCCGAGGCTGGTTCGGGAAATTTTCCGGGTGATTGAGGACATTAACCAGACGGGCGTGACCATCCTGCTGGTGGAACAGAACGCTAATATGGCCCTGCGCATTGCCTCTCGCGCTTATGTATTGGAGACCGGCGCGGTCATCCTGTCTGGCCCGGGTCGGGAGTTGCTGGGCGACCCACGGGTCAAGGAAGCATACCTGGGAGCTTAGCGCGACTGTCAGAGATAACTGAAAAACTCGAGTGGATAGCGTTTCCCAGCCAGATAGTCGTCAATACAGCGCAGCACCATCGGGCTGCGCAACCTCGGCCCCAGCAGGACAATGTCCTCCCGTGTCAGCCACACTGCCCGCTGGATGCCATGATCCAGCGGTTGGTCTGGGTGGTGATGCAGGGCGGTTCCAGCGAAACAGGTGCGCACGAAGGTTTCGCCTTTGGGATGGGTCCAGTAATAGACGCCGACGATAGCGTTGACGTCGACCTCCCAGGCGGTTTCCTCCAGCGTCTCGCGGATGGCCGCCGCCGCCAGCGTTTCATGCTCATCCAGATGGCCAGCCGGCTGGTTGTAAACCAGATCGTCGCCGTCGGCGTATTCCTCGACCAGCAGAAATTGCCTATCGCGTTCGATGATCGTGGCGACGGTCAGATGTGGGGTCCACACTAAATGGCTCATGGCATTGGCTTGGCGATGGTGAACGCCCCGCGCAACTCGCCTTCCCTGAAGCCGCGCGCCTTGTCGTCGGGGTAGAGTTCTTTCAACTGGGCGTCTACTTCGGCGGGAAGGTTCTCACCATGACAAGTCAGGCAGAGCGCGGCGGTTGGGATGGCTTTCATGTAGCGAAAGGTGTTTTGGCCCCGATCATCGGGGATCACTGCGAAAAACTCCAGCTTATCGACCGCTTCACCCTGCGCCTTGCGCGCTTCAAACTGCTTGAGGACCGCCAGTTCCCAGTTGTCCGGCGCGTTTTGCGGATTGCGCACCTTGAGACTGGTGCGACCCACCAGCATTCCTTGTTCCTGAGACAGTTTTTCGGCGATGGCTCCCGCTTGACCGTGGCAGACGGTGATGCCGCTGACCGGGCCACCGTTGTTGATCGCCTGTTGCAGCACGTCCTTTAAGGTCGCGCCGAATTGTTGCGCGGCCGCCCGGCTGACCTTGACCTCGGCGGTCGCTTCCGGCGGCGCAGCGTCGGCAGGTGGCTTGGCGCTGGCGACGCTGGCGGTCAGCGCCGCGCCCAGAGCAAGAGGCAAAGCGTATCGCATGCAAATTCTCCGATTGGGGTTCATACTGAGCAGGCCAAAGTATAGCGAATCGGCTTGTTCTGGTGGATTTTTCCAGGTTTCGCCGCTCTAAAAACCACGAACTGCTAAACGGAGGTCCATGATGGAACTGCTACAGAAGGCTTGTACGCCCTGTCAGGGCGGGATTTCCCCGTTGACCCTGAGTGAAGCCCAGGCGTTGTTGCCGCAGGCGCCCGACTGGCGATTGGTGGACAACGGTGCCCGGTTGGAGCGGCGCTTTGTTTTCAAAAATTTCGCTGCTGCATTGGCCTTCATTAACCGGATCGGTGACCTGGCCGAGACCGAGGGGCATCATCCTGATATCACCTTCGGCTGGGGATACGCCAGCGTCCTGTTCTACACCCATAAGATCAATGGGCTGCACGAAAATGACTTCATTATGGCGGCCAAGGTCAATCAATTGTACGCGGATGAATACTCAACCGCCTGACCTTCAGTCCAGCGCCGCCGCGACTCCCCGTAATGCCGGGTTGGCGGCGGTGATCACCCAGGTGGGAATCGCCGCCAGGTAACTGCTGAAGCGGCCCTTGTCCTCAAACCGGCGACGAAAGGTTGATTGGACGAAGTAATCACCCAGCCGGGGGATGATGCCGCCGCCGATATACACACCGCCCCGCGCCCCGAGCGTGATAGCCAGATTGCCCGCCGCCGTACCCAGCGCCCCGCAGAACAAATCCAGCACATCCTGGCAATGCCCGCAGGCGCCAGCCAAAGCCCGATCAGTGATATCCGCCGGCGTCAGCGCTTCCGTCGGCCAGCCTTCGAGTTCCGCCAGTGCGCCATGAAGATTGACTAGGCCTGGCCCAGACAACAGACGTTCTGGTGAGACGTGGCCGAATTGACGTTGCAGAATCCGGCTGATCGCCCATTCCCGTTCATCTACCGGAGAAAATGTGGCGTGTCCGCCCTCGGTTTGCAGGGGAATCCAGCGCTGCCCTGACCATACCAATCCCGATACGCCTAACCCGGTGCCGGGGCCGATCAGAGCAATGGGTTCTCCAGCGATTGCCTCACCGCCGCCGACTGCCCGGCGTTCCTCCAATTCAAGCAGAGGCAGCGCTAGCGCCAGTGCGGTGAAGTCATTGAGGATGGTCAGTTGTTCCAGCTCCAATTCCCGCTGCACGGCTTCTGTCGAGAACGACCAGGTGCTGTTGGTGAACTGAATCCAGTCGCCGGTGATGGGGGTAGCGACCGCGACGGCGGCCCGCTTGGGACGCCGATCGCTGACTGCTTGCAGAAAGGTGTTGCAGGCAGCGGTCAGACCGGGAAAGTCAGCGCAGGCCAGCGTCTGCTCCGCATAAAATCGCCGGTAGGCATCAACTAGGGCGAAACGGGCATTGGTGCCACCGATATCGGCGACCAGATCGGGAAGGGTAGCTGGAATTTCCTGCATCTTTTTTGATTCCGGTTGATAGAAAAATTGGACGCAACGGGAGGGTCGGCTGACTTGCCGTTTTGCCTTGTAAAATGTTGCATAGCCACATTAGAATAGTCGAAATTACGATGACCAAACCACCCACCCCGTAACCCATCAAAGAGGATGGCAACATGGCGTTTCTAAGCGTTGAGCAGTTGAAAAAAGACTGGGCCGAGAATCCCCGCTGGAAAGGCATCAAGCGCGGCTACACTGCTGAAGAGGTAGTGCGGTTACGTGGCAACGTGCCAATCGAATACAGCCTGGCGCAACGGGGCGCCGATAAACTTTGGCAACTGATTACCACTGAACCTTACGTCAACTGCCTGGGCGCGCTAACCGGCGG
>CAZDVY010000071.1:0-13350 GCA_964508935.1 uncultured Candidatus Competibacteraceae bacterium | reverse complement strand
GCGCTGATCTGGTCACCACCGACGTATGGGCCAGCATGGGCAAGGAGGAACAGCAGGGCCGCCGGGAGCGGGATTTCGCCGGCTATCAGGTCACCGCCGAAATGATGGCCCAGGCCAGGCCAGGAGCAATCTTCCTGCACTGTCTGCCGGCGCATCGCGGCGAGGAGGTCAGCGCCGAGGTGATCGACGGGCCGCAAAGCCGGGTCTGGGATCAGGCGGAAAATCGCCTCCATGTCCAGAAGGCGTTGATGGAATTTTTACTGCTGGACGGTCAAACCTAGAGGTTCTCGTTGATAATGGTCAAAACGATTCCCTGTTGACCGCAGTATCCTATCATTTTGTCATTGGTCTTAACCGTCCACCATGCAAGACTATGTCCTAATCCTGATCGGCGCTATTCTGGTCAATAACTTCGTGTTGGTGAAATTCCTGGGGTTATGCCCGTTTATGGGCGTCTCTCGCAAGCTGGAAACCGCCATGGGCATGGGATTGGCCACCACCTTCGTGCTCACGCTGTCCTCCATCTGCGCCTATCTCACCGATGAATATTTGCTCGCACCGCTGGGGCTGGAATATCTGCGCACCATTGCGTTTATCCTGGTGATCGCCGTCGTGGTGCAGTTCACCGAAATGGTGGTGCATAAAACCAGTCCATTGCTTTATCAGGTGCTGGGCATTTATCTGCCGCTGATCACCACCAACTGCGCGGTGTTGGGCGTGGCCCTGCTCAATGTCCAGACCCGGCACGGGTTTGTCGAGTCGGGGCTGTACGGCTTTGGCGCCGCAGTCGGGTTTTCACTGGTCATGGTGCTGTTCGCCGCCATGCGCGAACGTATTGTCGCCGCCGACGTACCGGTTCCGTTTCGCGGGGCGGCTATCGCCCTGGTGACGGCGGGGTTGATGTCATTGGCGTTCATGGGCTTTTCCGGTCTGGTGAGAGGATGAATTGAAATGATGGCCGCAATGATTGTGTTGAGTACGCTGGCTGGCGTTTCCGGCCTGCTGCTGGGCTTCGCCGCGGTGCGCTTCAAGGTGGAAGGCGATCCCATCGTCGAGAAAATCGATGCCATCCTGCCGCAAACCCAGTGCGGGCAATGCGGCTATGCCGGTTGCCGACCGTATGCCGAAGCGATTGCTGCCGGCGAGGCGGAAATCAATCTCTGCCCGCCCGGCGGCCAGAATGGCGTAACAGCGCTGGCTGATCTGCTGGGCCGCGATCCCAAGCCTTTGAACGCCGAGCATCTGGATAAACCCAAGATGCTGGCGGTGATCGACGAGCAGAACTGCATCGGTTGCACGCTGTGCCTGCAAGCCTGTCCGGTGGACGCCATTCTCGGCGCGGCCAAGCACATGCACACGGTCATCGCCAGGGAATGCACCGGCTGCGAACTGTGCGTTGCGCCCTGTCCAGTAGATTGCATCCATATGGTCCCGGTTGCGCCGACCATCAGCACCTGGAAATGGAACGCGCCGGGCATCCCGGCGATCCCCGTCAAAGCGGCGGCATGAACGCGCGCAAGCTGCTGTTTCCCTTCCATGGCGGACTCAAGACCGTTCGCCACAAAACCGAATCGAATCAGTCGCCGATTCAACCCGGCGTCCTACCTCGACGGCTGACTGTCCCTTTGCGCCAGCATATCGGCGCCATCGCCAAGCCGTGGGTTCAGCCCGGCGACCGGGTGTTAAAAGGGCAAATGATCGGCCAGGCCGACGGCTATATCAGCGCCGCGATTCATGCACCGACGTCGGGCGTGGTTGCCGCCGTGGAGTCCCGGCATGTTCCTCATCCCTCCGGGTTGCCGGACCTGTGCGTGGTGATCGACACCGACGGCGAGGAGCGCTGGATCGACCGCCAGCCGGTTGATTACCGTCGCCGACATCCCAGCGAACTGCGCAACATCCTGCGCAACGCCGGCATTGTCGGCCTGGGCGGAGCAGCGTTTCCCAGCGCGGTCAAGCTGAACCTGAGTGGCAGCGACGATTTGGAGACCCTGATTCTCAACGGCGCAGAATGCGAGCCGTGGATTACCTGCGATGACCGCCTGATGCGTGAACGGGCGGCGGGCGTCGTCGCCGGATTGCGGATCATGGCTCATTTACTCAAGCCACTGGACGTGCTGATCGGCATTGAAGACGACAAGCCGGAAGCCATCGCCGCCATGACCGAAGCCTGCGCCGAGACTGATTATCAGGTCCGGCCCATCCCGACCCGCTATCCCAGCGGCAGCGTCAAGCAACTGGTCAAGCTGCTGACCGGCAAGGAAACGCCGGTGGAGGGTCTGCCGGTCGATGTCGGCGTCCAGTGCTTCAACATTGCCACCGCTTACGCCGTGCATCGCGCTATCGATCATGGTGAGCCGTTGATTTCCCGTGTCGTGACCGTGACCGGACATGTTCAGCAACCCGGCAATATTGAGGCGCTGCTGGGCACGCCGTTTACGGAACTGGTCGAGCAGTGCGGTGGTTACCGGGAGGGCGTAGAGCGGCTGATCATGGGCGGGCCGATGATGGGGTTCGCTCTGCACAGTGACGACGTGCCGGTGACCAAGGCAGCCAACTGCATCCTGGCCGCCAGTCCTGCGGAACTGGCGCCGGAACAGTCGGCAATGCCCTGCATTCGCTGCGGCGCGTGCGTCGAAGTCTGTCCCGCCGATCTGTTACCGCAGCAGTTGTACTGGCACGCCCGCGCCCGCGAATTTGACAAGGCGCAGGATCATCATTTGTTCAGTTGCATTGAATGCGGCTGTTGCAGTTATGTCTGTCCGAGTCATATTCCATTGGTGCAGTACTACCGCTACGCCAAGAATGAAATCTGGGCGCAGGAGAAGGAAAAGGAAAAAGCGGAACTGGCCCGCCGGCGGCATCAGGCGCGGGTTGAGCGGCTGGAGCGCGAGAAACAGGAGCGGGAGGCGAAACTGCGGCAAAAAGCGCCCAAGTCTTCCATCGGCCTCAACCCTGTTGCACCCAGCGAATCGGTTGACCTGTAAGCAAACCATCCCGGCGCTTCGCACCGCCCCTCCTCATTCAGGAAGGGGAATGCATACTCGATTAATTGATTAAATATCATAATCATGCGTTTCAAGACGGTCACTTCTCCCCATATTTTGCAGGACGCCAGCGTCGGTCGGGTGATGCGCCGGGTGCTGTACGCCATGTTGCCCGGCCTGGCTGCGCTGACCTGGTTCTTTGGCTGGGGTATTCTCGTCAATCTGTTCCTCGCCACTGCCATCGCGCTATTGGCGGAAACGGCCCTGCTGGCGGTGCGCGGCAAGCCCATCCTGCTGCATCTCGGTGATTCCAGTGCGGTCGTCACCGCCTGGTTGCTGGCCGTCGCCTTGCCGCCGCTGGCCCCGTGGTGGCTGACGGTGGTCGGCGTTTTGTCAGCGATCGTGGTCGCCAAGCATCTGTATGGGGGACTGGGCTATAACCCGTTTAACCCAGCGATGGTCGGTTATGTCGTGTTGTTGATTTCTTTTCCCCGCGAGATGAGTACCTGGCTGATCCCACATGGCCTCGATCAGCCCAATACCCTGACGGTTCTGGAAACGCTGCGGGCAATTTTCCGCGAGGAGTTGCCGGCGCGATTTGCTTTGGACGCGCTGACCGGCGCGACCCCGCTCGATGTGTTGCGCACCAAACTGGGGTTGGGTCTGACGGTGATCGAGATTCGCAACAGCCCGGTGTTTGGCATTGTATCCGGCCAGGGCTGGGAATGGGCGGCGGCGGGATTTTTAGTCGGCGGTTTATGGCTGGTTTATACCCGCGCCGCTGATTGGCGGATTCCCGCAGGCATGTTGGGCGGGCTGGCGGTGATCGCGACGGTGTTTTACGTCGCCGATCCGGTGCGTTACGCGCCGCCGTGGTTCCATTTGTGGAGCGGCGCAGCGATTTTCGGTGCGTTCTTTATCGCTACGGACCCGGTGACTGCCAGCGCGACGCCTCGTGGCCGGCTGATTTATGGGGCGGGAATCGGCATTCTGGTCTATATCATCCGGGGATTTGGCGGCTATCCCGATGGCGTGGCGTTTTCGGTGCTGCTGATGAACATCGCCGCGCCGACTATTGATCTTTACACCCAGCCCCGAGTGTTCGGAGCGCGGCGTCGATGAAGATAATCGCACGCAGCATGGGGGTCGCCGCTCTGATTTTGAGTGGTTTCGCTCTGGTCGGGACTGGCTTGGTAGCCGTGACCTATACCAGCACCAAGGATATCATCGCCGAGGCGCAGCGGGCGGCGCTGGAAGCCAGTTTGAATCAGTTGGTGCCGGCGGATCATTACGATAACCGGGTGACGGAAGATCGCATTGATGTGGTAGCGCCGGAGTGGCTGGGGACGGATCAGCCGGTGGCTGTCTATCGGGCGCGGAAGAAGGGTCAACCGGTGGCGTTATTTGCGACACCCCTGGCCCCGGACGGCTACAGCGGACCCATTCAATTACTGGTCGGCGTCCATGCCGATGGGACGCTGGCCGGAGTGCGGGTGCTGGCGCACAAGGAGACGCCGGGTCTGGGCGATGCGATTGAAGAGCGGCGCTCGCCGTGGATTCTGGCGTTTGCCGGGAAATCGCTGACCGATCCTTCCCCGGAACAATGGAAGGTCAAACGGGATGGAGGTATTTTCGATCAATTCACCGGCGCGACCATCACGCCGCGCGCCGTAGTCAAGGCAACCCGCCGGTTTCTGGAATATTTTCAGGATCATCAAGAGTTATTGTTTGCTCCAAAAGTCCCTCACCCGGCGGAGAAGAGTTAGGGTGAGAGAGCGACCGACGCAGGAGAAACCGTCATGAGTGATACCGCAGATTATCTAAAAATCCTCAAGGATGGCGTGTGGACCCAGAACACCGGGTTGGTAGCCCTGCTGGGCTTATGCCCCTTGTTAGCCACTTCGAACTCGGTGGTCAACGGGTTGGGACTGGGACTGGCGACGTTGCTGGTATTGCTGCTGTCTAATGTAGCTATTTCGTTAATTCGTCATCTGGTGCGGCCGGAGGTGCGGATTCCAGTGTTCGTCCTGGTGATCGCCTGCGTGGTGACTGCGGTGGAACTGGCGATGCACGCTTTCCTGCCGGGACTGTACACCGTGCTCGGCATTTTCATTCCACTGATCGTGACTAATTGTTGCGTGATTGGCCGCGCTGAAGCGTTTGCCTTCAAGCACGGTGTCGCTCCATCGGCGGTCGATGGCATTGCGACCGGTTTAGGATTCCTGCTGGCGCTGGTGCTGCTGGGTGCGGTGCGGGAAGTGGTGGGACAGGGAACACTGTTCAGCCAAGCGGATTTGTTGTTTGGAGAGTGGGGCCAGCATTTGACCTTGCATCTGGTCGATGATTATCGTGGTTTCCTGCTGGCGATTCTGCCGCCGGGGGCGTTTATCGGCTTGGGATGCCTGATTGCGCTCAAGAATGTCATCGATGCCCGCGCCCAGCGCCGCAGCGCTGCTAAGCCGGTGACTGTATTATTGGCAGCCAAGTCTTGAAGCGCCAAAAAAGCCACTTTCTTGAGATACAGCCTCACGTCAAGGGCTTTTTTTAGTAACAGGCTGGATGAAGGGGAAATGGACAATGAATGCTATCAAGTCCTCAAATTCCAATAAGAGCGAATCTGATGATAGTTACAAGGAATTATGCTCTCTCTTTCTAAAGTTGCCTTGCTGCGTCGCTTTCCCGATAATCCGCGCCATCATCCGCACCGCTAGGAATTCCTCATGTCTGTCGTCGCTATTTACCCCGGTACTTTCGATCCGATCACGAACGGCCATGCCGATCTGATCGAGCGCGGCGCACGCATGTTCGAGCGGTTGGTGGTCAGTATCGCCGCCAATCCCAATAAACAACCGCTTTTCTCGCTGGCGGAGCGGGTTGAACTGGTGAAAGAAGTAGTAGCGCATTTGCCTCATGTCGAGGTGTGCGGTTTCGACATTTTATTGGTGAACCATGCCAAAAGCATTGGCGCAAACGTGCTCATGCGTGGGTTACGGGCAGTCGCCGATTTCGAATTTGAATTCCAGTTAGCCAGCATGAACCGCCGCCTCAACCCACAGATTGAATCGATTTTTCTGACCCCCGCCGAACAATATGCCTTTATCTCTTCCAGCCTGGTGCGCGAAGTCGCCAAGCTGGGGGGCAATATTGCCCCGTTTGTCCATCCCAAGGTGGAAGCGGCGCTGGCAGCAAAATTTGCGTCCCAGACCCCGAATAATTGAGTAAAATAATCGGAAATTCCTTGAAGCCGTCGCGGTCGCGGGAATTCCATTGGCTTAAAACAAAGCGAGGAGCCAGCTATGGCACTGATGATTACTGACGAATGCATCAACTGCGATGTGTGCGAGCCGGAGTGCCCGAACGAAGCGATTTCGCAGGGCGAGGAAATTTATGAGATCGACCCAAATCTCTGTACCCAGTGCGTCGGCCACTATGATACGCCGCAGTGCATCGAGGTCTGCCCGGTAGATTGCATCATACCGGACCCGAAACACCCCGAAACCGACGAACAGTTACGGGACAAATACGAACGGCTGACCAGCGTCGCCTGAATTTCAATAAAAACCCATTAACAATTTCTGCTTGATTCCCATCCTCCCCCGGAGCGGGGGAGGATGTTCCGCTCTGATGTAAAGCCGCCGCCGCTTTTCAGCGCCCGGCCTTGAGCCGCTGCCAATACCGGTCATAAATCGACAACGCCTCGCCGACATCGGTCTGGAACTCGGCGTTCTGCAAATCCTCATCGGAAGGATATACCGTGCGGTTATTACGCATCTTCTCCGGCAACAACTGGATAGCGGCCAGATTGGGCGAGGAATAGCCGACCTCTTCGTTGATCTGCTTGGCGATTTCCGGGCGCAGTACAAAGTCGATGAACTGATGGGCCGCGTCTACATTCTGGGCGCCGGCGGAAATCACCAGACTGTCCACCCACAAGGTGGCACCCTCCTTGGGATAAGCGTACTGGATGTTCGGATTTTCCTGGCTGGCCTGAAAAACTTCGCCATTCCATAACATGCCCGCCGCCACTTCGTTGGCCAAAAATTTGGTCTTGGGCGATTCCGAGTCGAACACCCGCACATTGGGCATGAGTTCAGTCAACTTCTCATAGGCGGCGCGAATCTGGTTTTCGTCCGTCGTATTGATGGAATAACCTAATGTTCTGAGGCCCATCGAGAAGACTTCGCGCATGTCGTTGAGTAACAACAGATTATTTTTGTATTGAGGTTCCCACAAATTCGCCCAATGGGTCAGACGCTCTGCCGGAACCTTGCTGGCGTTGTAACCGATGCCGGTCGTTCCCCACAGATAAGGAATGCTGTAATCATTGTTGGGATCGTAGGGCTGATTCAGCAGGCGCGGGTTCAGATGGCTGAAGTGGCTCAGCTTGGCCTTGTCGATTTTCTGCAATAAACCCTCGCGACGCATCCGGTCTACATAATAGGTAGATGGAACCAGCAGATCATAACCCACGCCTTTGACTGTCTTGACCTTGGCGTACATCGCCTCGTTGCTGTCGTAAGTTGAATACCGCACTGGAATATCGGTTTCCTTGGTGAACTGCCGCAACACCTTTTTAGGAAGATATTCCGACCAGTTGTAAAGGACCAGTGTCGATTTTTCGGCCGCAATAGCGAAACTACAGCACAACAACAATAACCCAGCGAACAGCGTTTTATGCATGATGGAAATCTCCGGAGTGCTCCATTATAGGTCGGGCTTTAGCCTGACCTTTTACCCTGTCAGGCTAAAGCCCGAGCCACAGGTCCCACCCTGTTCAAAAAATCGAACGACAACTTTGATTCAGGTCGCCTGACTTTTTTCTTTCTGCTCTTCAAGGTGTTTGCAATCGATGCACAATTCCGCGGTAGGTCGTGCCTCCAACCGGCGCAGGCCAATCTCCACGCCGCAGGCCTCGCAATAACCATAATCGTCACTGGCCAGTCGGCCCAAGGACTTATCAATTTTGTGTAGCAACTTACGCTCTCGATCCCGCGCACGCAGGCTGATCGAAAATTCTTCTTCCTGGCTGGCGCGGTCATTCGGATCAGGAAGATTGAGGACTTCATCCTGCATGCTGTTGACGGTACGCCGGCCTTCCTCCATAAGTTCCTGTTTCCAGGCCAGCAGGATGGTGCGGAAATGGGCTTTCTGCCGGTCATTCATATACTCCTCTTCATGTTCCGCATGATAGGGCGCAAAGCCCGCAAATGTCTCAGTCATGGTCATCCGCCTTTGTGTTGGTCATGTTCATCTTTGTCATTCTCAACCGCCGACTGACGGAACTCGAGCAACTCCGCCGCCGGACGCGCATAACAGCATAAACCATCCCGAAAGTGAATGTCGCCCATGCACTAACCACCGTCTTCAGGCATCGCTCAAACAAGCCCGTAAGGCATCTGCCAGTCCTCCCAACAATTGAAAATAGGCATCAGTACCAGGTGGAATCTCGGCACCCAGCGGATCCAGGATTCCAGGACGGGCAGGACTTCCCGCGATGACAGTGTTCACCAGCGCGGGCTGGAATTGCGGTTCGCTGAATACACAGCGCACTCCACGCTCCCGAATGTGCTTTTGAATCTCGGCGACCCGTTTCGCTCCCGGACGCTGTTCCGGGTCCAGCACTACCGAGCCGACGGCGTTCAGACCATAGCGTCGTTCAAGATATTGATAGGCGTCGTGAAACACGACATAGGGTTGATTCTGGATCGGGGCCAGCCGCGCTGTGAGTTGTTGGTGAAGCTGGTTCAGGCGCTCGATCAACGCCGCGCCGTTGCGTTCGTAATCGGTTTTATGGTCGGGATTGACTTGACTGAGTACAGCGACCATGCGCCGGGTCATGGCGATGGCGTTGAGCGGGTCCAGCCAGATATGCGGGTCATGATCCGCTTCATGATCCGCATGATCGTGGCCGGCGTGTTCTTCCTCAGCCTGGGCATGGCGATGGGCTTCCCAGACGCCGCCGGTTCGCAACGGGAACACGGCCACCCCGGGCGCATCGAGCAAGGCGATAGCCTGAACGTTGCCCTTGGCGTTGTTCAGTGGCCTGATCAGAAAGCGCTCCAAATCCGGTCCGATCCAGAACAGGACATCCGCTTCGGCGATCACGCGGGCGTCGGAGGGCCGCAGGTGGTAATCATGCGGCGAAGCGCCTCCGGTGACCAACAATTGCGGTTGCCCGATCCCGTGCATGACCCCCGCCGCCAACGAATGCACCGGAGCTAGACTGGCCACCACATTCGGAGCAGCCGGCGCTATTCCGGGCATCAGCGCCAGGACGCCGAGAGTCAGCAGCCGGTGAAACCATTGATGAAAGTGTGTCTTGAAATTCGTTGCGCCATTCATGCTTAATCCGCCTCCAAAAGCCTTCTTGATCGAACAGGTTAATTTTATCGTGACTGTCAAGCCTCTTTCCGCGCCACCGGCGCCGAACCCCCTGTTGAACGTGGAAAAAGTCAGTCTGTCCATTCGGGGACAACCCATCTTGCAGTCGGTGACTTTTCAGGTTCGCGCCGGCGAAATTGTCGCTCTGATCGGCCCGAACGGCGCGGGCAAATCCACTCTGGTACGCATGGTACTCGGGTTAATCCGTCCAAACAGCGGACGAATCCAGCTCAAGCCGGGACTGCGGATCGGCTATATGCCGCAACGGCTGTCCATCGACGACACCTTGCCATTAACTGTCCGACGATTCATTACTCTCGGCGCCCCCGCGTCGCACGAGCGGGTCCAGGCTATTCTGGCGGAAGTCGGAGCGCCTCAAGTCCTCGATTCGCCAGTGCAGGCCATTTCCGGCGGTGAATTTCAACGGATGCTCCTGGCGCGGGCGCTGTTGCGCGAACCTGATTTACTGGTGCTGGATGAACCGATCCAGGGCGTTGATCTGACCGGTCAATATGAACTGTATGATTTAATCAACAACCTGCGTCGCCAGCGGGGTTGCGGAATTTTGATGGTCTCGCACGAATTGCATCTGGTCATGGCGACGACCGATCATGTGTTGTGCCTCAATCGACATGTTTGCTGCTCCGGCCATCCCGACCATGTCGCCAGTCATCCGGCCTATCTGGAGTTGTTTGGCCTGGACGGCGCTCGGCGACTGGCGATTTATCACCATCACCACAACCACCGCCATGATCTGCACGGGGCAGTTGTTGCTGAGGAAGAAGAACATGGATGATTTTTTGATTCGTGCGCTGTTAGGCGGTTTGGGCGTAGCGCTGGCCGCTGGACCGCTGGGCGCGTTCATCGTTTGGCGGCGTATGGCCTATTTCGGCGATACCCTGGCGCATTCGGGACTACTGGGCGTGGCGCTGGGCGTGGTTTTGCAAGTCAATCCACAACTGAGTGTTGCTGCAGCCTGCGTACTGATTGCCATCGTGTTGGTGTTGCTGCAACGGCAACGGGTGCTGGCGGCGGATACGCTGCTTGGCATCCTCGCCCACACCAGCTTGTCGCTGGGCCTGGTGACGCTGGCTTTTCTGGAAACTGTACGGATTGATCTGACCAGCTATTTATTTGGCGATATTCTGGCGATCAGCCCTGATGACCTGTATTGGATCTGGGGCGGTGCTGGACTGGCGCTGGCGGCGCTGGGCTGGCTATGGCGGCCGCTGCTGGCGGCGACCGTGCATGAGGAACTGGCGCAAGTGGAGGGCGTCCCGGTTTTCGCCGTGCGGCTGGCGTTCATGCTGCTCATCGCCATCGTCATCGCGGTAGCAATGAAAGTGGTGGGCATTCTGCTGATTACGTCGCTGTTGATCATTCCTGCCGCGACGGCCCGACGGTTCGTCCGTTCGCCAGAAAGCATGGCCTTGCTAGCCGGTGGATTGGGTTGCATCGCCGTCGGCATGGGATTATGGGCATCGCTGCGTTGGGATACTCCGGCTGGCCCCTCGGTCGTGGTAGCCGCAACCACTCTGTTTGCGCTGGGTCATGCACTTCCCAACCGCTTACAGCGTTAATCACCCAATCCTGATTGGGCTGCTCGCTACGGGATTTGTCCTGGGCCGATTGCGCCTGCTCAGAATCGTCGCACCGGTCGGGCGATGATGCTGTCTGTCCATTCCAGGATGGCCCGCACCCGGGGAGTCAGCAAGGTCCAGGCATCGGCGCGACTGACCCAGCGGAATTCACTATGCTCCGGACGGCCCAGCGCCGGGTTGAGCGGCAATCTGACCTCGGTACTGGGCGATTCAGCGATGTAGTAGCGGGCAACCTTGCGGCCCTGGTTATAAGGATGGGTTTCGCGGTAGGCGTCGCCCCAACGAAACCGCAGTCCGGTTAGAGTGGTCTCTTCCTCAACTTCGCGGACCGCTGCCGCCAACGGTGATTCACCCGCTTCGACGGCGCCTTTGGGAAAATCCCAGTAGTTGTAGGCGCGCAGCAGCAAATAGTCGTAATGATCGCGGTCCCAGTGAACGACCACGACCCCGGAGGACAGGATGCGGACACCGGTCGACTTGGGGGGCGTTGTGCGGTTGGCCCGGCGGTCCCGTTCATCATCCGGCATCAGCGGCATTCGCATGATAGGGTTTGCTCAGTTCATGCACGGCATCAACCAGCGTCCGGACGCGATCCGGATCAACGCCGGGCTGGATGCCATGCCCCAGGTTGAAGATATGCCCGGTGCCGGGACCGAAATCGGCCAAGGTCTGGGCGACTAATTCGCAGAGGCGTTCAGGTGCGGCGTACAGGGCGGCTGGATCGAGGTTGCCCTGCAGAGCGGCCCGGTCGCCGACTTGCCGACGCGCCTCGCTTAAATCCATCGTCCAGTCCACGCCCACGGCGTCACAACCCGTTGCGGCGATAGCTTCCAGCCAGGCACCGCCGCCCTTGGTGAACAGGATCACTGGTACAGACTGACTCGCAACTTCACGGTTCAGGCCGGCCACGATCCGTGCCAAATAGGTCAGCGAGAATTCCCGATAGGCACGGGGCGTGAGAATGCCCCCCCAGGTGTCAAACACCATGAGAACCTGCGCGCCGGCGGCGCTCTGGGCGTTCAGATAAGCAATGACCGACTCGGTGACGATCTCCAGCAGTCGGTGCAACGCCGCCGGCTGGTCGTATAACAGGCCCTTGATCCGGGCGTAGTCCTTGCTGGAACCGCCTTCAACCATATAGGTCGCCAGCGTCCATGGACTGCCGGCGAAGCCGATCAGCGGAACCTGACCGTTCAGTTCCCGGCGAATCAGCCGGACTGCATCCATGACATAACGCAGTTCCATCTCCGGGTCAGGTACGCCCAATTGCTCAATATTAGCCACCGAGCGCACCGGACGGGCGAATTGTGGGCCTTCGCCGTCGCTGAACGACAAGCCCAGGCCCATGGCGTCGGGGACGGTCAGGATATCCGAGAACAGGATGGCAGCGTCCAGCGGGAAACGGGCTAATGGTTGCAGGGTGACTTCGCAGGCCAGTTCCGGGGTTTGGCAGAGACGCATGAAGCTACCGGCGCGGGCGCGGGTCGCGCGGTATTCCGGCAGATAGCGACCCGCCTGGCGCATCAGCCAGACCGGCGTAACGTCCACTGGCTGTCGGCTCAAGGCGCGCAACAGACGGTCATTGTGGAAGGTGGTGGTCATGAATTCTCGAATCCGTTTGCCAAGTCTTTGACAACCATTCTATGCCAAGTGTGCCAAGGTTCCGAAACGGCGTCCATGTCAGGGATAGACAACGGAGTTGCGCTGTTTTGACATTTTTTTGTTTAAATAAGAAAATCATCATATTAAATCTTGATGAGTTCAGGAGATTCCCATGACCGACCAATTGCGACATCCCCGCCACGGTCCGTTTCGCGCCGATCAGTTGCGCGATGGCGACCGCTACGAACTTTCCAATGGCCATCCGATCTATTGCGCGCCGGCGGGCTGGCAACACGCTTCGGGCAGCGTCAAGGGCGGGCTGGTGCTGGACAGTGATCCCGATGTGCAATGGACCGGCGCGGATGTCGGCGTCAGTCCGGAAGGAGGCACGCTGCGGGCACCGGACGTGGCGGTGCGGACGACGACGCCCAGTGGCGATAGCACCTGGTTGACGGAAGCGCCACCGTTAGCGGTGGAATATGCCGGTCCCGGTCAGGACGAGCGCGATTTGAAAGATAAGATCGCGGAATTGCTGGCGGCGGGAACGCGCCAAATCTGGGTGGTGCGGCTGGTCGGGCCGCAACGGGTAGAAGTGCATCGCCCGGACGGACCGATGAAAATTTATACCGCCAGCGATGTGCTGGAAGCGCCGGGTGTATTGCGCAATCCGGTGCCGGTGCGGGCGTTGTTCGACCGTGACGCGGCGCATGAGGTGGTGTTACGGAACCTGCTGCAACGCCGGGGCTACGCCAGCCTGAATGACGTGCGCGAGGAAGGGC
>CAZDVY010000070.1:0-13794 GCA_964508935.1 uncultured Candidatus Competibacteraceae bacterium | reverse complement strand
GCACCCTTCGAGATACGATACATAGGCGCCTTCATCGGCGATGATCAGCGTCCGTTCGAACTGCCCGGTATTGCTGGCGTTGATGCGGAAGTAGGTGGACAGCTCCATCGGACAGCGCACGCCCGGCGGGATATAGACAAAGGAGCCGTCGGAAAAGACCGCTGAATTCAGGGTGGCGTAATAGTTGTCACGATAGGGCACGACTGAGCCGAGATATTTTCGCACCAGATCGGGATGTTCGCGCACGGCTTCGGAAAAGGAACAGAAGATGATGCCCTTTTCCGCCAGCTTGCCCTTGTAGCTGGTCGCTACCGACACCGAATCGAACACTGCATCCACCGCAACGCCCGCCAGGATGGCCTGTTCCGCCAGCGGGATGCCAAGCTTTTCGTAAGTGCGGCGCAGTTCCGGATCAATCTCGTCCAGGCTCTTGGGACCGTCACCCTTCTGTTTGGGCGCGGCGTAATAGGAGATCGCCTGATAATCAATCGGTGGATAATGAACGCGCGCCCAGGTCGGTTCGGTCTGGGTCAGCCAGTGGCGGAACGCTTGCAGCCGCCACTCCAGCAGCCAGTCCGGCTCCTGTTTCTTGGCCGAGATCAGCCGGACAATATCTTCATCCAGGCCCGGCGGCACGGTATCTTGTTCGATGTCGGTGACAAAGCCGTATTTGTAGTCACTGGCGGCCAGGTGTTCGAGAGTTTGGGTGCTGTCGGTCATGTCAGGATTCCTGCTGGCGAATTCGGCGATTCAGACGGAACGGTTGGCGGCGCTGATCGTGGCCACAGCCCGGTGAGCGGGATGAAATTGCACGGGATGCGACGGATCGGGACGACTCATTTCCGCCAGGCTGATGCTTTGCAACGCTGTGTAAATGGCCTGATTGATGCGCGGCCAGTGACCGCTGACTTCGCAATGTTCCTGCCGGGCGCAGCCGTCATGGGCGTCGGCGCTGCATTCAGTGATGGCGAGCGGACCTTCCAGGGCACTGATAATGTCTGCCGCGGAAATGTCCACGGCAGGCCGCGCCAGACTATAGCCGCCCTGTGCACCGCGCTGGGAATTGAGCAGACCAGAGCGCGCTAGAGTCTTGAGAATCTTGCTGACCATCGGCAGCGGCAATCGGCGTTGTTGCGCCAGGGCCGCGGCGCTGCGCGGCTGCCCCTCGGTTTGGGCCAGGCCCGTCATCAGCAAAATGCCGTAATCGGCTTCGCGGGTGATGCGAATCATGAATACTCCACCGGGTTGCTTTAATCAGCACCTTGTTAGTCCTATTTGTGCATAGCATAGTTCCAAGCGGAGCATTTGCCAAGAGGGTTGGCCGGTTGCCAGTAAGCAGTGGATTCAGCATCCTCCCCGGCAAGGGGAGGGCGGCGATGATGACAGGCGATCAGAGAGGGGTGGACTAGGCCGCGTTTCGCCCCGGCAACACGGCTTTCAATTTGGCGTGGGTTTCACGCAGCATCTTCTCGGTGGTGTCCCAATCCACACAGGCGTCGGTAATCGACACACCGTATTGCAACTGGCTGCGGTCGGCGGGGAGGGATTGGCTGCCCCAACCGATATTACTTTCAATCATCAGCCCGACAATGGAACGGTTGCCTTCCATGATCTGATGCGTACAGTCGCGCATGACCAGGGGTTGCATGGCCGGGTCCTTGAAGGAGTTGGCGTGGCTGCAATCCACTACGAGATTGACGGGTAACTTCTTCTCGCGCAGCGCCTTTTCGCACAGGGCGATGGACACCGAGTCGTAGTTGGGCCGGTCGCCACCGCGCAATACAATATGACCGTAGCCGTTGCCCAGGGTGCGGATCACCGCCGACTGGCCCTCCGGGTTGATGCCCAGAAAGCTATGCGGGCGTGCGGCGGATTGCAGAGCGTTGATCGCCACTTCCAGACTGCCATTGGTGCCGTTCTTGAAACCCACCGGCATGGACAGGCCGCTGGCGATTTCGCGGTGGGTCTGCGATTCGGTGGTGCGGGCGCCGATAGCAGTCCAGGCGATCAGATCGGAAATGTACTGCGGGATAATCGGGTCCAGCGCCTCGGTGCCGGCGGGCAGACCCATCTCCGCGACATCCAGCAGCAGGCGGCGGGCGATCTGCAACCCTTCGTCGATGCGGAAGGTGTCGTCCATGCGCGGGTCATTGATCAGGCCTTTCCAGCCGACTGTGGTGCGCGGCTTTTCGAAATACACCCGCATGATGACGAACAGCGTATCCTGCACCTCGTCGGCCAGCGCTTTCAGCCGCCGCGCGTAGTCAAGGGCCGCTTCGACATCATGAATGGAACAAGGGCCAACCACCACGAACAGACGGGGATCCTGACGGTCGAGGATGCGCTTGACCGTTTCCCGGGCCTGGAATACGGTATCTGCCGCAGTTTCGCTCAAGGGCAGGCGCTGCTTGATTTCTTCTGGAGTCGGCAAGACTTCCAGGGCGGCAACATTAACGTTATACAGGTTTTGCATAGGCGTGAAGTCGAGGGTTGTAGATGAAGAGGGGCGATTAAGTCCGGGTTTTTAGCCTAGCCAGCGTCAACCCGTCAAGCTGGTTAACACCGCCTATCGCGATTTCTAAGGACGCGGCATGAATATACTACCCATTGAACCGGCAGCCCTGCGGAATATGCTGTTCGTCTGTGCCGCGCTGGTGATCATCCTGGCCGGCGTCCAGGCCGCCAGTGCGATCCTGGTCCCCTTTTTACTGGCCATCTTCATCGCCATCGTGTGTAATCCCCTGATTCATTGGCTGATGCGCTGGCGGTTGCCGCAGTGGGCGGCCCTGTCGGTGGTACTGGTTATAATTGTTTTGCTGGGCTTGCTGCTGGCCGGGCTGGTCGGACGGTCGCTGACCGATCTGACCCGCCTGCAACCCGAGTACCGGCAGCAAATCGGTGGTCAGCTCGGCTGGATCGTTGAAAAGCTGGCGGTCTTCAATATCCATCTGGATCGCCAGCAATTGATGGACTATCTCAATCCCAGCGCGCTGATGTCCATGACGATCCGACTGTTGAGCGGTCTGGGCGGCGTCATGGGCAATCTGTTTCTGATCTTGCTGACTGTCACTTTTATGCTGCTTGAAGCATCTTCCGTTTCCCGCAAGATTCACCTGGCGTTGCATGATCCTCAAATGAAGTTGCGGCAAATCGACCAGTTCCTCGCCGCCGTCAATCGTTATCTGGCTATAAAGACACTGGTCAGCCTGGTCACCGGATTGACCATCGCTATTCTGTTGTGGGTGCTGGATGTCCGCTATTTCGTGTTATGGAGCGTCGTGGCGTTCCTGCTCAACTATATTCCCAATATCGGTTCGATCATTGCCGCTCTGCCGGTTATTGCCCAAGTGATCGTTTTTCAGGGGCCGATGACAGCATTGCTGGTCGCCACCGGTTATATGGTCATCAATACCGTCATGGGGAGTGTGATTGAACCCCGCTGGATGGGGCGCGATCTCGGGTTGTCTACCCTGGTGGTTTTTCTGTCGCTGATCTTCTGGGGCTGGTTGCTGGGAACGGTCGGCATGTTGCTGTCCGTGCTGCTGACCATGATCGTCAAAATCGCCCTCGAATCGACGGACGAAGGTCGCTGGCTGGCGGTGTTGCTAGGGCCGGCTCAGGAATTGAAACGGGAACTGAAGAGTCCGGTCTCCTAATCGCTGGGCCTTAACGCAGACTGATGATCGGCCAGCCCTGCTGTTGCGCATGGCGGGCTAGCGTCGGGTCGGGGTCAACCACCACAGGATAGGTGACCTGGTTGAGCAGGGGTAGATCATTGTGCGAGTCGCTGTAAAACCAGCTATCCGCCAGATCGACGCCCTGGTCGGCCAGCCAGAGGTTCAAGCGCTCCACCTTGCCCTGCCGGAAACAGGGAATGCCGACCGTGCGGCCGGTATAGCGTTCATCGACCATTTCCGGTTCGGTGGCCAGCAGATGCGAAACGCCCAGTCGTTCAGCGATAGGCGCGGTGATGAAGCGGTTGGTGGCGGTGATGATCAGTAAAATGTCGCCCGCTGTCCGATGCTGATGCAACAACTCCTCAGCCTTGGGTAACAGGATCGGCTGGATTTTCTCCGCCATGAACCGTTCCCGCCATGCCCGGAGTTCGGTCAGAGATCGCCCGGTCAAGGGCTGCAACATAAACGACTGATATTCATAGATATCCAGTGTGCCGGCCTCATAGGCTTGATAAAACCGCTGGTTTTCTCGCTCGTAATGCTCGCCGTCGACCAGCCGCTGTTCGACCAGAAACCGGCCCCAGAGATAGTCGCTGTCGCCGCCGAGCAGGGTGTTATCCAGATCGAAAATCGCCAGACTCATAGAGTGATTCCGTGTTGAAGCTTGCGCGGGTTGATTCGTTCGTTCAATCGATGTCGTATTGCCGAAGTTTCTTGCGCAAGGTGCCGCGATTAATGCCGAGCAGTTCGGCTGCCTTGGATCGATTGCCCTCGGTGCGTAACATCACGATCTCCAGAAGAGGAGCCTCCATTTCCCGCAGCACCAGATCATAGAGGTTACTCGGCTGCTGGTTGCCCAGGTTGTGAAAGTAGATGCGCAGAGCCTCGTAAACGTGGTGGCGCAACGGGGTGGCGGGCAGCAGATCATCCGGAGATTCAGAGGGTAGTTGGTTCATGCCGCGAGGCGCTCCCTGTCGCCCGACGCTCAAAGAAAAAAGGGTATTTATGATAGCGAAATTTTTGTGGATTTTCCCGGCAGCGATGCGTGCTTCCTCACGCTACCGTTCATCATTCACTTCCTTTGCTTTCAGCGCGCCGCCATGACCCTTGAACCCCTGCTGATTATCATCGAAATCAGTGCGATTGTTGTGTTTGCCATTTCCGGCCTGATCGAGGCGGTTCGCAAACGGATGGATGCAGTCGGCGTGTTCGCCGTGGCCTTTGTAACCGCGTTCGGCGGCGGCACCCTGCGGGATGTGTTGCTGGACCGTCGACCGCTCTTCTGGGTGCAGCATCAGGAATATGTCTGGCTGGTGCTGGCGCTGACGCTCATTGGGCCACCGTTATTGCGAGTGTTCCGTCATCAATGGGTGGATCGGGCGATGCAGGCGACCGATGCCCTGGGGCTGGGATTATTCGCCGTTTCCGGTGCGTCGCTGGCGCTGATGGCGGGGATGCCCCTGATCGTTGTGGTGCTGATGGGCGTGATCACCGGAGTATTTGGCGGCGTGCTGCGCGATGTGTTGTGCAACGAAATCCCGGTGGTGTTCCACGATCACCGGCCCTATGCCTTGTGTGCATTCTGCGGTTGCTGGGTGTTCATTGGCCTGGATGCCGCCGGCGCGGCGGCATGGCAAACATTGTTCGCTGGAGCTGGAGTGGCAACAGGATTGCGCTTGTTGGCGCTGGCGTTGAACTGGCGGATTCCTTATTGGCCGCGTGAAGCTTGATACACGAGTCAGATCCTACTATCCGTGAAATCAGACAGGGACTGCAAAAGGTTTCCTCCTGTCAATTTTCCCGTGATCACGCAGGTGCGCAACGCAGGGCTAATCAGATAGACCAAAGTACGCATCGAGGCTGAACCTCGCTGACTAACGGTATCTTCCCTGCCTGACAGGTTTCGTAATCCAGGTTCGCTTAATTTCCTGTGTAACAGTACAATTCAGGCAATTTTAGCGCCTACAAAAACTTTTCGAACCCTTGAACCCTGAAGCCGTTTGACATGACCACCCTGATCGTCAATCTCGCTGGACTGGGCCTGATCGTTCTGATCATCTGGTGGTTCTGGATCGCGCGTTCCCCATGATCAAAAAAATTCCCTATCTACGCAAACCGTCCTGGCTCAACCGGGCTGCGTTGACCGTTACTTCTGTACTGGCGATAGCAGCGGGCTTCGTCCTCGCCTCAGCGATCTTCGCCGTTCTCCTGGTCGTTGGGCTGGCAGTGGGTGGCTGGTTGTGGTGGCGGCTCCGGCAGTTAACCCGCCAAACGCAATCGACCGCCCCCGAAGTTATTGACGGCGAATATACCGTCGAGCCGATGCAACCCCTGCTGGAAGATCACCGGGTTTCTGCCCTGTCCCTGCGAAAAAAGACGCCGCACCGCCGCTCACAGTGAACATCTCCCTACGGTTCACTCACATGACCGACCCGCTGGCTCGACGCATTCACGCCCAGCAGGTGCGCCTGCTATACGCGCAGGCCCCACTAGGTTCCATCGCCAGTTTGCTGGTTGCACCAATGCTGACGCTGATCCTCTGGGACGTGATTTCCCATCCGGTGCTGTTGATCTGGCTGACGCTGCTCGAAGCCACGTTGTTGATTCGGCTGATGCTAACGGTTGCTTTCCAACGTTGCCCCCATGCAGACGATGACCCGGCGCGCTGGGTAACCTGCTATATGAGCGCGTGCGCCGCCAGCGGCGTTTGCTGGGGTGGAACCGTCATTCTGCTCGCGCTCTCGCCCTCGCTGGTCTACGACTCGCTCATCGCCCTGGTGCTGGGCGGGGTTCTTATGGGCGGGGTGTTGACCATGACCCCGGTGTTGAACGCCTATCTGGCCTATGCCCTGCCACTGATTTTGCCGCCGGTGCTCTGGCTGCTGCTACAGGACGATCTGATTCGCGTCACGATGGGCGCGACCGGCCTTCTGTATCTGTTGCTAGCGATCGGTACAGCGCACCGCTATCACCAGACCCTGACGCAGTCATTGCGGCTGGCATTGAGCAACGGCGAACTGGCTCAATCCTTTGCCGTCGCCAAAGAGCAGGCTGAAGATCACTATCAACGACTGGTTGAAGCATTGGCGCAGGAGGAACGCATGTCAGCCACTGCTCAACGACAGCAAACTTTGTTAGCGCACGCCTCGCGCCTCAACACTCTGGGTGAAATGGCCTCTGGTCTGGTCCATGAGATCAACCAACCGATCACCGCCATCAATCTCTACACTGAAGCCAGCCTGACCCGGTTACGCAATCAGGCGGCTGAATCTGCCGAGATCCAGGAAACTCTGGAAAAAATCGCGGCGCAGAGCGCACGCGCCAGTGCCATCATTCAGAAAATTCGCCGCTTCGCCCACCAGAGCAAGCCTCAGTACAGCCGGGTGCGCGTCCACGAATTGCTCGACGAAATCGCTGATTTTCTGAACCTCGAAGCTCGGCGCCACGCTATCTGCATTAGCTACGATGCCTCGCCGGAATTGCCGCTGATCCTGGCCGATGGTCTACAAGTCCAGCAGGTCATTCTTAATCTGGTGCGTAATGCAATCGACGCCATGGATAATAGCCAGGGGGACGCCCGTATTATTGTGATCTCGGCTCGCTCTGACCAGGAGGTCGTAGAGATTGCAGTCAAAGACACCGGGGCGGGACTGAATCCAGACACCGTCAGTCAATTGTTGCATCCTTTTTTTACCACTAAGCCCAATGGCCTGGGTCTGGGGCTGCCGATCAGCCAGACCATCATTGAGGCCCATGGCGGCCGACTGTGGGCGACTGCCAACTCTGGAACCGGAGCTACTTTCCACTTCACTTTGCCTATCGCCAGTTGCGCCGATCGTTCCGAACATCCGGTGTTATCCGTCGCCATCAATGAGCAGATTTGAAGAGGTAGTCCGTGAAGCTGGATCACCGCGTCTATCCCGCTCTGTTCAGCCTGCTCTACATCGCGACGGGCTTGCTCTGGCTGTTATTGGATGATCTAGCCCTGACCGTCTGGCTGGGCGGCGCAGCGCCGGCATTGTTGCCTGCGGTGATGAAAAACACCGGGTTCATGCTCGTCACGGGCGGCCTGCTGTACGGACTGCTGCGCGCACAGGTCCACACGACGCAGCGCACCCGCCGGCAGCATGAGGCGATTGAAGAACAGTTGTGCTGCGCCCGCGATGAGTTGGACAATCGGGTTCAGGAGCGCACTGCCGAATTGCTGGCTATTAACCAGACTCTGGAGCGGCAGATCGCCACCCGTATCCAAATGGAATTCGCCCTGCGCGACAGCGAGGAACGGTTTCGCCAACTGGCGGAGCATATCCGTGAAGTGTTCTGGGTCTACGGCATTGTCGAAGAGCGGATTCTGTATGTCAGTCCGGCGTATGAAGAAATCTGGGGGCGGCCAGTGCATGGCTTTCACGACCGGCCACTGGACTGGCTCGAAGCGGTGCATCCTGATGACCGGCTGCGCATTCAGGAAGCGCATGTGGACAAGCATCGGCTGGGCCATTTCGATGTGGAATACCGGATCGTCCGGCCCGACGGCGCGATTCGCTGGATTTGGGATCGCGGCTTCCCGGTACGGGATGAAACCCATCAGGTCTACCGCATCGCCGGGCTGGCTGAGGATATTACCGCCCGCCGGCTGGCCGAAGATCAACTGCGACGACAACAGGTCGACCTGGCGCGCATGTCCCGGCTCAGTCTGGCGGTGGAGCTGGCCTCCAACCTCGCCCACGAACTGAATCAGCCGCTGGCCGCCATCGTCGCTTACACCCAAACCTGCCTGACCTTGTTGCGACAAGGGCATACAGACCCCCGCGAACTCATGGGGACTTTTGAGGAGGTCATTAATCAGGGCTTGCGCGTCGGCGAAATCATCCGTCATCTGCGGACATTAGTGCGGCGACAAGCCGCGACCCAGACTCCGCTGGACATCAATGATCTCATCCGCGCGGTCATTCATTACGCCCAACTGGAGTTGCGCCAGGCCCGCATCGACCTGCGCCTGGAGCTGGCGGAATCCTTGCCGAAGGCGCTGGCGGATGATTTGCAGGTTCAGCTGGTCGTTCTCTATCTGATCCGCAATGCGATCGAAGCGATGAGCCAGATGCCCGAAGGATCGCGCCAATTGACCATCCATACTTTTCTCACCCGCGCCGACTGGCTGCTGGTGACGATCCACGATACCGGCCATGGATTCAGCCCGGAAGCTGCCGAGCGACTATTTCAGCCTTTCTTTACGACCAAACCGGGCGGCATGGGTCTGAGTTTGTCGGTCAGCCGCTCGATTATCGAAGCTCAGGGCGGGCAATTATGGGCGACGCCGAATCCGGAAGGCGGCGTCTCGTTTTACTTCACGCTGCCAGTTTACTTGACAGCTTACACCGCTTGACCGGGTCATGAATCCGACACCGACGGTTTTCCTCACTGACGATGATCCCGCAATCCGCGATGCGGTAGGGCTATTGTTGCGCGCTAACGGGCTGGCGGTGGAAACGTTCGCCAGCGCCGTCGATTTTCTGGAGTCCGACGCTGTGCAGCGGCCCGGCTGTTTGTTGCTGGATGTACGAATGCCGGGCATGAGCGGTCTGGATTTACAAAAGCGTTTGCAGGAAATGAGCTGCCGGACGCCGATCATTTTCATGACCGGCCATGGCGATGTGCCCATGGCGATTCGGGCGATGAAAGCCGGCGCCTTCGACTTCGTGGAAAAACCCTTTCAGGCGCAGGCTTTGCTGGATCGCCTGCATGAAGCGCTGGCGCTCGATGCGCAGGAACGCCGCCGGCAGGCCCGGCGCAACGAGGTGGCGGCGCGGATGGCGTTGCTGTCGCCGCGCGAGCGGGAAGTCATGGAGCGGGTCGTTGCCGGCCAGTACAACAAGGTGATCGCCGCTGATCTGGGCATCAGCATTTCTACCGTGGAAATCCACCGTAAACGGGTGATGGAGAAACTGCAGGCGGCTTCGCTGTCGGAGATGATCCAGATGTTGGCGCTGGTAGGCGACGAATAGGACACGTCCCTATTCCCGCGTGCGCCCGCGCTCCATGAACGCTCGCAAGATACTCTGCACCTCCGGCGAGTCGAGTCGCTCCAAGAAATGCCGGCTTTCCAGCGCGATGGTTTCCCGCGTCGCCTCTGCATCGGCCCGTTTGAGCAGCGCCTTGGTCAAGCACACGGCCGCTGGCGGTTGCTGCGCCAAACGTTGCGCTTTCGCCATCGCCAACTCCAGCGTCGTCCCGGCGTCAGCACCGATGCCATTGATCAGACCCCAGTCCAGAGCCTGTTCGGCGGAAAACGGCTCACCCAGCAGCAGCAACTCCGCAGCGCGGGGGTGGCCGATCCGCCGGGGCAACAGCAGGCTGGACCCTGCTTCTGGACACAAGCCGAGATTGACGAAGGGCAGTTGCAGGATCGCGCTGGCCCGGACATAGATCAGATCGCAGTGCAGCAGCAGCGTCACCCCGATGCCGACCGCGACGCCGTTTACCGCCGCGATCAGCGGTTTGCCGAATTCGCGCAGCGCCGCCAGAAATTGAAACACCGGACTGTTCTCACCAGTGGGCGGAGCAGCCAGGAAATCAGCAATGTCGTTGCCGCTGGTGAAACTGTCGCCGCTGCCGGTCAGCACGGCGACGCGCACCGCCGGGTCGCGCTCCGCTGCGGTCAAGGCCGCGGTCAACCCCGCATACATTGCCCGCGTCAAGGCATTCTTCTTGTCAGGGCGCTGAATGCAAATCTGCATTACCCCATCCTGCTGCTCGACTACAATTTCCCGCATGTCTTCATTTGTCATTGCCTACTCTCCATGAACAATCGAAGGTAACGCCATGCCGATGGCCTACAGCGTATTGCTGACTGACCTGTATCAACTCACCATGCTCCAGACTTACCACGCCGCCCGCATGCAGGAAATGGCTGTTTTCGAGCTATTCGTTCGCCGGTTACCGGACGAACGAGGGTTTCTGCTGACGGCGGGATTGGAGCAAGCGCTGGATTATCTGGAAAGTCTGCATTTTACCGCGGCGGAACTGGACTGGCTGACCGATTGTGGCCGCTTTAATCCCGCCTTCATGGCCTGGCTGGAAGCGTTCCGCTTCGCCGGCGATGTGGATGCGCTGCCGGAAGGAACCGTGTTCTTCGCCAATGAGCCGATTTTGCGGGTCATCGCGCCGTTGCCGCAAGCGCAACTGGTGGAAAGCCGGTTGATCAATCTGCTGCACTATCAGACGCTGATTGCCTCCAAAGCGGCCCGTTGCGTACTGGCCGCGCCGGGCAAGCTGCTGGTCGATTTCGGCATGCGCCGCGCGCACGGCGCAGAAGCGGCGCTGCTGGCCGCTCGTGCGAACTATTTGAGCGGCTTTGCGGGGACCGCGACCGTGCTGGCCGGAATGCAATTCGGTATTCCGGTGTTCGGCACCATGGCTCATTCGCTGATTCAGGCATATGACCGCGAGGAGGAAGCCTTTGAACAGTTCGCTGCGGCGCAACCGGGCAATGTCACGTTGCTGATCGACACCTACGATACGGAGGCCGCTGCCCACAAACTGATCCAGCTTGCGCCGCGACTGCAAGAGCGGGGCGTCATGATTCGCGGCGTGCGTCTGGACAGCGGCGATCTGGCGGAACACGCCCGGCAGGTCCGGCGCATTCTCGACGAAGGTGGTCTTCGCCAGGTGACGATCCTCGGTAGTGGCGATCTGGATGAACGGCGCATCGCTGAGCTGTTGGCGGTCGGTGCGCCGTTTGATGGCTTCGGCATCGGCACCCGGCTGGATGCATCCACGGATGCGCCGACCCTGGATATGGTGTACAAATTGCAAGAATACGCCGGCAAACCCCGCCGCAAGCGTTCGGAGGGCAAGGCCACCTGGCCGGGCCGCAAGCAGATTTACCGGCGCATGACGGACGATGGAGCGTTCATGAGCGACGGTCTCGGCCTGGAAGACGCGCCACAACCGGGCGAGCCGCTGCTCCAGCCAGTCATGCGTGAGGGCCAGCGGCTGGCGTTGCCGGAACCGCTGAGCGCGATTCGCGAGCGGGTGCAGCAACAACTGGCGGCGCTGCCGTCCACGCTACGCGCTAACCGGAATGAGCCGCCTTACCCCGTAGAAATCGCCCCGGAATTGCAGGAGATGGCGGCGCGGCTGGATCGGGAAACACATTAGACACTCCGTTGCCGGGCTAAAATTAGCGCGTCCCTTTGGAGCACAGAATGCACGAACTCAGCCCTGAACGGGTAATTTGAAGCCCGACCCACTTTGGAGCATCCATGCCCACCTCTCATCCTCATCCTCTGTTATCCTCTCAGCCCTTCACCCGCAAGGGCAAGATCGTCACCGCTGACGAAGCGGTACGGCTCATCCGCGATGGCGATTCCGTCGTGACCGGCGGTTTCGTCGGCATCGGGTTCGCCGAATATCTGGCCGTTGCCTTGGAAAACCGCTTTCTCGAAACCGGCCAGCCGCGCAAGTTGACGCTGGTTTACGCCGCCGGTCAGGGCGATGGCCAGGAACGGGGATTGAACCGTCTCGGTCATGAAGGGCTGATCAGGCGGGTGATCGGCGGTCATTGGGGTCTGGTGCCCAAGCTCGGCCAACTGGCCATCGCTGGCAAAATAGAAGCTTACAACCTGCCACAGGGCGTGATCTCCCATCTGTTCCGCGATATCGCCGCCCATAAGCCCGGCACGATCAGTCCGGTCGGTCTGGGCACCTTCGTCGATCCGCGCTTCGGCGGCGGCAAGATGAATGCGCTGACCACCAAGGATATCGTCGAAGTGATGACGATTGGCGGCCAGGAGTATTTGTTCTATAAGGCGTTTCCGCTGCATGTCGCGCTGATTCGCGGCACCACCGCCGACCCGGACGGCAACATCTCGATGGAGCGCGAAGCCCTGACCCTGGAAGTGCTGGCGATTGCCACCGCCGTACACAATTCCGGCGGCGTGGTCATCGTCCAGGTCGAGCGGTTGGCCGAGCGCGGCAGTCTGCATCCGCGCAATGTCAAAATTCCCGGTGTTCTGGTGGACTGCGTGGTGGTCGCACCGCCGGAATATCACTGGCAGACTTTTATTACGCCTTACAATCCGGCCTTCAGCGGCGAAATTCGCGTACCGCTGCAATCGATTTCGCCAATGCCACTGTCCGAGCGCAAGGTCATCGCCCGCCGCGCCGCCTTTGAAATCCTGCCCAACAGCGTGGTTAATCTCGGCATCGGCATGCCGGAAGGCATCGCCAACGTCGCCAATGAAGAGAAAACCATCGATCTGATGACGCTGACCGCCGAGCCGGGCGTGCTGGGCGGTATTCCCGCTGGCGGCCTGAATTTCGGCGCGGCCAGCAACACCCAGGCGATTATCGACCAGCCTTCGCAGTTTGATTTCTACGACGGTGGCGGCCTGGATATCGCCTTTCTCGGCATGGCGCAGGTCGATCGGCAAGGTAATGTCAATGTCAGCAAGTTTGGCAGCAAGCTGGCCGGCGCGGGTGGTTTCATCAATATCAGCCAGAACGCCAAGCGGGTGGTGTTTGTCGGCACCTTCCTGGCCGGCGGCGAAGTGGCGGTGGAAAATGGTCAGTTGCGCATCGTCCGGCCGGGCCAGGGCCGCAAATTCATTGAAGAAGTTGAACATCGCACCTTCAGCGGTTCCCACGCGGTCGCCAAAGGTCAGTCGGTGTTGTATGTCACCGAGCGCTGCGTATTCCAGCTCACCCGCGATGGCATGGAACTCATGGAAATCGCCCCTGGCATCGACTTGCAGCGGGACATTCTGGCGCAGATGGCTTTCCCCCCGGTGCTGAAACAGCCACCCCGGTTAATGGATGCGCGCATTTTCCAGGTCGAATCCATGGGTCTACGCCGGGCGCTGCTGCGGCTCCCCGTCGAAGACCGCTTTACCTACGACACTGAAGAAGATTTGTTCTTCATCAATCTGGAAGGCTATGAGATCAAGACGCTGGACGACGCCGAAGCCATTCGCCGGGAGGTGACGAAACATCTCACGCCACTGGGCCGCAAAACCTACGCAGTAGTCAATTATGACAACTTCACTATTGACCCGGATTTGATCGATCCCTACACCGACATCATCAAGGATTTGATGAACCGCTTCTATTCCGGGGTGAC
>CAZDVY010000069.1:0-14091 GCA_964508935.1 uncultured Candidatus Competibacteraceae bacterium | reverse complement strand
CTAAAAAAAATGGTCTAATTGTTTCAAACCCGGTGAATACATTGCCGGCATCCCCTAAATATCGCTAAACTTCTCTTGCCAGCCCGACATCCCGTCGGGTTCATCCCGTTATGCCAATCCCTGTTTTTATCGTCCTGAATGTCACCTGGAGTCCTGCATGGCCGTTGAACGCACCCTGTCCATCATCAAACCCGACGCGGTCGCCAAGAACGTCATCGGCCAGATTGATCGCCGTTTCGAGGACCAGGGCTTGCGTATCATCGCTGCCCGCATGCTCCATCTGAGTCGCGATCAAGCCGAGCGTTTCTACGAAATCCATCGCGGTCGTCCCTTCTACCCGGCGCTGGTTGACTACATGACGTCCGGACCGGTGCTGGTTCAGGTACTGGAAGGCGAGGACGCCATCGCCCGCAACCGTGAAATCATGGGCGCCACCGACCCTCATAAAGCGGCTCCTGGCACCATCCGCGCCGATTTCGCCGAAAGCATCACCCGCAACGCTGTGCATGGCTCGGATGCACCAGAGACCGCTGTGGTCGAAATCGCTTTCTTTTTCGGCCAGGACGGCCTCTGCCCGCGAACCTTTTAAGGGTTGGCGGTGCATTTACTGGGGCGACTGTTGTGACGGCCACTGCTGGCAAGATCAATCTGCTTGATCTGGATCGCCACGATCTGGAAGCGTTCTTCGTCGCGCTCGGCGAAAAACCCTTCCGCGCCACGCAGGTCATGAAGTGGATTTATCATGAGCGGATCATCGACTTCGCCGCCATGACCAATCTCAGCAAGGCGCTGCGGGAACGGCTGACCGATTGCGCCGAAATTCGCTTACCCGAAGTAGCGCTGGACCAAGCGTCACGCGACGGCTCTCACAAATGGCTGATTCGCCTGGACAGCGGCAACGGCATCGAAACGGTGTTCATTCCTGAACCGGATCGCGGCACCCTGTGCGTGTCTTCGCAAATCGGCTGCCCGTTGGACTGCTCATTCTGCGCGACCGCCCAACAGGGTTTCAATCGCAATCTCACCGTTGCGGAAATCATCGGTCAGGTTTGGCAGGCCAGCCGGTTACTCGGCGACCGGCGCAACGGCGACCGGATGATCACCAACATCGTGCTGATGGGCATGGGCGAGCCACTGCTGAATTTTGCCAATGTGGTGAAAGCGACCGACTTGATGCAGGACGATCTGGCCTTCGGCATTTCCAAGCGCCGGGTTACGCTGAGCACGGCGGGCGTCGTCCCGGCGCTCTACCGGTTGCGGGAAGTCTCCGACATCAGCCTGGCCGTTTCCCTGCACGCGCCGACGGATGCGTTGCGCAGCGAACTGGTGCCGCTGAATCGCAAATATCCACTGGCCGAACTGCTGGCGGCTTGCAAAAACTACATTGCGGACAAACCGCATCGCTGCATCACCTGGGAATATGTGCTGCTGGAGGGCGTCAATGACTCCGAGCAACACGCCCGGGCGCTGGCGGCGCTAATCCGCGATATTCCATCCAAGGTCAACCTGATTCCGTTCAACCCGTTTCCGAATACCCGTTACCGGCGCTCTGCTCCGGACACGATCTCCCGTTTTCACGCAGTGTTGATGGCTCACGATCTGACGGTGGTAACGCGCAAGACCCGGGGTGACGACATTGCCGCCGCCTGCGGTCAACTGGCTGGGCAGGTGCAGGCTCGTGGCCGCCGGCTGGAATGCGCCGCGCCGCTTGCGGTCGGCTAAGGGAGAACTATCATGCGGCACTCTATCTATCCTGCGCTCACCCTGTTTCTGGCCTTGCTGCTGGGCGCTTGCGCCAGCACC
This sequence comes from uncultured Candidatus Competibacteraceae bacterium, assembly GCA_964508935.1. Taxonomy (GTDB): domain Bacteria; phylum Pseudomonadota; class Gammaproteobacteria; order Competibacterales; family Competibacteraceae; genus UBA2383. The sequence goes on along the minus strand of CAZDVY010000069.1, from coordinate 12,288 downwards.
AGGGAACAGGAATTCAATGACAATGTCGCCGAGGCCAATTTCAAACTGGGCATTGGCTATATGCAATCCGGCCATTTCGAAGTCGCCACGGAAAAACTGCTCAAGGCGCTGCAATTCAAGGACAATTACCCGGAAGCCCATAACGCCATCGCCGTACTTTATGAAGAAATCCGCGAGTACAGTCCGGCTGAAGCCCATTACAAAAAGGCTATCGACCTGAAACCTGATTACACCCTGGCGCGGCTGAACTATGCGCGGTTCCTGTGTTTACGGGAACCGGTGCGCACCGCTGAAGGCGAAAGTGAATTTCAAAGAATCATCGCTGATCCGGCTAACGCCGGCGCCAGCGCCTCCGATGGCTACACTGGCTTGGCCCTGTGTGCCCGCCAGCGTAATGATCCAGCCCAGGCGGAAACCTGGTTGCGTCAGGCGCTGGAGATCAATCCCAACAACACCAGCGCCCTGTTTGAAATGGCCCGACTCAGCCAGACGCAGGGCAAGACACTGCAGGCCCGCGCTTTCCTGCAACGCTATCACAGCCAAAGCCGTCCCACGCTGCAAAGCCTGTGGCTGGGTATCACCATTGAATCCTCTCAGGAAGGTGACCCCCTGCTGCACCGGGACTATAAAGCAGTCCTGGTTGCGCAGTTTCCGAATTCTGATGAAGCCCGTCGCCTGAAACAGCCGGAATAGATCATGCCCAACGAGATCGCTACCGATTTCACCCCAGAAACCCCCGGCGTCCACGCTGAATCGTTGGGCGCCTGGTTTGCCCAAGTTCGCAACCACTATGGTCTCGAACCTCATGAAGCAGCCCGTCATCTCATGCTCAATCCCGCCATCGTGCAAGCCATCGAGGCGGATGATTTCGCCCGACTGGGGCCACCGGTATTTGTGCGCGGCTATCTCAGCCGCTACGCCCGCTTGCTGGATATGCCAGATCATGAGGTGCTGGAGCGTTTCCGGCAGCAAACCCATTCCAGCCAGGAGCCGCCGCCGCTGAAAGTCGTGCATCCGCTCCGCCGCCAAACCCGGGCGCGCGATCTGCGCGGCCTGGTGTACCTGGCGTTGCTGGCGGGCATCGGCTGGACCGCCATCCAGCATCTGCCAGACCTGGATCCAGGCCGGCTGGCCGGGTTGTGGTCGGGCGACAAACCAGATGAAGGGAGCCAGGCCGTCCGCGATCTGGCGAACGCCACCACTCAAACTCAATATCCGTTCCAGTCCCAATCGGGAGAAGCCGCTCATTCAACGCCGGTTGCAGCGCTCCCCAGTGAAACCTCTCCGGCGACACCTTCAGCCGTATCGGCTCCACCGGATGTCGCCACCCTCGCGCCGGCTCCAGCATCCGTGGTCTTTACGGCTTCGCCCGATCCTGCGCCGATGTTGTCAGTGTCCGGGGTGCAACCCGCCACGGCTTCATCGGTTCCCTTCGCCGTGCGGACCAGTGATTCCGGTGCGGCGACCGACGAAAATGGTGAGGCTAAGCTGCTGTTGGAATTCAGCAACGATTGTTGGGTGGAAATCAAGGACGCCCAGGGCAACGTGCTGACGAGCGGTTTGATGAAAGCCAATACGACACACACCTTGTCTGGCCCGGTCCCCTTCAAGGTCACGCTGGGCAATGCGCCCGCCGCCCGCATTATTCTGGACGACCGACTGGTTGACACTACGATCTATGTCCCCCGGCGCGGTACGGTCAGCCGCTTTACTTTGGACCGGGAATAAGATGGCCACGTCGTTTCAAGCCATTCGGGGCATGAACGATATCCTGCCTGCCGAATCGGCCTTGTGGCAAGCGCTGGAAACCACGGCGCGTGAGGTGCTGGCCGCTTACGGTTATCAGGAAATTCGTCTGCCGCTGGTGGAGAAAACCGAACTGTTCGCCCGCTCTATCGGCGAGGTGACCGACATCGTCGAAAAAGAGATGTACACCTTCGCTGATCGCAACGGCGAAAGCCTGACGCTGCGCCCAGAAGGCACGGCCGGTTGCGTCCGCGCTTGCATTGAGCACGGTCTGCTGCATCATCAGACCCAGCGGCTGTGGTATAGCGGCCCGATGTTCCGTTACGAAAAACCCCAGAAGGGCCGTTACCGCCAGTTTCACCAGATCGGCGCTGAGGCTTACGGCATGGCGGGGCCTGACATTGACGCCGAACTGATCAGCCTGACTGCCCGGCTGTGGCGACGGCTGGGGATTCGTGACGTAGCCCTGCAACTCAACTCATTGGGTTCCAGCACCGCCCGCGCCGCCTACCGGGAACAACTGGTCGCCTATTTCACCACGCGCCAGGGCGAACTCGATGAGGACAGCCTGCGGCGGTTGCAGACCAATCCTCTGCGGATCCTGGACAGCAAGCATCCCGCGATGCAATCGGTGATCGCGGAAGCACCCTCGCTGCTGGATCATCTCGACAAAGAATCCCAGACGCATTTCGCCGCGTTGCAGGACTTGCTGGATCGTGCAGGCATCGCCTATGCCATCAATCCCCGGCTGGTGCGGGGACTGGATTACTACAGCCAGACGGTTTTTGAATGGGTCACTGACACCCTCGGCGCGCAAGGCACGATCTGTGCGGGTGGCCGTTACGACGGATTGATTGAACAGCTCGGCGGATCGGCGACCGGCGGCATCGGCTTCGCCATGGGCCTGGAGCGACTGGTCGCCATGCTGGCGGCTGCAGGTCTGCCCGGTGTTAGTAACGCCCCTCACGCTTATCTGATCGCTGTCGGCGACGCTGCGCAACGCGCCGCGCTGGCGCTGGCTGAACGGCTGCGTGATGCCGGCCCGGTGCTACGATTGCGAATGAATTGCGGTGGCGGCGGATTCAAGGCCCAGTTCCGCCGTGCGGATCACAGCGGCGCCCGATTCGCGCTGATCCTCGGCGAGGATGAGGTGAATGCGGGTACGGTCGCGATCAAGCCATTGCGCGAAGCCCAAAGCCCACAAATCACCCTGCCACAGGACCAGGCTGCTGCCTGGTTGTGTGCAGCGGCGCTGGGGGAAGTTTCCTGAGGCTGCTCACCCCCTCCCTGAATCCCTCACCCTCAAACCCTCACCCTCAAGGAGAGAGGAAAGTTAGTTGGAGAAGACAAGCTGATGGAGCAATACACCGACGACGAACGCGTCGAAGATCTGAAAAAATGGTGGCAGGAAAACGGCGTCAGCATCATCTTTGGCATTGTGCTGGGCGTCGTTGCGATCTTTGGCTGGCGCTACTGGGTCTCCCACCGCGATACCCGGGCAGAGCAAGCCTCGCTGGCTTACGACGCCTTTATTGAGGCTGTGGAAAAGCCGGATGCTGGTCAGGCCCGTCAGCGGGGTCAGAAATTGCTGGCCGATTTCCCCAATTCCACCTATGCCGCGCTGGCGACGCTACAGTTGGCCAAACTGGCGGTGGACAACGGCGATCAGGCGACGGCCATTCAGCAATTGCAATGGGTCATCGATCACGCCAAACTGGCTGAACTCCAGGATATCGCCCGGCTGCGGCTAGTGCGGGTGCTATTCGCCGCTGGCCAGTTGGCCGAAGCGGAAAAGTTATTAGCGCGAGTGAGCACAGCCAGCTTGACCACCGAACGCGAGGAACTGCAAGGCGATCTTGCTCTGGCCGGTAACGACCCCGCCAAAGCGCGAACCGCTTATGCGGCGGCGCTGGCGACAGGCGGCGCCAGCCCGTTGTTGCGAATCAAGCTCGACAATCTGGCGCCGCCCACTGCCGATACGGTAATCGCCGCACCGGCTCCACCACCGGCTGAGTCCGCTACAGCAACGGTTCCTCCACCCGCTCCTGCAGCAGCATCTGAAGCGCCCGCCGAGACTCCACCCGCCGCTGCTTCCGAAACGCCGGCCAAGGCTCCTGAAGCAGCCCCGGATGATGATGCCCCGGCGGCGCCAACCGAACCGGCCTCCCCTGCTCCCCCTGCATCGGACCCGCCGTCATGATCCGCCGCACTGCTCCTCTGTTCATTTTGATCCTGATCCTGAGCGCCGGTTGCAGCACCATCGGCGGCTGGTTCGGCGGTTCCGACAACTCGACGCCTCCCGCTGAACTGAAGCCTGTCGCCCAGCCGATCAGCGTCCGGCAACTCTGGGAAACCCGGGTGGGTGCTGGCGCTGACGACCAGTTTATCCGCCTGATTCCCGCCCTGACCAATGGACGGGTCTACGCCGCCAGTCACGATGGCATGGTCGTTGCCCTCGACGCTCTCAGCGGACAGCGACAGTGGGAAATCGCCACCCGATTGCCGATCTCTGGTGGCGTAGGCGTCAGCGACGATGGCCTGGTCCTGGTCGGAACCCGCAAAGGTGAAGTCATCGCCCTGCGCCAGGACAACGGTCAGGAAGCCTGGCGCGCCCGGGTATCCAGCGAAGTACTGGCGCCGCCGCGCGCCGCCAGCGGCGTCGTGGTCGTTCGCACCATCGATGGCAAATTTACCGGCCTTGACAGCCGTTCCGGGGAGCAGCGCTGGGTTTATACCCACGCCATGCCCGCCCTCAGCCTGCGCGGCAACGCCCCGCCGTTGATGACCCGTGATCTGATGATCGCCGGACTCGACAGCGGCAAACTGTTGGTATTGTCCCTGGCCAAAGGTTTGCCGCTGACCGAGAAGACCATCGCCGCGCCGCGTGGCCGCACCGAGATCGAACGGCTGATCGACATCGATTCGGAACCTAAAGCCTTTGGCGACACGCTGTATCTGGCCGCCTATCATGGCAACGTAGCCGCGATCAATATGCGCGACGGCAACCTGGTCTGGAGTCGGGACCTTTCCAGTCACGCTGGGCTGGACGTAGACGCCCGGCAGGTCTATGTCAGCGATGACGCTGACGCGGTACTGGCCCTGGATCGCGCCACCGGCGGGACGTTCTGGAAACAGCCGGAAATGACCGGACGCCGGCTGTCTGCTCCGGCGGCAACGACCGATCATGTGATCGTCGGCGATTTCGAAGGATATCTGCACTGGTTGCGCAAGGAGGATGGCCGCATCGTCGGTCGGATTCGCGCTGCCAGCAAAGCCATCATTGCGCCGCCAGTCGTTGCAGGCGATATCGTATTTGTTCAGGACCAGGGCGGCAAGCTCGGGGCCTTCCGCGCTGGCGGCTAATAGTCCCTCTTCCTGACCTCTCTCCCGACGTGGGGAGGGGAGTGAGCTGTACGCTTGGGTGATTTCCACAAAAGGCTATCCCAGAACGGTAGGTCGGGCAAAAGCGGAGCGTTGCCCGACAACGCGCATGTCGGGCACCTCCTGTGCCCGACCTACAGGTATATTCTTTTCAGGAAATCGCCTTGATTCTGCGCATTGCTGTGCCCTCGCGCCTGTACCAGACCTTCGACTACCTGCCTCCACCGGACTGCAATCCTGCGACCTTGCAACCGGGTATGCGGGTCCAGGTTCCCTTCGGGCGGCAACAGGTCATCGGTTTCCTGGTGGCGTTGAGTGCTGACACATCGCTGGATATTGCCAGCCTGCGGCCCGCGTTAGCCATTCTCGATAACGTAGCGCTGCTGCCGCCGGATGTGTTGGCGTTGATCCGGTGGGCGCAGCGTTACCACCATCATCCTCCCGGCGAAGTGTTCACGACCGCGTTGCCGGTCCTGTTGCGCCAAGGCGAACCGGCGACCGCGCCCAAGCCTGCTCCGCTGTGGCGTATCACCGCCGCTGGTCGGGCGGCGCTCGCTGACGACAGCCTGCGCCGCGCTCCAGTGCAGTGGCGGATGCTGGACTATCTGGCGCAGTGTCCGGAAGGTGCTGAACCTGAAACCCTGCGCCCGGTTGTCAGCCACAGCACTGCCACTTTGCGCACGTTGCAGGGTAAGGGCTGGGTGGAGCAGCGTGCAGCGCTAGAAGGCGTTCCTGTCTCGTTCGCTGCTTGCCCGCCGCCCGTATTGAACGCTGCCCAGGCTGAAGCGGTCGCCGCTGTTTCCGCCGCCTTGGACCGGTTTCAGGTCTTCCTGCTGGAGGGTGTTACCGGCAGCGGTAAAACCGAGGTCTACCTGCGAGTGATCGAAGCCGTGCTGGCGCAAGGTCGGCAAGCGCTGGTGCTGACCCCGGAAATCGGCCTGACCCCGCAGTTGCTGGCCCGGTTCCGGGAACGGTTGCCGGGGCCGCTGGCCGTGTCGCACTCCGGCCTGAGCGATGAAGAACGGCTCAAGGCCTGGCTGATGGCGCGCGAAGGTCGCGCTCGGGTGGTGGTCGGCACCCGTTCAGCAGTCTTTGCGCCACTGCAGGCTCCGGGCATTCTGATCATCGATGAAGAACACGATCCGTCTTTCAAGCAGCAGGATGGTTTTCGCTATCATGCCCGCGATCTGGCCATCGTTCGAGGTCAACAACTGGGCGTTCCGGTGGTGCTGGGTTCCGCAACCCCGGCGCTGGAAAGTTGCCATAACGCCCGATGTGGCCGTTACCAGTTGCTCCAGTTGCCGGAACGGGTGGGCGGTGGCGCAGAGTCCCCGATTCATGTTCTGGATGTGCGCCGTCAGCCGATGCGCGAGGGGTTGTCGCCACTGTTGCTGGAACGTATCCGCGCTCATCTGGATCGGGACGAGCAGGTGCTGCTGTTTCTCAACCGCCGTGGATTTTCGCCGGTCCTGCTTTGCCATGAATGCGGCTGGGTGAGCCAGTGTCGGCATTGCGACGCCCGCATGACCCTGCATCTGCGCCGCCAACGCCTGATCTGCCACCATTGCGGTGATCACCGGGCGGTCGATACGGCCTGTCCGCAATGTGGCAGTGTCGATCTGCGTGGTTTCGGCCAGGGTACCGAACGGCTGGAAACGGCGCTTCGCCAGGAATTTCCCGAAGTTAGCCTCACCCGCATGGACCGCGACAGCACCCGTCGGCGCGGTAGTCTGGAAACCCTGCTGGCGGGCATTCAGGCTGGCGGTCGCCGACTGCTGGTCGGCACCCAGATGCTGGCCAAGGGCCATCACTTTCCCGACGTAACCCTGGTCGGGATTGTCGACGCCGACCAGGGACTCTATGGCATCGACTTTCGCGCCAGTGAACGGATGGCGCAACTGATTCTGCAAGTCGCCGGGCGGGCCGGGCGGGCGGAAAAACCGGGGACGGTGATTATCCAGACCCATCATCCCGACCATCCACTGTTACGCACTCTGGTCTCGCGGGGTTATCCCGCCTTCGCTGTGGAAGCGCTCGCCGAGCGGCAGGCGGCTTTGCTGCCCCCGTTCGCTTATCAGGCCCTGCTACGGGCCGATGCGGTTGACCCGGAACGGGCGACCGCATTTCTGCGCAAGGCGCTGGCGCTGGCCGAACCGTTCGCAGACGGATTGGAAGTGCTGGGGCCAGCGCCCGCACCAATGGAGCGCCGCGCCGGTCGCTATCGGGCGCATCTGCTCGTACAGGCCACACAACGCCAGGATTTGCACCGCTTTCTCGATCACTGGACTGTGCTGTTATGGGCAGATCGCCAGGATCGCCAGGTACGCTGGTCGCTGGATGTAGATCCACTAGAGCTGTACTGAGGTTTTATTGTCTCATAATCGAGACCATTCTTGTCGAAATGGACTGTAATAATTTCAACCTATTAAAAAATAAGTGAACCGCAAGACCTTTACTTGACGCCGGATGCAGCTAGAATTCGAAGGCTTGCGGCGCTTTCCCGCAACCAAGCAAACTACTAAAGTGAGGGGGAGTCGGAAATGAACCGTTCCCAGCCAGCGATTCGGAACCTGCCGACCGCGGTGGCCGGATTGAGGGCTTTTCGGTCCATTCACGAGCGCCTGCCATCCAATCCACCGCCACTTATGGGATATAACGATGCAACAAGACTTGGTGCACGCCATAAAAAGTAACCCGAAATACCACGAACTGGTATCTAAACGAGCCAAGTTCGCCTGGATATTGGCGATCGTCATGCTGTTGATCTACTACGGCTTCATCCTGATCATCGCCTTCAACAAGGAATTCCTCTCCCAATCCCTGTGGGAAGGTTCCATCACGACTGTCGGCATTCCCATCGGTCTGGGCGTAATTATCAGCGCCTTTATCCTGACCGGTATCTATGTCTCCCGCGCCAATTCCGAGTTCGACCGCCTAACCGCCGAAATCAAGGAGGAGGTGCTATGAGACTCTGGCAAAATGCACTGACGGCTATCGTCCTGAGCCTCGTCGCCGGCGCAGCGCTGGCTGCCGGCGATATGGGGGAAGTCAAAAAGCAGGCGGTCAACATTCCCGCCATCGTCATGTTTTTGGTCTTCGTCGCCGGCACCCTGGGCATCACCTACTGGGCGGCGCAGCGCACCAAGACCGCCAAGGATTTCTACGCCGCCGGCGGCGGCATCACCGGTTTCCAGAACGGCCTGGCCATCGCCGGCGACTACATGTCCGCCGCGTCGTTCCTGGGCATCTCCGGCCTGGTGTTCATCAACGGCTACGACGGCCTGATCTACTCGGTGGGCTGGCTGGTCGGTTGGCCGATCATCATGTTCCTGATGGCTGAACAGCTCCGCAATCTCGGCAAGTACACCTACGCCGACGTGGTGTCCTATCGTTTCCAGCGGGTGCCGATGCGCACCATGGCCGCCACCGGCTCGCTGGTGGTGGTGGTGCTGTACCTGATCGGCCAGATGGTGGGCGCGGGCAAACTGATCCAGGTATTGTTCGGTCTGGATTACGTTTATGCGGTGACCATCGTCGGTATCCTGATCATCCTGTACGTGACTTTCGGTGGGATGCTGGCCACCACCTGGGTGCAGATCATCAAGGCCGTACTCTTGTTATCCGGTGCGACCTTTATTGCTTTCGGCGCCTTACACATCGCCACTGAGGGTAGCTGGGCTCCCGAGGCGCTGTTCCGCAAGGCGACCGAGATCCACGCCAAGAAAGACGCCCTTATGCGACCCGGCGTCCTGGTCACCAGTCCCATTGAAGCCATCTCGCTCGGCCTGGCGCTGATGTTCGGCACCGCCGGCCTGCCCCATATCCTGATGCGCTTCTTCACCGTCCCCAACGCCACCGAAGCCCGCAAGTCGGTGTTCTACGCCACCGGCTTCATCGGCTATTTCTACATCCTGACCTTCCTGATCGGTTTCGGCGCCATCGTGCTGCTGATGCCGGAGACTTCAGGCTACATGGTCACTGATCCGAAGACCGGCGCGCTGGCGCTCAAGGGCGGCCAGAACATGGCGGCGGTGCAATTGGCCTCGGCGGTGGGTGGCAACCTGTTGCTCGGCTTCATCTCGGCGGTCGCCTTCGCCACCATTCTGGCGGTGGTCTCCGGCCTGACTCTGGCCGGCGCTTCCGCCATTTCGCATGACCTGTACGCCAACGTGTGGGCGCACGGCAATGTGGACGAACAGCACGAAGTGCGGGTGTCCAAGATTGCCACGGTGGTGCTGGGCATTATCGCCATTCTGCTGGGCATCGCCTTCGAGCAGCAAAACGTCGCTTATCTGGTCGGCCTGACCTTCGCCGTAGCGGCCAGCGCCAACTTCCCGATCCTGATCATGTCGATTTACTACGGCAAGATGACCACCAAGGGTGCGCTGCTGGGCGGCTGGCTGGGTTTGGTCACTTCGACTCTGTTCGTCATTCTCGGCCCGACCGTGTGGAAGGACGTGCTGGGCAACGCTGAAGCGATCTTCCCGTTCAAGAATCCGGCGCTGTTCTCGATGATCATCGCTTTCCTGGGCATCTGGATCGGCTCGATCATGGACAGCAGCGAGCAGGGCAAGCGGGAATGTGAATCCTTCGAAGCGCAGGATGTGCGTTGCCAAACCGGCATCGGCGCCGAGGGCGCAGCCAGCCACTAAGCGATCCACGACCCGTTGGGGAGATTGCCAGTAGATAGCAACCCCCGGCCGGTCTGAATCCTGCTAAGATAAAACCCCTTCCGGCGCCTGCCGCGAAGGGGTTCTTCATTGGTATTTGACCTTCAGGATCGAATCGTCGTGACCACTCCGGATCAAACCGCTTTTCTCGCTCGTCTGCCTCCCTTCAATCGGCTCTCCGCCGCGGAATTGGAGCCGATCGCCAGGGAATTGACCATCGACGACTATCCAGCCGGCGAGGTGCTGGTGAAGGCCGGTGAAACCCCTGCATGCCTCTACCTGATCATTGAAGGCGCGGTTTATGAAGTGGACGGCGACCCTTCCGTCCTGGGTCCTGACGCAGCCATCCCGCCCGGCAGTCCGCTGTGGTGCATCATTTCTCTGTACGCCGCCGAGGACGCTTTCGATGCTCACGCCCTGCTGGAAGGCGCCAGCAAACACAGTTTCGTGGTCAGTGAACCCACCCGCTGTTTTCTCTTGCCACGGCCCGCATTCCTGCGCGCGGTACAGAGCCATTCTGCGTTGGCGATGTTTTACCACCAGAAGATTTCCCAGCGGCTCGCCACGCTGCGCGAGACCGGGGATAGCCGGGATTTATCATCCTTCACCCTGGCCAAAATTCAGGACGCCTATATTCATCCGCCGGTGTTTGTGGACGCCAGCAGTTCGATTCACGAAGCCGCCCTGGCGATGAAGGCGCATAAAACCAATTCGGTGTTGGTGCAGGACGGCGATGAACTCGGCATCGTGACCGCTACTGATTTACGCGAAGCCGCGATCATCCAGCGACGGTCGGTCGATGAACCGGTCGGACCGCTGGCGACCTACGAATTGATCGACATGGCGCCGGATGATTTTCTGTTCAACGCCCTGCTGCGCATGACCCACTACAACATCAACCGGCTGGTGATCCGCGAAGGCCGCACCCTGCATGGCGTTCTCGAACATATCGATCTGCTCAGTTACCTGTCCAATCACTCGCACCTGATCGCTCTGCAAATCGAACGGGCGCAGTCCCGGGAAGACCTGAAATGGGCCAGCCAGGATCTGGTCAACGTGATTCGCGATCTGCACGCCAAGGGCATCAAGATTCGCTACATCATGCAGTTGGTGTCAGAGCTGAACAAAAAACTGCTGCGCAAAATCTTTGATCTGCTGGTCCCGCCCGGCCTGTTAGCGGACGCCTGTCTGCTGGTGATGGGCAGCGAGGGACGCGAGGAGCAGGTTCTCAAAACCGACCAGGACAATGCCCTGATTCTCCGCGACGGCTTCGAGAACCCGGACCTGGCGCAGATCACCAGCGCGTTCACCGATTGCCTGATCGACTTTGGCTATCCGCGCTGTCCTGGCAACATCATGGTGTCCAATCCGTACTGGACCAAATCGGTTGCAGCTTTCAAAGACGAACTGTTCCAGTGGATCGTCCATCCGACCCAGGATTCCTTCCTGCAATTCGCCATCTTCTTCGACGCTATGGCGGTCGCCGGCGATGATAATCTGCTCCGCCATGTCAAGGATCACATGTACCGCTTGCTGGGTGATCATCGCGCCTTCTACGCCCAGTTCGCTAAGGCCACGGTCGCCTTTGAAACACCGCTGGGCTTCTTCACCAATTTCGTCGTCGAGAAGCATCGCGACGAACTGGATCTGAAAAAAGGCGGTATCTTCCCGATTGTGCATGGCATCCGCAGTCTGGCGCTGGAATACCGCCTGCCGCAGACCAACACGGTCGACCGCATCATGGCGCTGAGTCAGCGCAACCTGTTCCGTTCATCCTTCGGCACGGAATTGATTGAGGTTTTCACTTATCTTTCCACCCTGCGGGTCAAGGCCGGCCTGAACAAAATCCAGCAGGGTCTGCCGCAAGACAATTACCTCAATCCCAAGGAGCTAAACAAGCTGGAACGGGAGCTGCTTCGTGATTCATTCAAAATCGTCAACGAATTCAAGAAATTCATTACCTACCACTTCAAGCTGGGCATGATCAGCTAACCGGAAAACCCCACAAGAGGCTTTCCCTTGAAAACGCATCTGCAAAACCTTATCGCTCAAGCCCTGCAACCCCTTCAGCAGGAAGGGTGGCTGCCTGACACTGAACGGCCAGCCATCCCGCTGGAGCGCACCCGCGACCGGGCGCATGGCGACTTCGCTTCCACGATCGCCCTGGTGTTGGCGAAAACCGCCCGCCGCAAACCCCGCGAACTGGCCGAACAGATTGTCGCCGCCCTGCCGGCTTCCCACCAGGTCGTCAAAGTCGAAGTGGCCGGACCGGGTTTCATCAACTTCTTTCTGGCGCCTGCCGCCTATCAAGCCGTCGTGGGCGAAATTCTGGAACGCGGCGAGCGCTTTGGCCGGAGCAAACTGGGCAACGATCAACGGGTACAGGTGGAATTCGTGTCCGCCAATCCCACCGGGCCGCTGCATGTCGGCCATGGCCGCGGCGCTGCGTTTGGCGCGACCGTCGCCAATCTGCTGGAAGCCGTCGGCTACC
>CAZDVY010000068.1:0-14218 GCA_964508935.1 uncultured Candidatus Competibacteraceae bacterium | reverse complement strand
ATGATTCCCGAAGTGCAGATCGAGGCCACCTTCCCGGACGGCACCAAGCTGGTCACGGTTCATCACCCGATTCCTTGAGGAGCAGCCCATGATTCCCGGCGAAATGATCATTGTCGCAGGCGATCTCGAACTCAACGCCGGTCGCCGCCTCACCCGGCTGACCGTCGCCAATACCGGCGACCGGCCGATTCAGGTCGGCTCGCATTACCACTTTGCCGAAACTAATCCCGCCCTGCGCTTTGACCGGGCGCTGGCGCGGGGCTGCCGGCTGGATATTCCAGCAGGAACAGCGGTGCGCTTTGAACCCGGTCAGGAACGCGAGGTGGAGCTGGTGGATTACGCTGGCGCACGGGAAGTCTACGGCTTCCGCGCCGAGATCATGGGTCCGCTGGAGAAGCAGCCATGAGCCGCATCGACCGTCGAGCTTACGCCGAAATGTATGGGCCGACCGTCGGCGACCGGGTGCGGCTCGGCGATACCGAGTTATGGATCGAGGTGGAACGGGATTACGCCCTTTATGGCGAAGAGGTCAAATTCGGCGGCGGCAAGGTGATCCGCGACGGCATGGGCCAGTCGCAACGCGCTCAAGCGGACGGCGCGGTCGATACGGTGATCACCAACGCCCTGATCGTCGATCACTGGGGCATCGTCAAAGCCGACATCGGCATCAAGGACGGACGGATCAGCGGCATCGGCAAGGCGGGCAATCCTGATGTGCAGCCGGGAGTCAACATCATCATCGGCCCCGGCACCGAGGCGATTGCCGGCGAAGGGTTGATCGCCACCGCCGGCGGCATCGACAGCCATATCCATTTCATCTGCCCGCAACAGGTCGAGGAAGCGCTGATGTCCGGCATCACGACGATGCTCGGCGGCGGCACCGGGCCGGCGACCGGTACGAATGCAACGACCTGTACGCCCGGCCCGTGGCATCTGCGCCGGATGTTGCAAGCCGCTGAAGGCTTGCCGGTCAATCTTGGGTTTCTCGGCAAGGGCAACGCCAGCCAGCCGGCAGCGCTGGAGGAGCAGATCGAAGCCGGGGCCATGGGTCTGAAACTGCATGAGGACTGGGGAACCACGCCCGCCGCCATTGATCATTGTTTGGCCGTGGCGGAACACTATGACGTGCAGGTGGCGATTCACACCGACACGCTGAACGAGTCCGGCTTTGTGGAAGACACTCTCGCCGCCTTCAAGGGCCGGACCATTCACACCTATCATACTGAAGGGGCGGGCGGCGGCCATGCCCCCGACATCATCCGCGCCTGCGGCGAGTCGAATGTGCTGCCTTCTTCCACCAATCCGACCCGGCCCTACACAATCAACACGGTGGATGAGCATCTGGACATGCTGATGGTCTGCCACCATCTCGACCCCGGTATTCCCGAAGATGTGGCGTTCGCCGATTCGCGCATTCGCCGCGAAACGATTGCCGCTGAGGACATTCTGCATGACCTCGGCGCGTTTTCCATGATTTCTTCCGATTCCCAGGCCATGGGCCGGGTGGGGGAGGTCATTACCCGCACCTGGCAAACTGCGCACAAGATGAAAGTGCAGCGCGGCCCATTGCCCTCGCCCCTGAGCGGAGCAGGCAGCGCCGATAATTTCCGGGTCCAGCGCTACATCGCCAAATACACCATTAATCCCGCGATGACCCATGGCATCAGCCATCTGGTTGGTTCACTGGAGGTGGGTAAACTGGCGGATATCGTACTGTGGCGTCCGACCTTCTTTGGCGTCAAGCCATCGCTGATTATCAAAGGCGGTTTCATCGTCGCGGCGCCGATGGGCGACGCCAACGCCTCGATTCCCACCCCGCAGCCGGTGCATTACCGGCCCATGTTCGGCGCATTCGGCGGGGCGCTGGCCGCCACCTGTCTGACCTTCGTCTCCAAAGCGGCCCTGAACAGTGGGGCGCTGGACGCGCTGGGCCTGCGCCGGATGCTGGCGGCGGTGTGCCAAACCCGCACGATTGGCAAACGCGACCTGATCCACAACGATTATCAGCCGATGATCGAAGTGGATCCCCAGACCTACGAGGTGCGGGCGGATGGCGTGCTGCTTACTTGTGAGCCGGCCCGGGCGTTGCCACTGGCGCAACGGTATTTTTTGTTCTAAAACCATAGGAGCAAAGTGACATTCCGTTACCCCATTGATTCACAAGAGGCTGCTCATGGATGCTGTTGAACCTGTGGAACTACAGATTATTGAGCGCCTGCACGAGGCGCTGCCGGCTGAAACGACGCTGACCCTGCCTTTTGAATTGCGTCAGAAAAGCCGGCTGCGAACCTGGCTGGACAATGGAGTGGATGTCGGTCTGTTCCTGCCGCGCGGCACGGTGTTACGCGGGGGTGACCGGCTGCGGACGACCACGGGGCTGGTGATCGAAGTTCACGCGGCGCCGGAGCGTGTTTCTACGGTCCGGACGGAGGATTCCCGATTGCTGGCGCGCGCCGCCTATCATCTCGGCAATCGCCATGTTCCGTTGCAAATCGATGCAAGCTGGCTGCGCTACCTTCACGATCATGTGCTGGACCGGATGGTGCGGGAACTGGGATTAGACGTCATCTGCGAGCAAGCGCCGTTCGAGCCGGAGGCCGGCGCGCATGGCGAAGTCAACGGCTATCACCATCATCATCCGGCCTAGCGTGGATTCCAAAGCCTTACTGCGGCTTTTGCAACTGTGTAGTCCCGCCCTGCCGGTCGGCGCCTACGCCTACTCTCAGGGATTGGAATGCGCCGTAGATCGCGGCTGGGTGCGGAATGAGGCCAGCGCCGGTGACTGGATTCTCGGCCTGCTCGGCCATAGCCTGCGCCGGCTGGATTTGCCGGTTTTCGCCCGGCTCTATGCCGCATGGCAGACCATGAACTTGGCGGGAATCCATCACTGGAACGCCCGGCTATACGCCTCGCGGGAGGCGGCGGAATTGCAGCGGGAAGATCAGCATCTTGGCGCGGCGCTGGCCCGGTTGTTGGCTGATCTGGGCATTGCGGAAGCAGCGCCGTGGCGAAATGCGCCCCGGGTTTGCTTCGCAACGCTGTTTAGCCTGGCGACGGTGAAATGGGACATTGCGTTGTCGGACGCAGCGGCGGGCTACGCCTGGGCCTGGGTCGAGAATCAGGTCGCCGCCGCCACCCGGCTGATTCCGCTCGGACAAACCGCCAGCCAGCGCTTATTGATCGGCGCCGGCCCAGTACTCCTCGATGCGGTGCGGGAAGGGCTGGCGCTGCCGGATGAAGACATTGGCGCGGCGACGCCGGGACTGGCGCTGGCCGGAGCGCTGCATGAAACGCAGTATTCGCGGCTGTTCCGGTCGTGATCACAGGAGAGATTCGCCATGAACAAATCCCCATTGCGCGTCGGCGTGGGCGGGCCGGTCGGTTCGGGCAAAACCGCGCTGGTCGAAGCCTTGTGCAAGGCGCTGCGCGACCGCTATCAAATCGCGGTCGTCACCAACGATATTTACACCTATGAGGACGCCCAGTTTCTGACCCGTGCCCAGGCGCTGGAGCCGGAGCGGATCGTCGGGGTGGAAACTGGCGGTTGTCCGCATACGGCGATTCGGGAAGACGCCTCGATGAATCTGGCGGCGGTCGCGCAATTGTGCGAGCGCTTCCCCGATCTAGACCTGGTGCTGGTCGAGTCCGGCGGCGATAACCTCAGCGCCACGTTCAGCCCGGAACTGTCCGATCTGACGATCTATGTGATCGACGTGGCAGCGGGCGACAAGATTCCCCGCAAGGGCGGCCCCGGCATCACTCGCTCGGATTTGCTGGTCATCAACAAGATCGACCTGGCGCCCTATGTTGGGGCGTCGCTGGAGGTCATGGAGCGCGACGCCCGCCGGATGCGCGGCGACCGGCCGTTCGCGTTCACCAATTTGAAAACCCGGCAGGGACTGGCGTCGGTCGTCGATTTCATCATCGAACGCGGGATGTTGTGAGTTCGAGAAGTGCTTGTCGTTGCTGGACGGTATGGCTGTACCACCCGGTTTCCAAACGCCGGTCCTGCTCTTCAGCAAATTGCCCCGCTTCCCGATAACGACGCTGCGCTTCGTTGATCAGCACCGAGGCTTGACCGTGATCTGGCGCGACCAGCGCGATAATCTCGGTAGTCATTGCGCTGTCATCATCGATTGCCGGTTGTCCCAGCGTCGCCCGCGCCCGACTGAGCGCCAGATCACCCAAACCGAGTGCCGTCTCAAAGGCGTCGGGATGTAGAGGACAGCGGTGCAAGTAGGCGTCAATGAATTCCCCGTCGCCGGCCAGCGCCAACACCCGCAGCGCCTCCAGCCGTGCGCCAAAATCACGAGGTTCGCGTTCTCCGGCAACAGCCGTCAGGAACGCTCGCGCCTGTTCGACGGGGGCGGAATCTGCAAGGGAAGCGGAGGTGGCGTATTGCGCCCGCCAGTGCAGCCATTGCGCCCGCATGACCAATTGCTGTTCCAGGGTTGAGTTCGGGCGCAGTTCGATCAGCAGCCGGGTCAAACGTTCCAGCTCGACTGGATCGCGGCGACGGAACGCGGTGCGGCACTGCGCCCAGAGATGGGTCGCCGCTGTCAACCGGGGATGGGCGTCCCGCCGTCCGGCCCAGGCGCGTTCATGCCAATCCCAGGCCGTCGCGAAATCGCCCTGCCGAAAGGCCAGCTCACCCTCCAGGAAATCCAGCAAGGCCGCCCACGGCTGGCGTGATTCGGCCAGGTCACGCCGTCCCTGTTCCAGCAGCGCCCGACAAAAGCGGGCCGGTTTGCACTCCAGGCTGATGTGCACAATGGTGATCAGGGCGCTGAAACGGTCTGCTGGATCGGTCGTCGGTTCATGGATTGCTTGCAGCAGGACGGCCAGCGCCAGATCGTCCTGGCCCGCGCGCTGCAAACTGTAGCCTTCCCACAGCAGCGCTCGCGTCCGTTCGCCAGCCAATCCGAGCGTTCCGGCCAGTTCCACCGCCTGCCGTTCCCAGTGCGCGGCCTGGGCGTAGCAGCCTACTTTCCGCGCCTGGGTCGCTTGTTCCCGTAACCGGGCGAGCGTCGGGCGGTCAAGAATCATGGCGGGTCTGCAAATCCAGGTGGGCGATCAGCAACGCCTGTAAATCGGTGTGAAAATGGCGGGCGGCGGCAGGCGTTAAGCGATGCCGGGCATTGAGCAGGGCGCTGTAGTACAACCCGGTCAGCACCGGGCGATAGCGGGGATGATCGGGATCGGGAAGTTCACCCAAGCGTTGCACCAGAGGATGGGCGGCGTTTAGCAGCAAATCCAGCGGCTGACGGCGCAGACGGTCGCGCACTTCCCCGGCCAGTTCCGCCAGTTCATTCACCAGCAGCGACTTTTCCAGCATCTGTTCCATCTGGTCGAAGGCGGCCAGCCGCTGGCCGGACAGCACCACGGCGCTCAGACTGGCCGGCTGAAACTGGCGAAGCTGCGTGCGCGCTGGCGCTTCAGCGTCGGCCAGCGCCCGATCCACGGCCCGCAGCAGAGGGGCATAGCGAAGCTGCGCCGCCACATCGAGCGGAGGGTACAGCGCGGAGTTATCGAGGCGATCCAGCGGTTTCAGCTCCACTTGATCGGAATGCTGGCTGACGTAATGGCGCAACAGGGTTTCATCAAAAGCGCCCCCGGCGTTGACGCCTAAAACGCCATGCGCTTGACAGAGCGGGTAGAACTGATTGGCGTCGGCTTCGTGGGTGAAGAAATACAGGGGCCGCTTGCCGTTCGCCCCTGGCGACTGGCGGGCCAGATAATCGGGTAAAGCTAATTGTCCCTGACTGGTGGCAAAGGGCAAGAAGTCCAGCACCGCCGCGCCGAACTCCTGATGTTGCGCCGCCATGCCTTTCAGAGCGTCGTTGTGCCAGTCGCACAAGCGCAGAAAACGTGGCCGGTCATAGTGCGCCAGGTTCAGCAGCGCCGCGACGATGGCCTTTCCCAGAGCATCGCGCAGCGCGTGATAGGCGCTATTGCGAAGCACATTATCGCGGGCGGCGGTCGGTTGTAAGTCCGGGCAGTCCACCACGCCGCGCACGAACGACGCCCATTCCGGGAGCAACTCATGATCGTTCAGGCGGATGCACATTCGCGCCTGAAATAGATCGACGCGACCACCGGCCTGACCGACTGGCGTATAGCGGGCGGCGACGTACAAACCGCCTAGTGTGCGGGGGTGCGGCAGGTCCAGAGGAATGACCAGCAGGAGCGGATCGGCGTAACGCTGGCTCAGAAAGGCGGTCAGCAGCCGATCCCGCTCCACCGGATCGCACCAGCCGGGTTCATGCCAGGGCGCGTTGACGGCGTTGATCGGCCCGAAACCGTTGAGCAGGATCGGAAATGGCAACAGATCGGCATAGCGCCGCACGGTCTGGCGCAGGCGCTGGCTGCCGAGAAAGGCGGTCTGATGCGATGCCAGTGTGACCACCACTCGCGTACCGGGCGATTGCGCATCCACGGGCAGGGCGACCAGCTCATAGTCTTCGCCGCCGTAGTTGGTCCAACGCCAGGTTTGCACCGCGCCCGGCTTGCGGGTGTAGACGTCGATCCGTTCGGCGACCACGAAGGCGGATAGCAAACCGATGCCGAACTGGCCGATGGTGGCGACCGCAATATCGCGGGAGGCCAGTTCCTGGGCGCGGCTGCCGGTGCCGGTGCTGCCGATCACGCTCAGGAACTCCTCAATATCCCGCTGATCCATGCCGGTCCCGTTGTCGCTGAAACTCAGCGTCCGGGCGCGGTCGTCCACGTCGATACGAATCTCGCCGGCATGGTCACCATCAGCGACCCGGCGTAGTTGAATGCTGTCATGGGCGTTCTGCAACAATTCGCGGATGAACACATCCGGCTCCGGGTACAGGCTTTTCGCCAGCACCTGAACCAGACCCTGAAAGCTGGCGCGCATTTTCGGCATGGGGTTTCCTTAAAAGTTGTGATGCCGATCTCACGCCCGCACGATGGTAATTTGCCGCCCTTGAGGACTGGAGGTTTCGTTGCTGGTGGTGCGTTCCCGGATCGGCGGTTGCCCGGAGCGACGGTCGAAAATGACCAGCCAGCCGCTTTCCAGACTCAGCCCGGCCAGATAGCCGTCCAGTTGTTCCAAACCTTCATTCAAGGGGTCGGGTTCCCCGTCCCGCCAGACTTTCAGTTCCATGCCGAGGGTTAATTCGCCGTAGCGCAGGCACAGATCCATCCGGCCCCGACCAATGGCGTATTCCCGCTCCAGAGTGCCGTCGCCGTTGACGACGCGATGCAGAAAGGCCATCAGCACTAAATGCGGGGCGATTTCGTGATAGGGAGCGCTGCCCAGCAGCGGTTGGCCGTGTTGCCGCCAGAAGCGTAGAAAGGCGTCCAGCAGGCGCCCCGGGTTTAAGCTGCCGTCAGTATTGAGCCACGTCGGGGTGATGTGCGGCAGGGAATCTTGCGGGCCGCCGGCCAACATGCGCGGCAGCACTTCCCGATAGATCGGATTGGCGATCACCAATCCGCCCTGGCCTTCGCGGCGCAACAGCCCTAAATCGACCAGGTATTGCCGGTCATCTTCGGGTACTTCACCAAGGAGCGCGCCAGCCAGCATCGGCTCGATGATTCGCCGTACCCGCGCTTCCCGGAGTTTGTCAGCTAACTGATCAAGATGCGTCACCCGCCGCAAAATCAGGTTTTCCTTGGCCTGCTCGATCCGTTCCACCGTGATCGGCCGACGGCGGTCCCGGCCTTCCCGGTTATCAAAACAGGCTTCATAAGCCAGCGCGTTGACCAGCCACGGTTGGCCCAGGGTCAATGTCCATACCCGCGCTAATGCGTCCGGCGTGAAGCGTTGTCCGGTTTCCGCCGTATGTTCCAACAACAATGCTCGCACTTCTTCAGCGGTGAAATCGCCCAGACGCAGGGATTTGGCTTTGATGTTGAAGGCGCTGCCGCCAGTAATGACGGCCTTTTCCGAGCTGGCGTGAATCCGATAATCGCGCAAATCCCGCACGCCGCACAGAATCACCGTCTGCGGGAATCGCACGGGCCGCTTGGCGTATCCAGCACGTAATTGCCGCAGCAGGGAAATCAGGGTATCCCCGACCAGGGCATCGACTTCATCCAGCAGCAACACGACTGGCAACCGCGAGGTTTCACACCAGCGGGTCAGGAATTCATCGACCCGCGTCGTCCCTGAGGACTGCTCGATAATCGTTTGCCCCAGAACCACCGCTGGCGCATCACCTATCTGGTCCCGCGCACCCCGCGAGATTTGTTCTACCACCGCCGTCATGCCCAGCGAGACATCTTCCCGCGCCGCTTGGGCAGGTTCGATATTGGCGTACACCGCCCGGTAGCGGCCTTCCCGGTTCAATAACTCCGCCAGCGCCAGCAGGCAGGTGGTCTTGCCCGTCTGTCGGGGGGCGTGCAGCAGAAAGTATTTCTTCTGGTCAATCAGCATCCTGACCTCAGCCAAATCCCAACGCTCCAGCGGCGGCAGGCTGTAGTGGTCTTCGGCCCTATTCGGCCCTTCAGTGTTGAAAAAACGCATGGCGGATTTCCTGTGGCGTCATCGGGTTCTTTTTTGATTGAGCGTCAGCAACCGGCGCGTTCGGGTTTCGGGATGATGCCCACACTGCCGCCACACCTTTATTGACCCAGGGTTCGTCTGACCAAGCGTTGAAGATCACCAGCGTCTCACCCCCACCCTCCCCCATCAAGGGAAGGTGATAAATCCGGCTATGTCGGCGGGGGTAGTCACGGCGCGTCTCCTGGAAACCGGCTTGCAGTATCGACTCCCGATGAGTAGAAAACACAGATTAATCCTTCTGCCCCTCCTTGGCTAAGAAAGAGCAGCGCAACGGCAATACTACCTCGGCGAGAAAGCCGCCCAGCGGGGTGGAGCGCCCCAGGGTCAGCGTTCCTTCATACTGTTCGACGATATCGCCGGCAATCGCCAGCCCCAGACCATGCCCGGCGCGGGATTCATCGATCCGGGCGCCGCGTTGACGCAGCCACTCCAATTGTTCCGGAGGACAGCCCGGCCCATCGTCTTCCACTCGCAGCGACAGACACCCAGCGCTGGCTTCAACGGTCAATCGCACTGCCCCTGCCGCCCAGTGACAGGCGTTATCCAGCAAGTTGCCGAGTAATTCCAGCAGATCATCACGGTCGCCGGGGAACTGGCAACCAGGCGGAACCTGGATTTCAAACAACAAATCCCGGTCACGATAAATGCGGCTCAGCGTGTCCGTCAGATCGGCAATTTCCCGCTCCAGCAGCACCTGCTGACCTGGCGCGCCGCCGCCGACGATCCGCGCCCGCTTGAGTTCCCGCTCCATCAGGCTGCGCATGTGCCGGAGCTGCTGGCGCAGGTCTGACTGCCATTCGACATGATGAGGAGGCGGGAGCTGTTCAGCGAGCTGAATCAAAACAGTCAACGGCGTTTTCAGCGCATGAGCCAGATTACCCAAAGCGCGCCGGGATCGCCGCTGACGTTGATCGAGCAGGGCCAGCAGACGGTTTAATTCAGTAACCAACGGCCGCACCTCATCGGGCGCATCGATTGGCAGTTGAGGAATCTCACCCTGCGCCAACCGGGGCAGTTCACAGCGCAGTTGTTCCAGCGGAGCCAGGCCGCGCCGCACAATCAGCCGCTGGAATAACAGCAGCGCGCCGAAGATCAGCAGGGCGATGCCGGCGACTTCCAGCAGCAGGCGTTGAATACCCTGGCGCACCGGGGTGAAGTCCTCGGTCACGGCAATAGCGATGGGTTGATTCCGAACCTGGAAGGCGCGCCCGACCAGCAGCAGTTCCTGGTTTTGCGGACCGATGACGAAACTTCGGGTCACGCGGTCGGCAGTCAGCGGCGGCAGAGTCAGATCGGCATCCCACAGGGAACGGGAACAGAGTTCACCGCCGGGGGTTTCGATCTGGTAGTAGTGTCCTGAATAGGGTTGATGGAAGGAAGCACCCACACGTTCCGCAGGCAACCGGGGTTGACCGGCAGGATCGAATTCCAGCGCGGCCAGCAGTGTTTCCAGATCGTGCTCCAGGCGGGTGGCGACAAAATTTTCCGCTAACCGGTGCAGCGAGTAGCCGCCGACTGCGACCGCCAGCGCCGTCAGCAGGGCCAGAGCTACGATCAAACCGACGGACAGCCGGGTTTGCAGGGAGGTCATAGCGCATCAGCGCCAAACACATAGCCCTGACCCCGACGGGTAGCGATCAACTCGCGGCCCAGTTTGCGGCGCAACCGGTTGATGTAAACTTCCAGCACGTTGCTGTCGCGCTCGGCGTCAAAATCATAAATATGTTCGGCCAGCCGGGTCTTGGACAACACCTGGCCGGGATGACGCATCAAATAGCGTAACAGACGGAATTCGACGCCAGTCAAGTCGAACCGCTCTCCGGTAGCAAGCACTTGCGCGGTTTGCGTCTCTTCATTCAGTTCCAGGCCAGCCACGCGCAACGGCCCGTGCGGGCGGACGACGCCGCGCCGCAACAGCGCCTGCAATCGGGCCATCAATTCCGCCGTGTGGAACGGCTTGCCGAGATAGTCGTCAGCGCCGGCCTTGAAGCCGTCAACTTTCTCATGCCAGGCGTCGCGGGCCGTCAGAATCAACACCGGCAAGAGATTGCCGGCTTCCCGCCAGTGGCGCAACACCTCCAGACCGGCGCGGCCCGGCAGTCCTAAATCCAGCACCGCCACATCATAGGGTTCGCTGCCGCCCATGAATTCGGCATCCACGCCGTCCGCCGCAACATCCACTGCGAAACCAGCCTGTTCCAGTTCGCCACGCAACCGACTGCTCAACAGCGCATCATCCTCGACCAGCAATAGACGCATGGCGAACCCTATTTTTCATGCTTTTCTTTTTCATCCTCGATACGCCACAACTCGCCGGTGCGCGCGTCGTATTCGAACTCCCGCACTACGCCATCATCGCCCAGAAACTTGAGTTCGTACACATAGCGACCTTTTTCCAGTTCCAGTTCCGCCTCCAGCAACTGGCCGTCCTGATGCTGACGGCGATGCTGAGTGATGATGGTTTCCAGGGACAGGATTTCCCCGGCGTTGCGCAGGCGGCGAATTTCGTCATGATCGCGCCCGGCTGGCGCTGGCCCGGACACACCCATTGCCAAAAGCAGGGCGGCGGTTAAGGCCAGAGGATGACGCATCAACGCGCTCCAAGTGGAAAGATCAGCAGCCTTCAGGCGCGCTTGCGTCCCGTGACCATAGCGTGGGCGAGGTTTTCACGATGCAGCAAGCTTTCCCAGATCACGCCGGTCAGATGCCCGACCACCAGAATCAGGGTGAAGTTGGCGAAGAATTCGTGGACTTCCTTGGTCGCATCGATCAGGCCATCGCTGCTGTTTATCAGCAGGCCGGCCAATGGCCCCATCCCTTTGTCAGCCCCGTACAGCATCAATCCGGCGATGACCGTGATGGTCAGACTCAGCAACAGGACGACGATCATCGCTCCACCCGCCGGATTGTGCCCGAGATAGCGACGGGCGCGCAGCATCAGCACGTCTTTGGCGTAGGCGAAGATTTCACGCGGTCCATGAACAAAGTCGCTGAACCGGGCGTAGTGCGAGCCGGTGAAACCCCAGAACAGACGGAATATCAGCAGTCCGACGATGACATAGCCCGACCAGACATGGATGAGTTGCAGCCAGGCGCCGTCCATCTTTTCCAGCAGTTCCTCGAACGGCCCTTCCTGGGTGAAGTAGGCGAGGGTGAACGCGGCGACCAGCAGCCAGTGGAATAAGCGGACCCAAGGGTCCCACACGGCGATTTCGCGGGAATGAGAATCGGTCATGATCTTGAACCTGATGAGGGCGTGACGCGATCAAGCCCGGCGGATGGGTCCGGGCCTGATCGGGGTGTCTTTAGTCGTCTTCCTTGTCATCGACCAGCGCGCCGGTCGAGATTTCGTAGTACGTCTTCCACTTTTTACCGTCGGCACCGTCAATTTTGACCTCCCAGGTTTGTTTGCCTTTATGGCCATCCTCATACGCCTTGGTGACTTTACCGGGATGCGCCTTGAGGGCCATTTCGATGGCCTGCTCCTTGGTGATGGCGCCGGTCGCCGCCGGTTGACTGGCCGCTGGCGCAGCGGGACTCGAAGCGATGGCGGGGACGGTGAAAGCAGCGGCGGCGGTCAAGGCCAGGGCGGTCAACAGCGAGGAACGAACGATCATGGATATTTTCTCCGTAAAGTGGACTCAGATGATCACAGTCAACGGTTGGCTGCGGCAGGTGAGCGCACCTCCAGCCCGCGACTTCGGCCATGACTTTACGGCCTCGACCTTAAATCAAGCTGAAAAGGCGAAATTTTTGATCCCTTTAGAGACTGTCTAAAAACTCCCCTCTCCCCTCGGGAGAGGGGTTGGGGGTGAGGGAGCTTTTTCAACGGCTTAGCGGGCCACCAGCGGTATGAAAACCCTGCAAAGCGGTGTTTTTTGTGCAACATCGATTCGGCTCACTGATTGAAAAACGACCCTCACCCCTGCCCCTCTCCCGGTGGGAGAGGGGTTCTTAGACATCCCAGGGCATTGCCCTGGGTTAACCTTAAATCGCCCTTTCAGGGCTAAACTGCAAAACTTTTCGTGTTTAAGCCCCAACGGGGCGTACTAATTTTAGCCCAGGGCAACGCCATGGGTGATCTGGAAATCTCTGGAAATCTCTGGAAATCTGATGACCTCTCACAATTTCGTCTGATGACTGGAAATCTTATGACCCCTCACGATTTCGTCGCCAAATGGCGGCAGGCGACGCTTAAGGAGCGTTCCGCCGCTCAGGAGCATTTCATCGACCTGTGTCGGTTGCTTGAGGAACCGACCCCAGCGGAGGCCGATCCCGCCGGTCAATGGTATTGCTTCGAGAAAGGCGCGAAGAAAACCGGCGGCGGCGACGGTTGGGCGGATGTGTGGAAGCGCGGTCATTTTGGCTGGGAATACAAGGGCAAGGGCAAGGATTTGAATGCGGCGCTGCGGCAATTGCAGTTGTACGCGCTGGCTTTGGAATCACCGCCGTTGCTGGTGGTTTCGGATATCGACACCATCGTTATTCATACGGCTTTCACCGGCACGGTGCCGGAAACGCGCCGCCTGACGCTGGATGATGTGCTGCTGCCGGATAAGCGGCAATGGCTGAAATGGGCGTTCAGTGACCCGGAACGGTTGCGGCCCGGTCAGACTCGCGAGGGCTTAACCGCTCAGGCCGCTGCCCGTTTCGCGGACATTGCGCAGATCTTGCGGGAACGCGGCCATGCTCCGCCAGCGGTGGCGCATTTTCTCAACCGGTTGCTGTTCTGCCTGTTCGCCGAAGATGCCGGGCTATTGCCGCAACGCCTGTTGACCCGTCTGCTGGACAATGGGTTGCAGCGGCCTGAACGCTTTGCGCCCCAGTTGGAAAACCTGTTCGCGGCCATGGCCGGCGGCGGCGATTTCGGGGTGGAATTGATTGATTGGTTCAATGGCGGATTATTCGATGATACGCACGTTCTGCCGCTGGAACGCCCGGAGCTGGAAGCGCTGCGGGCCGTGGCGCAACTGGATTGGAGTGCGATTGAGCCAGCAATTTTCGGCGCCTTGTTTGAACGGGGCCTGGACCCGGCCAAGCGTTCGCAACTGGGCGCGCATTACACCGATGCCGCGTCGATCCGGCGTTTGGTGGAGCCGGTCATTATCGAACCGCTGTTGCGGGAGTGGGAATCGGCCAAGGCGGCCATTCGGGCGGATCGTTCCAAGGCACGCAAGACGGCGGGTGCGGTTTATCAGGGTTTTTTGGAACGGCTGCGTGGGTTTCGCGTCCTCGATCCGGCCTGCGGGTCGGGCAATTTCCTGTATCTGGCCTTGCAGGCGTTGAAGGATTTGGAGCATCGAGTGATGCTGGAGGCGGAAACGCTGGGCTGGCCCCGGCAATTTCCGGCGGTCGGGCCGGAGGGTGTGAAGGGCCTTGAACTGAATCCCTATGCGGCGGAACTGGCGCGAGTGACGGTGTGGATTGGTGAGATTCAGTGGATGCTGCGGCACGGCTACAGTCTCAGCCGCCAGCCGATTTTGCGGCCTCTGGAAACGATTGAATGCCGGGATGCGTTGCTGGATGGCGCGGAGGAAGCCGTGTGGCCTGCCGCTGACGCGATTGTCGGCAATCCGCCATTTCTGGGCGGTTCCCGATTGCTGCGGGAACTGGGCGAGCATTATCTGGCGACTCTTCGTCAGGGGTATGCGGGCCGGGTGCCGGGCGGGGCTGATCTGGTGT
>CAZDVY010000067.1:0-14402 GCA_964508935.1 uncultured Candidatus Competibacteraceae bacterium | reverse complement strand
CCACGCCTATGATCGTGTGAGATCACTCATGCTAAAGTCGGTCATCGCCAGGCGCTTGTTTCGAACCCCCGCACTGTTCAAGAACGGGGGTTTTTTATGACCTAAGAACTCTTGTTGTTCCCAATTGAAAAGTTTTTTATAATTTTTTCAATTAGTACGGATCCGGCTCAAGCCGGTTGGAGGGAAATCCGATGTCCAGAGTCTGTCAAGTGACTGGTAAACGCCCGATCACTGGAAATAACGTATCTCATGCCAATAATAAAACTCGCCGCCGGTTTTTGCCGAACCTGCATGAACACCGGTTCTGGGTGGAGAGCGAACGGCGTTTTGTAAAATTGCGCGTGTCTTCGCATGGCATGCGCATCATCGATAAAAAGGGGATTGATGCTGTTCTTGATGAACTGCGTATCCGTGGCGAGAAGGTCTGAGGGGTATCAGCTATGCGTGACAAGATTAAACTGGTTTCTACGGCGGGAACCGGGCATTTCTACACGACAACCAAAAATAAAAGGACAACGCCGGAAAAACTGGAGATGAAAAAATATGATCCAGTGGTCCGCAAGCATGTTCCTTACAAGGAAGCTAAAATTAAGTGAAACTACTTGAATTGATTGAGTACAAAAATGATATGCCCGCCTGATGGCGGGTTTGTCATTTGTAGGGTTTGAGATACTACATTTTCTATTAATGTACCTTTTTCGCTACCAGCCAATAACCGATACTCAAGGCTAGAATGACTGCGGCGGTTGCCCAAATATATTCAGGTGCTAACGTATTATAATCCAGTACTATGACTTTCCGGGCAATCGCCATGAGTGCAGTGGCCAGCACTAGCTTGACATGCAGTACATCATCGCGCAGGTACAATACAATATTGAGAAAAATTTCAATGGCAATTAATGTCGCCATAAATGCGCCGAATGAAGCCAGAATATCATTGACGTTCAGTAATCCCACGGGCGATGCCATCACCCGCTCGTAAAGCACCCAGGCCACGTCAGCAACACTCCACACGATGACTAGCGTCATGAGCACGGCCAGTATCCGTACACAGAAACGAATGACGATATGCAACCAGTGAATAAGCGGTTCCTCACTTTCATCGATATGCAGTCCTTCAGCAGCGTCGTGTTCGATCAATGAGGGAGGTTCGGGATTTTTGTCCATAGCTACGGTCGGTTACATGGGAATTAGACTTATGATGCACATTTCTATAATACCATTCCCTGTCGGTCAGCACGGGGCAAAAATGTCACAATGGATGAAATCCTGGCGCAGGTAGAACGGTTAACCCGCCGTTATGGCGAAATCCGGGCGGTCGATGAGGTCAGTTTCACCCTCCTGCGCGGCCAGGTGCTAGGATTTCTGGGGCCTAACGGTGCAGGTAAATCTACGACACTGCGAATGCTGGCGGGCGTCTTGGCGCCGGATGCAGGGCGCATCATCATCAATGGCGTCGATTTGCTGGACCAGCCGGCTCAAGCTAAACGAACACTCGGTTATCTGCCTGAGCAACCACCGCTCTATCGGGAAATGACCGTGGATGAACAGTTGCACTATAGCGCTCGCCTGCATGGACTCAGCCGCACTGCCAGCCACCAGGCGGTTGTTGGCATCAAGGAGCGTTGCGGATTGACCGACGTCAGCCGTCGCCTGATAGGTCATTTATCCAAAGGTTATCAGCAACGGGTTGGTATTGCACAGGCCGTGTTGCATGATCCGGCCGTAGTGATACTGGATGAACCGACCGTAGGGTTGGATCTGCTCCAATCACGGGAAATCCGTGGCCTTATCCGTGAACTGGGGCAGAATTGCGGGATAATTCTTTCCTCGCACCGACTTTCGGAAATCCAGGCAATTTGCACCCACGTCCAGATCATGCGGGCCGGAAGGCTGGTTTACGCCAGCCCGCTGGCGGATCTGCAACAGCAGCAGCAATCCATCCGGTTGCGGGTCGGTTTGAAAATGCCCCCGCCGCTGGCTCGTTTGACGCAACTGCCAGGCGTAGAGGGGGTTGAGGAACTGGGCGAGGGGTGTTTCCGTCTCCATCACGCCGCTGCCGCTGCTCCGCATCAGGCTCTGGTCGAACAGGCCAGCGCCGAAAACTGGGGACTGTGGGAATTGACCCCGGAACAGTCCAGTCTGGAACAGATCTTTGTTGAACTCATCCTGGAACCGGAGGCGGTCGAATGATTACGGTCATCGCTGCCCGTGAGTTGCGCAGCCTGTTTTTGTCGCCGCTGGCTTGGACGTTGCTGGCGGTGGTTCAAGGACTGCTGGCCTGGATGTTTCTGCTACTGGTGGATGATTTTCGGGAGTTGCAGGGACGGTTGGCCAGTCTGGACAACGCGCCGGGCGTGACCGATCTGGTCGCGGCGCCCCTGTTCCGGGTGGCGGCCTGGGTGCTGTTACTCCTGGTTCCACTGTTGACCATGCGACTGTTTAGCGAAGAACGCCGAACCCGCACTCTTGATCTGCTGCTCTCAGCGCCGGTGGCGATGTCAGAGATCGTGTTGGGTAAATATCTCGGGGTTCTGGCGTTCCTGCTGATGACGGTCGCCCTGATCACGCTGATGCCCCTGTCGCTGGCGCTGGGCGCGACGCTCGACGCCGGCAAACTGCTCGCGGGCATCCTGGGACTGAGTTTGCTGGCCGCTGCGGCTGCTGCGGCTGGCGTCTACCTGTCCACTTTGACCACTCAACCAGCAGTGGCCGCCATCGCGACGATGGGACTCTTGCTGGCATTATGGATGGTGGACGCAGCCAGTACGATACCGGGAACGGCTGGTGATCTATTCGGTTATTTGTCACTGCGACGTCACTACGACGCTTTCCTACTCGGGTTGTTCGATAGCGCCGATCTGGCTTACTACCTGCTATTTGGCATGACGTTCCTCGGCCTGGCGATCCGTCGGCTTGACGATTTGCGCTTGCGGGACTGATTCATGCGTCTCGATATTTCCACTCGCCGACGATTGTGGTTTCAACATTTGCTGTTTCTGCTGCTGTTTGGTTTGGTGATCGGCCTGATGGCCTGGCTGAGCGTCCGCTATCCAATCCGGGCTGACTGGACAGCGGGCGGACGCAATACGTTATCGGCAGCCAGTCAAGCATTATTAATCCGTCTGGACAGGCCGATCCGGGTGACTGCCTACGTCCGCGACCGTTCGCCTCTGCGTGAGAGCATTGTCCGATTAATTGAGCGTTATCAGCGCTATAAACCCGACATCGCGCTGCATTTCGTCAATCCCGATCGACTGCCAGCCCAGATTCGTCAACTTGGTATTAGTGCAGACGGTGAGTTGTATGTGGAGTACGGCGAGCGCGGTGAAAAGCTTCAGCATCCCGGCGAGCAGGCGCTGACCCAGACCTTGCAGCGCTTGAGTCGACCCCGGGATCGGGTCGTGGTATTTCTGGGCGGTCACGGTGAGCGCAAGCCACAGGGTGTTGCCAATCATGATTTAGGCGCATTCGGGCGAGAATTGGGAAAAATCGGCATTCAGGCGCGTTCGCTTGACTTAGCGAAGGAATCGTCGATTCCAGCGGATGTGGCGGCGTTGGTCATCGCCAGTCCACAAACGCCGCTGTCGCCGGATGAGATTCGGGTGGTGCTGGGCTATCTGCGGCAGGGCGGCAACCTGTTGTGGTTGTTAGAACCCGGCGACCCGGCCGGATTGCCGACGCTGTTGCTGGGCATCACCGTTTTACCTGGCGTGATCGTGGATGCGGATGTACCCCGCTTGGGCATCAGCCATCCGGCGTTCATTCCTATCGTTGATTATGGGCCACATCCCATCACTGCACCGTTGCGTTCTCCTGCCCTGTTGCCCCAGGCGGTTGCACTGGAGGTTCAGCCCGCTGCGGGTTGGCAGGCGGCGGTATTGGTGGAAAGCCAGTCGTCGAGCTGGACCGAGACCGGCGCGCTGGACGGTCAGCTCCAGTTTGATGCAGACACCACCGAGCGTTCTGGCCCATTGACCGTCGGCGTAGCCTTGTTTCGGCCCAGACCGGCTGGTGAAGGCATTGCTCAACAACGGATCGTCATCATGGGCGATGGTGATTTTCTCTCCAACACTTATTTGGGTAACGGCGCTAATCTCGAACTGGGATTGAATATCCTGAACTGGCTGGTGCTTGATGAGACGTTGATCATGATTCCGTCCAGAACCGTTCCCGATCCCAGCTTGAACCTGTCGGAAGGTGTGTTAGCGTGGCTGGCGGCGATCTTTCTGGTGATATTGCCCGCAGGATTCGTGATCAGCGGTTGGCTGATCTGGTTTTATCGGCGGCGGCGGTGACCATGAACGTGCTAATACGGCGGCGCTGGATCAATAGGGGATTGCTAGGTCTGACGGTCGGACTGGCAGTGCTGGCATGGTTCGAACCGGGCAGGGAACTACCTATTCCGCCACTGTTGGGAATGGTAGCCACAGACCCGATTAAACACATCGAAGTGCTGCGTGTTGGTCAAGAAGCACTGGCTTTTGAACAGCAGGATGGTCGCTGGCGAATGATTGCACCCAATAGCGGCTGGGCTAATCCGATTCTGATCCGTCGGGTGCTGGAAGTCGCTACTTTGCGTTGCTCCCTGCAATATCCCGCTACTGAACTTGATAGACCGGCGTTGCATCTTGAACCGCCTCGATTGCGGTTGCGGTTGGACGACCGGGAAATTCGTTTTGGCGCAACTACTCCCACTGATGGTCTGCGTTATCTGCAAGTTGGCGCTACGGTCCATCTTTGCCCGGATCGCCTGTATCCCCTGTTGACCAGCGCGGCAGCAGGTTTTCTGACTTCGGCGATTGAATCTTTAGAATCTCCTGCAACCAAGGCGGAATGATGCCCGAACTGCCCGAAGTGGAAACCGTCCGGCGTGGCATCGCCCCGCATGTGACCAGCCAAACAGTCACGCAAGTTATCGTCCGGCAGCCCCGATTGCGTTGGCCGGTGCCTGAAGACTTGGCGATGGTATTTCCAGGGCAAACCATCCAGCGCGTTGACCGGCGCGCCAAATATCTTCTGCTGCGTACTGAGGTCGGAACTGCAATTTTCCATCTCGGCATGACGGGCCGGTTGCGCATTCTG
The DNA here is from genome assembly GCA_964508935.1 of uncultured Candidatus Competibacteraceae bacterium. Lineage (GTDB taxonomy): Bacteria > Pseudomonadota > Gammaproteobacteria > Competibacterales > Competibacteraceae > UBA2383. The sequence continues at coordinate 9,317 of CAZDVY010000067.1, read as the reverse complement.
TCCATCGACACGCCCGTGGGGAAACACGATCACGTTGATGTACTGCTGGCCAGCGGGCAATGCCTGCGTTTCAACGACAGCCGCCGTTTCGGCGCGGTGTTATGGACGGATCAACCCCCGGAACAGCATCCTCTGCTGCAAACCCTTGGCCCGGAGCCGTTTGAAGCAACATTCTCCGGCGACTGGCTCCATCAACGAGCGCAAGGACGGGTGCTGGCGGTCAAACCGTTCATCATGAACCATCACATCGTGGTGGGTGTGGGTAACATTTACGCCAGTGAAGCGTTATTTGCTGCCAGGATCAACCCGCTGCGCCCAGCGGGACAGGTAACCTTGGCTGAGTATAAGCGGCTGGCGGAAGCGATTCGGGATATTTTAGGCGAGGCCATTCGCCAAGGCGGCACCACCCTGCGTGACTTCATCGGCGGCGAGGGCGAACCCGGTTATTTCCAGCAACAACTCGGCGTCTATGACCGCTATCGATTGCCTTGCCACGCCTGTGGCGAACTGATCGATCGCTGCCGGCTGGGACAACGGTCGACCTACTACTGTCCTCACTGCCAGCGTTAGCGCGTTTCCAGCGGTGGCGGTGCGGGCGGGTTCGTAGCAGAAGGCGTCGCCGGAACAGGGGGGGATTCCGGCGAAACAGGCGGAGTAGGCCCGGCCGGCGATTCAACCACGGGGGTGGGAGACGGTAAAGCACTGGACGGCTGATTGGTGGGTAGAGTCGGCGACGCCAGTGAATCGCTGGACAAAGGCGCTGGTGGAGAGGGTGGCGTCATCGGCTTTCTAATGGTTGGCGTGTAGACCACTGCCACGGCAACTGCGTCTTTTCCATCGAAGCGTTTGATAGCCGCCGCCGGGGGGCGTTGTCCCTCACGCAAGCTTTGTAACCCTGGATCGTCCTTGGCCGTCGTCATCACTAACTCACGGATTTGCATGAAACGGCGCACACTCGGCTCGCTGTGGTCATAGCCGCTGGCAGCGGCTTGAATCTCGTTTCGGCTGATCTCATCAAGGCTGTTTTGCCATCCCGTATCATCGCCAGTAGCCAGTCCCACCAGCGCCTCAGTCGCATGGGCAGTGGCGATTTTTCCAGCGTCAGCGCGCAACTTGTCCTCAGCCACTGGATCGGAATGAACGCCGACCAGGTTAATGGCGTAACCGACCAGCGTCAGTTCACCCGTGGTATTAACTACCACCAACCGATGACCAACTGGCGGAATCAATCCGGCCTCAATCTCGGCTAATATCTGCCGCAGACCCTCCTGAATTGAGGTTGTTTCGATAGCGTTGGCGGCAGGGCGGGTGAGCCGGATAGCGGTCTTGGGTGTGGTAACCAGATTCACCTGGATTGAGGGTTTTGCGGCCTGGTCTTCAACAGAGTACGCCACAAAGCCCCGCGCCAGAATACGCAACGCCTGTTCCCATTTCTCCGCGTCATTAGCAGCCAAATTAATCAACGCTAACCGGATTGCGTCATTCTGCTCCAGACTTTCAGCGATTTTTCGCCGGGCATCCGGCGTCAACGCCCGAAAACATCCGGCTAACCGAGTGCGGGCCTCAGTGAAAGCCTTGAATCGGGCTTCCTGCCGGGATCGGCGCAACGCGACCGGATTATCCGAGGCCGAATAGGGTGTGTTGCCGGTCGCCACCCAGCCGAAACCCGAGCCAAACCGGATCATTTGGCAACCCGTGGTGTTTTGGCTGATCGCTGCGGTAATAGCGGCCTGAGCCGTTTTCGCCTGGAGCGCCGACTCGCCGGTTAATTCGTCCTTGATCTTACGCACCCGGTCGGAACTGCGTGGCGAGGAACGCGGCGAGGTAATCTGCAATGGTACTGCGAATTCTTCGGAAGCAGGCTTGTTGGCAGACGCCGGCGGCGTCCACAGCAGTATGCCCAGCAGCATCCACAGGTAATATCCGTAGCGCATGACAGTATTGTATTCCCCAAGGTATGGCCGGTCGTCCTGCAAACAGCAGAATCGGGGTAGGAACCTCCCGGTAGAATAAGGTCGACCGCCCAAAGCGCGAAAGATCGCCAGTTTGAATGAAGTCTAGGGGGTATAACCCGGAATCTGGCTTAAGTCTACCGCATCAATCTGGTTGGGCAATAAATACTGACGGGCATAATCCATCCAGACGCCCTCACGAACAAAGACATTGAACAGATCAGCGTCGATTTGATGATCCTGCACCATTCGACCGAGAATGGTGAGTACCTCGCTGAGCATCTTGCCGGGTTTATAGGGACGGTCGCGTGCGGTCAGCGCCTCGAAGACATCGGCCAGGCAGATGATGCGCGCTGGCAGTGGCAGCGCAGCTTCGCTCAGGCCACGGTGATAGCCGCGTCCGTCCAACCGTTCGTGATGGCATCCGGCGTATTCAGGAACATTGCGCAAGGTTGCCGGCCACGGCAGGTTATCCAGCATCCGCATGGTCAGCGCCACATGTTCCTCGATGATCGTGCGTTCGTTGGGGTTGAGCGTACCTCGGGAAATGCACAGATTACGCACTTCATCTTCGGACAGAAAGTTGCATTCCTGGCCATCGACGCCGACCCAGCGGCGGGTGGCGATGCGCCGAATCTGCTCTTGGGCGGCGGCGTCCATAAATTCGCCGCCGGTGTTGTTGCGGCGCACGCACTCCCGTTCTTCTTCCAGTTCAGCCCGACGTTGCGCCCACTGCTGTTCCATCGCGGGGATGGCCGCCGAATCGCCGCGCTCTACTGCCGCCAGTTTTTCCTTAAGGAATTCAATTTCGGCATCGCGCTTGAGCACCTCAAAACGGGTATCGACCAGGTGAATGCGGTCGAAGATGGTTTCCAGTTTGGTTGCCTTATCCACGACGTGTACGGGCGTGGTGATTTTACCGCAATCATGTAAGAGTCCAGCAATCTTGAGTTCGTACAATTCTTCGGGCGTAGGGCGAAAATCCTTGAGCAGTCCATGTTCGGAGCGTTGGGCCGCCTCGGCGATCATCATGGTCAGGACCGGCACCCGCTGGCAGTGTGCGCCGGTATAGGGGGATTTATGATCGATAGCGGTGTTGATTAGCGCAATTAATGCTTCAAAAAGGTTTTTGAGTTGTTGAATCAATTGATGGTTGGTCAGGGCAATCGCAGCCTGGGAAGCCAGCGATTCCGCCAGTTGCCGGTCGGCTGCCGAGAACGTTTGCACCTGCCCGGTTTCCGGATTAAGGGCGTTGATGAGCTGGAAGACGCCGATGATATGGTTTTCATGATTCTTCATCGGCACGGTCAGGAAAGAGCGGGAGCGATAGCCGGTCTGCTGATCGAAGCGGTGCGTTCCAGAGAAGTCGAAATTTTGCTCTGCATAGGCATCGTCAATGACCACCGTGATATCGTTTAGTACGGCATAGGTGACCACCATGCTGGTGTTGGATTGGCCGGTCGCATCGTAGAGCGGAATGGGTGGAAACGGAATGGGCGCTCCAGTGGCGCCGCCCATGTAGAGTTTCAATGAGTCGTTGTACAGAACTTCAAAACGCAGTTGCGGGTTGTTTTCCTCCAGCCGGTACAGGGTGCCGCCATCGGCATGCAATAGGGTTTTGGCGGCGACGAGGATGGTTTCCAGCAACTTTGACGTATCTCGTTCTCTGGACAGCGCGATGCCGATGCGGTTGAGTTGTTCCAAACGTTGTAGCGGATCGCTGGAATGTGAGGGATACATGGGCGCTCCTTCGGTTTCGAGCCGGACGGGGAACAACAGTTTTTTTGTATTATACCCATGCGATTGTGACTCATCGTGGAGAATGTTAAAGACGATGGGCTGATCATTCTGACATCATCCGATTCCGGTGCTGTGGAAATCAATGAGCGAACCTGTTATCGAATTGCGAAATGTTTCGAAAACCTACGGTGCGCATACGGTGTTGCACAATGTGGGTTTACGTGTAGAACCCGGAGAGTTCTTGACCCTGCTGGGGCCGTCAGGCTGCGGTAAAACCACGATTTTGCGGTTACTGGCCGGTTTTGAGAAAGCGGATCGTGGTGAGATTTATATCGGCGGCCAGAATATGCGGGTGTTGCCGCCCGAAGCGCGTCACGTCAATACCGTCTTTCAGAGCTATGCCCTGTTTCCCCACCTGACGGTCTTTGAGAACGTGGCGTTTGGGCCGCGCCTGAAGGGCGTTCGGGGCGAAGCGTTGCACGAACAGGTCGCTGGCGTATTGCGCATGGTCAAGCTGGAGGAATTCGCCCAGCGCAAGCCGGGCCAGCTATCTGGCGGCCAGCAGCAGCGGGTGGCTATTGCCCGGGCGGTGATTAACCAACCACGGGTTTTATTGCTGGATGAGCCGTTGAGCGCGCTGGACTACAAACTGCGCAAGGCGATGCAAATCGAGCTAAAGCAGTTGCAGCGCCGATTGGGGATCACCTTCATTTTTGTCACCCACGACCAGGAAGAGGCGCTGTCAATGTCCGACCGGGTGGCGGTGATGAACGCTGGCCGCATCGAGCAGTTGGGCACGCCCCGACAAATCTACGAAACGCCGGATAATCTGTTTGTCGCCCGCTTTGTCGGTGAAATCAATACGCTGCGAGGTCATGTTGTTACGGTGGCCTCACCCCGCTACGATATTCGCCTGCACGACCGAATGTTCAACCTCAAGTCCAAATATACCTTTGCGGTGGGCGACCCGGTTAGTGTGCTGGTGCGCCCTGAAGATTTACGCATCTGGCGCGAGCATGAGGGCAGCGATGAGGAGCGGGCGCATTTATTCCCGGCGGCGGTGGAAGAGGTGGTTTACAAGGGTAGTACGGTGGACTTGATCATCCGTCTCGATCAAGGTGATCTGCTGTCCACGACCCAGTTTTTCAATGAAGACGACGCCGCCATTGTGAATCTGGATTTTCGGGTCGGCGAACGGGTTTTCGTGGACTGGGTGCATGACTGGGAAGTGATTTTGCCCCATGAAGATTAAGGCGCTGGAGCAGTGAGGGCCGTATCCACTGTGAAAATTCAGGAACCCTTTAAACTGGCGGCAATTGGCGCGCTCTGGTTTTGGCTAATCGCCTTCGCGCTGTTGCCGAATCTGCTGGTGGCGGTCGCCAGCCTGCTGACCCGGGGCGATAACGAGTTCGTGGCCTTTACGCTGACCCTGTCGAGTTACCGACGCCTGCTCGATCCGCTCTATCTGGACGTGTTGCTGGATTCGCTGTGGCTGGCCGCAGCCACCACGACGCTGTGCCTGTTGCTCGGCTATCCGTTCGCCTATCTGTTGACCCGGACGTCATCGCGCTGGCGTCCGCTGCTGTTGCTGCTGGTCATTGTGCCGTTCTGGACCAGCTCACTGGTGAGAACCTATGCGATCATGATCGTCCTGAAGACGCAGGGTTTGCTGAATCAGGCGCTGATGGGGTTGGGGCTGATCGCGGAACCACTGGAGCTGTTGTACACCGAGACGGCGGTGATCCTGGGCATGTTGTATACGTTGTTGCCGTTCATGATCCTGCCGTTATACGCCGCCTTGGAGAAGCTGGATCATCGGTTGATTGAAGCAGCCCGTGATTTGGGGGCCGGAAAGATCACCATTTTTCTGCGCATCGTCATTCCGCTGACCCTGCCGGGCATCATTGCCGGCAGTCTTTTGACCTTTTTGCCGGGGCTGGGCATGTTCTATGTCGCTGATCTGCTAGGCGGAGCCAAGACCCTGCTGGTCGGCAATTTGATCCGCGACCAGTTCCTGTCCGCCCGCGACTGGCCGTTCGGCGCAGCGGCCAGCGTCCTGTTGACTCTGCTGATGGGCTTGCTGTTGTGGGGCTATTATCTCAGCGCCCGCCGCGCCAACCGGGGATTGCCATGACCGGGAAACGCCTGGTTCAGGCAGCCTATCTGCTGCTGATTTATGGATTTTTGTACATTCCGATTGGGGTACTGATCGTCTATTCGTTCAACGATTCCAAATATTCGCTGGAATGGCGGGGGATGACCTGGGAATGGTACGAGACGCTGTTCGATGACCCTGACTTATTGCAGGCGGCGTTGAATTCAGCATTGATCGCGACGCTATCAGCGACCGTCGCGACCGTGATGGGCACGCTGGCGGCGGTGGCGTTGTACCGCTATCAGTTCTTCGGCAAGCAGTTGCTCAATGCCCTGCTGTTCGTGTTGATGATGACCCCGGACATCGTGATGGGCATCGCCTTGCTGATCCTGTTCGCCAGCCTGAGCCTGCCGCTGGGGTTCTGGACCCTGTTGCTGGCGCACATCACGTTCAATATTCCGTTTGTCGTGGTGACCGTACTCAGCCGGATCAGCGGTTTCGACCGTCATTTGCTGGAAGCCGCCCAGGATTTGGGCGCGACCGAGTTTCAAACCGTTCGCCGGATCGTGCTGCCGCTGTTGATGCCCGCTGTCATCGCTGGTTGGCTGCTGAGCTTCACCCTGTCAATGGATGATGTCATGGTCAGCTTTTTTGTGACCGGGCCGACCTTTGAAATCCTGCCGCTGAAAATCTATTCCATGGTGCGACTGGGCGTGACGCCGGAGATCAATGCCTTATGCACCATCATGCTGGGCGTTACGTTGACCATGATTCTGATCGCCCAGTTGTTGTTGCGGGAAAAGACCTGAGTTCATGCGCGACGGTTGCGGCTGGGTTAAGATGATCTGAAGCAATCCCGCATTTATTTTATCGTAGCCGATCTTATGAACCGATTTCACCGCTGTTTGTTGACGACTCTGGTCGCCATGCTGCTGGCCGGGTGCGCGCCGACCAGCGAACTGCTGCGCGACGATCCCGATCCTTTCGAACGCTATAACCGCGCCATGTTCGCCGTGAACGAATCTGTGGACAAGGCGCTGTTCAAGCCGGTCGCCCAGGTTTATCAAAAAGTTCTCCCTGACCCGGTCATCGCCAGCGTCAGCAATTTTTTCAGCAACTTGAACGATGTCGTAGTGCTGGTCAACGACGTGCTGCAATTTGAACTGCATCAAGCGACGCAGACCAGCAGCCGGCTGGTTTTTAACACCACCTTTGGCTTGCTGGGCCTGTTCGATGTCGCCAGCCGCATGGAGCTGCCGAAGAGACGCGCCGATTTCGGGCAGACCCTGGGGCGTTGGGGAGTTAGCGAGGGGTATTTCATCGTCCTGCCGCTGCTAGGGCCGAGCACCGTGCGCGACACTTTTGGATTGGTCGGCAATTTCTTCGTCAATCCCGTGACTTGGGCGACGGATTCCGAAGGAATCATGTGGAGCCTTTGGGGGTTGGATTTCGTCAACCGCCGGGCCGGATTGTTGCAAATCGAACGGGCGTTCGCCGACGCCCAGATCGATCCCTATTCATTCCAGCGCAGCGCCTACTTGCAGCAGCGGCGAAGTCTGGTTCACGGCGATCAGCCGCTGCCGGATTTCGATTTCGAAAATCCGGACAATTCGTTGCAATGAGTCGGCAGATCTTGCTCGGCGTGTTGTTGCGCCTGACCGCCGCCCTGCCGCTATCTTGGAGCCACCGACTGGGCGCGTTGCTGGGTTGGCTGTTATGGTGGATTCCCAATCCGTTGCGGCGCATCGCCGAACGCAATCTGGCGCTGTGCTTTCCCGAACACTCTGCGCTTGAACGGAATCGGTTGTTGCGCCGGAACTTGCAGGAAACTGCCAAGGGCCTGCTAGAGCTGGGTCCCCTGTGGCTTTGGCCCGGAGAGCGGGCCTTGGAATTGATCCAGAAGCCAGCAGCGGGCGAAGACGCCTTGGCTGCCGCCGTCAACCGCAAGCAGGGGGTGATTCTGGTCACACCGCATCTGGGGGCTTGGGAGCTGGCTGGCCTGTACTATTCGAGCCGCTATCCGCTGACCATTCTCTATCGCCCCAGCCGAATGGGTTTGGATGAGATCAGTCGTCGCGGCCGCGGCCGCCTGGGCGGGCAAGTAGTGGCGACCGACGCCGGCGGGTTGCGCGCCCTGTTGACGGCGCTGCATCGCGGCGAAGCACTGGGCATTTTGCCCGATCAGGATACCGGCGGCGTTGGCGATGGCGAAGGGCTGTTTGCGCCGTTCTTTGGCATCGCCGCCGGCACCATGACCCTGGTGTCGCGGCTGGCCTTGAAAAATCAGACCCCGGTATTTCTGACCTGGGCGGAGCGCTTGCCGTGCGGCCAAGGCTATACGCTGCATTTGCAGGCGTTGCCGGCAGTGACTGCGGCGGCCTCGCTGCAAGCGTCGGTGGCGGCCTTGAATCAGGGTGTTGAAGCGGCGGCGCGGGCGTTGCCAGAACAATATTTATGGGCCTATAAACGGTTCAAGACGCGGCCGCCCGGCGAGCCTAAACTGTATTGAACCTCATACGTCGCGCCATCACCAAGGGGATTCATCATGGCCAGCAAAACCGGATTATCGTGCGCGTTGGCGTTCGCCGCCAGCTTCGGCGCTGTTGTTTCCGCGTCAGCCGCCGATCCGCCGATCACGATCAGCACCGGCAAGAGCGGCGGCGGCTACAACACCATCGGCGAGCGACTGAAAAGCGTACTGGCTGAACAAGAGTTGTCAGCGCAGGTCTTGACCAGCGCTGGCTCTATCGAGAATCTCACCCGCCTCGCCGATCCGCAAAGTCCGGTCAATATCGGCTTGACCCAGGCTGACGCTTTACAGTACTACCTCAAGGAGCACCCCGGTCTCGCCGACCAGTTCATCAGTTTGGGCGAGGTCGGCAAGGAATGCGTGTTCATCGTGACCGGCAAGGACAGTGAGATTAAAAGCGACAGTGACTTGCAGCAAAACCGGGGTCGATTGATCGCCGTACAGTCGCCCAACAGCGGTGTCGCGGTGACCTGGGAATACATGACCCTGCTGGAGCCGGCCTTCAAGAACACCGCGCCGGCCTTTGTCGATGGCGCTGAAGCGCTGTTGCAGATCAAGAGTGGCGGGAAATCGAGCAAGATTCAGGCGGCAATGGTCGTGCAAAAGCCCATGGCCAAATCCACCGAGATGCAAGTCGTGCTGGAAAATCCCAAGGATTTCCGGCTGGTTCCAGTCAAGGACTGGGATTTGAACGACAAATTGCCCGATGGCAGCGCCGTGTATACCTTTGAAAAGGTGACCGTCGCCGAAAAGAAATGGGGCTTCGATACTGCGGTGGACACGATCTGCACCCGTGGGCTGATGCTGGCTAACAAGACCAAGCTGACCGCCGATCAGCGCACGCGCCTGGCCAAAGTCATGCTGCTGGCTGCCAGTCGGGTAATCGGCGATACAGCAAAGTAGTTTTAACGCGGTCCTTCACGCGGCGCGCTGGTCGAGCAACGCCTCAATACGCTTCACCAGCGCCGCCAGCGCCCCGCGATGCCGTTCCACCACCGCC
>CAZDVY010000066.1:0-14747 GCA_964508935.1 uncultured Candidatus Competibacteraceae bacterium | reverse complement strand
CAGTATTAAGAGACCCGTACCGGGCTTTAAAAATCGGTTCATGGCTTTCTCCGGGGTTCGGCGACTTTGAACAGACTCCGCCAAACCCCAACATAGTCGGTGATTAGACTGAACTTTAACCTATTCGCCGCTACCGTTGCCATGCGCAATCCGCCAAATCCCAATGGTTATCCATTTCTCATTCCATTAATCGCCGGAAGAAATCGCTCATGCCATCGGGTCCGCTGGCGTTGTCAGGAGGAGCGCTCGACGGTTTCTCGGTGCGGCGCGCGGAGGAAGAAGCACCGCCGCAGGACGCCGATCTTTGCGGCCCGGAACCGATCAGGAATGGTACGGGCTGGCCACGCCTGCAACCGGCCCCCAGCCGCAATCCGCTGCGGGGATCGACCCGAATTTCCTCGACATCGGCGGGTGGCGGCGTATCCAGCGGCTCCAAGGGCAGGCCGGCCATTAAGTCGATCCAGACCCGCAGCGCGCCGCTGGAGCCGCTGAACCCGGTTGGCTTGTTATCGTCGCGTCCCAGCCAGACCACCGCCAGTCGGTTGCCGCTGAATCCGGCGAACCAGCTATCGCGATAGTCATCGGTTGTGCCGGTTTTACCCGCCAACTTCAGATCGGGCGACAGCCTGCTTTTTGCGGCGCTGGCGGTCCCGGCTTTCACCACCTGCTGCATGGCGTGGGTGATCAAATAAGCCGGGCCGGACCCGACCGCTTTTTCTACATCCAGACTGTAGTGCTGCAATGACTGACCGGCAGAATCAGTGACTTCCCGAATGGCGCGTAACGGGATGTGAAAACCGCCGCTGGCGATGCTGGCGTAGACTTGGGCAATTTCAAAGGGTGATGCGTCAAACGCGCCCAATAGCAGGGAGGGATAGGGCTTCAGATCGCGTTGAAATCCCAGTCGCCGTAGCATTTCGACGACGTTGATTACGTCGACATCCAGCCCCACCCGCACCGCCGGAATGTTGTAGGAACGGGCCAGCGCGTCGCGCAACGGCACCCGGCCATGGTAGCGCTTGTCGTAATTGGCCGGGGTCCAGCGCTGACCGCCGGAGGTATACACCAGTGGGCTATCGTTGAGCAGGGTCATCAGCGTATAGCGATCGGGCTGTTCCAGTGCAGCCAGATAGACAATCGGTTTGATCAGCGAACCCGCCAGTCGCTTGGCGTCCAGCGCCCGATTGAAGCCAAGGGCCTTGGGTTCACGGTCCCCCACCATGGCCAGCACCTCGCCGGCCTGCGTGTCGGCCACCACCGCCGCACCCTGCAAGGGCCGCGCCTGGCGCTGACTTTTTTCCAGTTCAGGCAGCCGGCTGGCGATGGTGTTTTCGACAACAGCCTGGGTGCGAGGATCGAGCGTCGTGAACACGCGCAGGCCTTCCGACAGTAGATCTTCCGCTTTGTAGTATTGCCGTAATTGTCGTTGCACCAGTTCCAGAAAGGCCGGATAGGCGGTGATGCCGCTGGCGGTTTTTGGCGTCACATCCAGCGCCATGCCCTTGGCGATCAGCGCGTCCTCCATGCTGATCAGGTTTTGTTCGGCCATGATCTCCAGCACCAGCGTGCGGCGTTCCTTAGCCCGTTCCGGATGCTTGCGCGGGTCATACAGCGAGGGACCTTTGATCATGCCCACCAGCAGGGCGATCTGATGCAGGTCCAGTTCCTCCAGCGGTTCGCCAAAATAGAACTGGCTGGCCAGGCCAAATCCATGAATGGCCCGGCTGCCGTCCTGGCCGAGATAAATCGCATTGCTGTACGCCTCCAGAATCTCATTCTTGCCGTAGCGCGAGTCGATCAGAATCGCCATCAGCACTTCATTGATTTTTCGCTTAAAAGTTCGCTCATTGCTGAGAAACAGATTCTTGACCAATTGCTGGGTCAAGGTACTGCCGCCCTGCACGGTCCGCCCGGCGCGCAAATTGGCGACCAGCGCCCGGAAAATGCCCTTGGGATTGATCCCGGCATGTTCGAAAAATGACCGGTCCTCGACCGCCAGCAGGGTGTCCACCAGTGCTGGCGGTAAATCTTCGCCCTTGAGCAGGATGCGGTCTTCGTAGTGAGAGGGATAAATGCCCGCGATTTCCGGTGGATCTAGTCGCAACAGGCCCGGCTTTTCCTGATTATCCAGACTGGCGATTTCTACCAGGATGTCGCCAGCGAAGGTCAACCGGACCCGCCGCGTCGATTCAGTACCGTCCCAGAAGGTAAAGTCGCGGGTCGCCACCTCAAAGATTTCGCCATTACGCGCATAACTGCCGGGTTTGGTTGGCGATTCCCCGCCACCAGGGGGCGGCGCGCAGACTTGCGGGGGCGGCGGCGCCTTGCGCTTGATACGGCGCTTATTATTGTCCGGGGGCGGCGGCGCCTCGGGGCAGTTGACATCGCGGTAACGCAGCAGTTTGAGTTCCTCGGCGAAGGCGGCGGCGCTCAGCGACATGCTTTCAAACAATTCCAGTGGTCGTGCGTAGACCTTGGCCGGCATCGCCCAGCGCTTCTGATCAAATTCAGCGCGGATCACCGCATCGAGGTACAACATGTAAACGCCGAGACCGAGCGCGCCCAACAGCGCCCCACCCAGCAGCAAGGAAACAATCAGAGACAACAGCGAGCGCACCATGCTTAGCGGCCACGGTGCAGATTTACGCGCCCATCGACTTTTCGCCATATCAGTTCCCGTCCGGACCTGCAGCAGCAGGATCAATCCGCTGGGCAAGCGCCGGTCATTCTGTCTTATCCTACGGTTTGAATGCTCACAATCAGGTTTTGGAGGCGGTCCGTGCACTTCCCCGATGAGTCCTTCGATCAGTCCGCGTTAATCGCTACACTGTTGCAACCGGCGTGCTATCCGCATCCGGTCACGACCGTCAAGCATCTGCAAACGCATATTTCACACGTTTTGCTGGCCGGCGACTACGCCTACAAAATCAAGAAGCCCGTGAATCTGGGGTTTCTGGATTTTACCAGTCTGGCGCGTCGTCACTACTATTGCGAGCAGGAACTGCGCCTGAACAGACGGTTAGCGCCAGATATCTATCTGGATTGCCTCTCGATTAGCGGCAGTCCGATTCAGCCGGTTCTGGGCGGCGAGCCGGCTATCGAGTATGCCGTGCGGATGCGTCGCTTTTCCCAGGAGGCGCTGCTGGACCGGGTGCTGGCGGATGGTCGGCTGGAATCCCGCCATATCGAGGCGCTGGCCCGCCAGTTGGCGGATTTTCACTGCACGATTCCCGTCGCCGATCCGTCCGCGCCGTTCGGTGAACCGGAACAGGTTCAACAACCGATGCTGGATGATTTTACCCATACCCGACCAAGATTGAGCGATCCGGCCGATCTGTCCACCCTGGCCGAGGTGGAGCGCTGGACGCTGGAGGCTTCTGAGCGGCTGCGGCCCCGCTTGTTGGAGCGCAAGGCGGGCGGCTGGATCCGCGAAGGTCATGGCGACCTGCATCTGGGCAACATGATTCTGGCGGACAATGGTCAGATCACGATCTTCGATTGCATCGAATTTAACGACGCCCTCCGCTGGATCGACATAGTGAATGATCTGGCTTTTTTGACCATGGACCTGTATTCGCGCGGCGCAGGGCGCTTTGCCCAGCGGTTGCTCAATACCTGGCTGGAATTCAGCGGCGATTTTGCCGGGATAGCGCTGTTGACCTATTACCAGGTGTACCGCGCGATGGTGCGCGCCAAAGTCAACGCGATTCAGGCCGGTGAGGCGGAAATTGCCGCTGCCGACCGCGCCGTCGCCCGTGAGCGTTGCCGGGACTATTTGCGCCTGGCGCGGGCGCTGACCCAGGAACCTGCGCCGTTTCTATTGATCACCCACGGGGTGTCCGGTTCCGGTAAATCGCGCCGGACGGGTCAATTACTGGAAGTCTTGCCCGGTGCGCTGCGCATTCGCGCTGATGTCGAACGCAAGCGGCTATTTGGCCTCGGCCCGCTGGATGACAGTCGTTCCGGTCTCGGTCAGGGGTTGTACACCGCGGAAGTCAACGCCCGTACTTATCAGCGCCTGTTCGAATTAGCCGACCGATTACTGGCGGCGGGTCATCCGGTGCTGGTGGACGCCACCTTTATAAAACGCGCTCATCGGGAGCCATTCCGGGAATTGGCAGCCCGGCATGGCCTACCGTTCATTCTGCTGGAATGCGGGGCTGATGCGGACACCTTGCGGGAACGGGTGGCGGCGCGGCGGGAACGGGGTGACGATGCTACCGAAGCCGATGTGGCGGTGCTGGAGCGGCAGTTGCGGTTCGTGGAACCGCCCGCGCTGGATGAGCAACCGTTGAGAACAAACGGCGACGAGGATTTACAATCGTTGCGGGCGGCGATTCTGGCTACCCCTCCCGCTTGACCCGATACAACTCCCGGGTTTTCAGCGCCCGACCATTAAGCTGCTCGGCTAGCGCGGCGCGAGTCAGCCGCTTGACCTCCTTCAATACGGCGGGATCAGTCAGCATCCCTTCACGCAAGGCCAGCAATCCCTGACCGGAAATTGGCACGCCGATCGGCGACGCTGCGGCGGCCAGTGGTCCCCGATCCAGCACATAACGGTAATGCGCTTCAGCGACGATAGGCTGACCACTGTCTGCGGCCCGGTCGAGACTCAGCCCGTAGCCCAACTCTTCCAGCAACCGCTTCTCAAATCGCCGCAGGGGCGGCTCTTCGTCCGGCGCTATTGTCAGTTCCGCCAGCAGCGTTTGGTAAACGGTGAACAATGCCGGCTGAGCATCCCGGCGCGGCAGCAGCCGCACCAGTAACTCGTTGACGTAAAGCCCAGCCAGCGCCCGGTTCTGCAATAGCGGAAAGGGACGCCCGGCCTCCTCGCCACCATTCAAGGTCGCCAGATCGCCATCACCGCTCCAGGACAACAGCAGGGACGTAAATGGTTGCAACAGGCCCTTCAACCGTGAGCGGGATGCCGCCGCACCTCGGGCGATCAGTCCCAACCGGCCATATTCACGGCTGAACGCTTCCAGCAGCAGACTGCTGTCACGATAGGGTCGGCGATGCAGGATAAAGGCGGGTTGCAACAGGACGCGCATGAGACGACGCCCTCACTCTTGATCCTTTTCCCGCGAGAGCGTAGTCATGCCCGGATCTCCATAGCCCAGGCTCTGCAACGCCCGTTCGTCATCAGACCAGCCCTCACGCACCTTGACCCAGGTTTCCAGAAACACCTTGCGGTCAAGCAGGCGCTCCAGGTCTTGCCGGGCCTGGCGTCCTACTTCAAGCAAGGTTGCGCCCTTCTCGCCAATGACGATGCCCTTCTGGCTGGCGCGCTCGACCCAGATCACTGCATGAATGCGCACCAGCCGGCCCTCTTCGACAAAGCGTTCTATTTCCACAGTCAAGGCGTAGGGTAGTTCCTCACGCAACAGGCGGGTCAGCTTCTCGCGGATCAATTCAGCCGCTAGGAAGCGCTCGCTGGAAGTCGTGATCCAGTCTTCCGGGAACAGGAATTCCTGCTCCGGCAACAGGCGGCTGATGACTTGTTCCAGCGCTGTTACGTTATCACCATTGATCGCCGCCAGCGGCACGACCTCGACAAATTGACGTTTGCTCGCCATCTCGCCCAGGAATGGCAACAACCGTTGCTTGTCGGCAATCCGGTCTACCTTGTTGACCGCCAGCACCACCGGTCCGGTAAACTCGGCCAGCCGTTGCAGCACGTCCTCGTCTTCCGCCGTCCAGCGCAACGCTTCGATGAGGAAGACCACTGCGTCCACATAACCCAGCACACTGGCCGCTGACCGGTTCAGGTAACGGTTCATCGCCCGCCGGCCCTGGCGATGCAGGCCGGGGGTGTCCACATAGACGATCTGCGCCTCGGGCAAGGTTTGAATGCCCAGAATAACATGGCGGGTGGTTTGCGGCTTGGGCGCAGTGATACTGATTTTTTGGCCGATCAGCCGATTTAATAGCGTGGACTTGCCGACGTTGGGTCGACCCAGCAGGGCTGCGTAGCCGGCGCGTGTTGCAGTCATCAAGATTCTCCGCCGGCCCGTCAGGTTGAAGTCCGACCCGGATACCGGATGATTTTGTTGAACATCGTGAGGGCGGGGAACCGTTATTGAATTTGTTCCAATAACAGCCGGGCGGCTTCCTGCTC
Organism: uncultured Candidatus Competibacteraceae bacterium; assembly: GCA_964508935.1. Classification (GTDB taxonomy): domain Bacteria; phylum Pseudomonadota; class Gammaproteobacteria; order Competibacterales; family Competibacteraceae; genus UBA2383. The sequence continues at coordinate 8,629 of CAZDVY010000066.1, read as the reverse complement.
GGCCTTGCGGCGACTGTTGCCAATGGCGATGGTGCGTCGACCGACGACCACGCACTCCACGGTGAAACTTTGCGCGTGCGGCTCGCCGTGAATTTCCAGCACGTTGTAAACGGGCAGGGCTTGCTGACGGGCTTGCAGATATTCCTGCAAACGGGTCTTGGGATCTTTCAATTCGCTGGCGCTGGGCAGGCGCGCCAGCCAATCCCGATAGAGGTGCAGCACCAATTTACGGCAGGCATCGAAACCGCCATCCAGATAAACTGCGCCGATCACCGCTTCCAGCGCATCCGACAGGATGGACTCGCGTCGGTAGCCGCCGCTCTTGAGTTCACCCGGCCCCATCCGCAGCCAGTCACCCAATTTCAACTCACGCGCCAGATCGGCTAGAGTCTCACCTTTGACCAGACTGGCCCGTAACCGACTCAGTTCGCCTTCGCTGGCTTTGGGATAGTGCTGGAACAGGTACTCAGCGACAATCAAATTCAGCAATGCATCGCCGAGAAATTCCAGCCGCTCATTGTTGTGGGCCGAGGCGCTGCGATGGGTCAGCGCCTCCTCCAAACCTTCAGGCTGCTGAAACCCGTATCCCAGCGCGGCATACAAACGGGCGTTTGGTGGATTGACCACGTTGCGTTCAATTCGGCTTCAGCGGAATTTTTTCATCGACTTTCAGCACGACGTACAATCCGTAGAACAGTTCCCGCTCATCCTCGTAAACCAGTTCCAGCACCCGGCCCCGGCTTTCAGCATCATTCCTGATCTTGAGATCGCGAGCATTGAGTTTATCGACATAGCCGATGTCGAAGCGCCTCTGAATGGCGTTATGAATATCCGTCGGACTCATCTGCGCCAACTGCGGCTCTTTGCGGATATTCTCAATCGTCGATTTGACTGTGTAATATTGAATATACATTGGTACAACCTTCATCGCGATCAATGCGGCAAAGGCGATGACAATGAGCAGCAACAACATGCCGATCACCGTCATGCCGCGTTGTTCGTGGCGCCGCGACCTTATGGTTTGCATGATCCTCTCCCTCTGACTGAACTATTTGATGCGATTGCCGATCCGGCCACACTGGCCATTCAAGGTAATACAGTCCAGATTCATCCAGATGAAAAACGCCTTGCCGATCAGATTCTCCTCGGGCAACGGCCCCCACACCCGGCTGTCGCTGCTGTTGTCGCGGTTGTCGCCCATCACGAAATACTGCCCTTCCGGCACCTGATATTCCCAGGCGATGGTTCCATCCGCTTCCCGACGCAGTTGCAGACCCGGCCACAATCCCGCCAATCCCCAATGGCCTGCCGCCGATACCTGGATGCGATGGTTGACCTCCTTGAGCTGCTCATCAAACTGTTGATAACCCGGACCAGCAGGATCATCGGGCAACGGGGTCAGCGCCGCCGGCTGGCCATTGATCGACAACTGCTTGTCCCGATACGCCAGCCGGTCGCCCGGCAAGCCAATGACACGCTTGATATAAGCAACCGCCGGCTCACGCGGATAACGGAAGACCACGACATCGCCGCGCGCCGGCTGGCCATTCCCGATCAACTTGGTATTGAGCACCGGCAGGCGCAGACCATAGGAAAATTTGTTGACCAGGATGAAATCACCATTAAGCAGGGTCGGCAGCATGGATTCCGAGGGGATGCGGAACGGCTCGACCACGAACGAGCGCAACACCAGCACTGCCAGGATCACCGGGAAGAATGATTTGGACAGATCGACGTACCAAGGCAGTTTGATCGCGACCGTCGTCCCACTGCGGATGCGACGCGGCTCCAGCACCCAGGCGTCCAGCATCCAGATACCGCCGGTCACCACGGTCAACACAATCAGAACAGCAGCAAAATCAATATTCATGAGTTTTTGTCTACCTGCAACACTGCCAGAAAGGCGTCCTGCGGAATTTCCACCTTGCCCACCTGTTTCATGCGCCGTTTGCCCGCTTTCTGTTTTTCGAGCAACTTGCGCTTGCGGGTCACGTCGCCGCCGTAGCATTTGGCCAGTACATTCTTGCGCAGAGCTTTCACCGTGGTGCGGGCGATGATCTGGTTGCCGATGGCGGCCTGAATCGCGACTTCGAACATCTGCCGGGGAATCAGCTCCTTGAGCTTGACCGCCGCCGTGTGGCCACGACGCTGCGCCTGCTCGCGGTGGACGATCACCGACAGGGCATCGACCTTCTCGCCATTGATCAGTACATCCAGCTTGACCAGCGGCGCGGCCTGAAACCGCTCAAAACTGTATTCGAACGAAGCATAGCCCCGGCTGACCGATTTGAGCCGGTCAAAGAAATCCAGTACGACCTCGCTCAGCGGCAACTCGAAACTCAATTGCACCTGACCGCCCGCATAGTGCAGGCCCCGCTGGACGCCGCGCTTTTCAATACAGAGCGTGATGATCGGCCCCAGATAATCCTGCGGGGTCAGAATGTGCGCCACGATGATTGGTTCGCGAACCTCGGCGATCTCATTCGGCGGCGGCAGTTTGGCGGGATTGTCGATCTTTACAATCTCGTCCCCACTGGTCAGCACTTCGTAAATAACCGTCGGCGCGGTCGTGACCAGGTCGAGATGATATTCCCGCTCCAGCCGCTCTTGAACGATCTCCATGTGCAGCAGGCCGAGGAACCCGCAACGGAAACCGAAACCCATCGCCTGTGAGGTTTCCGGCTCGAAGAACAGCGAGGCATCGTTCAGCCGCAGTTTCTGCAAGGCTTCGCGCAGGTTGCCGAAGTCGTCCGAATCCACCGGGAACAGCCCGGCAAACACCCGGGGTTGTACCTTTTGAAAGCCCGGCAAGGGTTCGGCGGCTGGGCGGTCAGCGCCGGTCAGGGTGTCGCCAACCGGGGCGCCATCGATGTCCTTGACCCCGGCAATGACATAACCGACTTCACCGGCGTTCAGGCTGGATTGCTCGGTGCGTTTGGGGGTGAAGACGCCGACTGATTCGACCTGGAAAACCCGGCCGGTGGACATGACCTGAATTTTTTGCTTGGGAACGATACGCCCATCCACAACCCGCACCAGTGAGATCACCCCGACGAAGTTGTCAAACCAGGAATCGATGATCAGCGCCTTGAGCGGCCCATCCGGTTGACCCTGCGGTGATGGAATGTGGGCGGCGATAGCTTCCAGCAGGTCTTCGATGCCCAGACCGGACTTGGCGCTGACCCGCAGCGCATGGCTGGCGTCCAGACCGATGATGTCGCCGATCTCGTGCGCCACCCGCTCCGGATCGGCGGAAGGCAGATCAATTTTGTTGAGCACCGGCAATACTTCCAGCCCCTGTTCCATGGCGGTGTAGCAGTTGGCGACGCTCTGCGCCTCGACGCCCTGGGCGGCGTCCACCACCAGCAACGCGCCTTCGCAGGCGGCCAGTGAACGGGAGACCTCGTAGGAGAAATCGACATGCCCCGGCGTGTCGATGAAATTGAACTGGTAAGTGCGACCATCGCGGGCCGGGTAGCGCAAGGAAACGCTCTGCGCCTTGATGGTGATGCCACGCTCCCGTTCGAGATCCATGGAGTCCAGCACCTGCTCGGACATTTCTCGCTGGCTCAGGCCGCCGCAAATCTGGATGAAGCGATCAGCAAGAGTGGATTTGCCGTGATCGATGTGGGCGATGATGGAAAAGTTGCGTATGAGATCCATGAATTCCCGTGAGGGGTCGGGTAGCCGATCAGTCGTTTCCGACCGCCCGCAGTTCGCGGCGAATACCGGACAGGCGCTGGTGGAATCGATTTTGAATGAGGCGGGATTATAGCGTTATTGCGGCTTGAAAAGCATGTCTCCAACCCGGCGCAACACCACCGGCTGAAACCGGACATCCTCGCGAAAGCGCCGGGATATAACGCGCACCACCAAGAAGCCCAGACCCAAACCCAGTGCGCCGGACAGGGCCACCAGTTCTTCACCCGCGCCAGCAAAGGCAGCCTGACCGAGCATTGCTCCTGCCAGCAGCAGCGCCAGCGGCAGCAGATAGGCCAGCAACGCCCCGCGCAGCAGGACGCCATCGGCCAGCCCGACGATCACCTCATCCCCGGGTTGCAACGGCAGTTCCGACAGGGCGCGGGTTCGCACCTGGCGCCCGCTCCAGAATTTCGCCAGCGCCGCAGTACCGCAACTCTCGTTGACCTGACAGCTCCCACAGGCCGAACGGCGCTGGATCTCGACCCAGGCATAGCCTGCGCCGGTTTCGGCCACAACCGCACGCTCTTCGATCACGGCTGGGCGACTCCGGGATTGCGCTGAATTGTGTCGGCAATCCGTTGCACGGTGGCCGCAGGAACTTCACCGACTACCAGCACCTGATAGCCATCAATGGCCCTGCCGAAGGCGTTCATCGATCCCAGTTGGGAAACGCCTTGCAATAGCGCCGGGGCACCGTCGAGCTTTTCCAGAAAGACCGAGATGGTTGCTAGGCCATCAGCAAACACCAGATGCTCGGTCGGATGCCGTCCAGCGCTTTCCGCGAACCGATTGTGCAACACCTTAACAAAGCCTTCTGGCAACGATTCCACACGCCAGGTCGATTCCTGGACGGGTTCACCCGTTGGATGCAGCGTCGGGGGATCATTCCGGCTCGTGGGTGATGAACCCTCCGGCAATGCCGGGGACCGGAACGCTGTCGCGTCGATCTGCGGCTTGACTTGAAAATCGGTGAACATGAGTTGTTCCAGCGGATGTCCCCGTTCGTCGAGCAATGCGGAACGCAGCACCATGCCGTTACGTTCATCCAGCCACAGCCGGTAGCCAAAACGCCAAGCGTCACGCGGTTTGATGGCGATGATGCGTGCATCGAGGCCGGCAATCCGATCAGTACCGATTATTTCAAACTGGTAGTGGCTTTCCAGTCGGCCAATTTCCCGGGGAATCGACAGCGGGAAGGGTGAGCGTTGGTAGTTATTACCCGCAAACGTGGCCTGTTGTTTGGGCAACAGACAGACCACATTGTTATTAGCGACGACGACTTCGCGGGGGGGACCGCTCAGGGAAAAGAGCCGTTGTCGCTCACCGTCCGGACCGCTGCCGTGAACGATTCGCATGGCCTCTACATGCGGTCCCTGAACATAAATGAAAGTGCCTTCATAGTTCAGGGTCTGGGTAGCTTTGACCATCCGCTCCAGCCATTGCTTGGCTTCATCGGCGACCGGCGGGGCGGGTTGCGGCCAGCCCACAGGAGACAGCGACCCGGCAAGCACCAGGGCGGCGCAGGGCAACAGTTTTCGCTTCATTCGGGGCGTCAGCGATTCGTCTGGTAGCCAACCATACGGACGTAAGGCAGCATGCCATTGACGCTGCTCCTGGAGGCATAGCCGTTGTGATTGACCAGATAGCTGTTCAGCCGGGCTTCCGTGGGTTCGCTGGCCTCATCAGCCGGCGGATTCAACGCAACTGCCTGCACCGGGAGGGGAGTCGCTGAGGCTGGGGCGGCAGCCACGGGATTGCTCGGAGTCAACCCGGGGTCGGGCTGGGTCAACTGAAGCCCGACCAGGGCGGCCAGCACCACTGAAGCAGCAAGCGCGAAGCCGGTGACCGGCTTATACCAGGCCGGCAGCGGCCGGGTGGCTGGTTGCGGCAGGCGTTCCTGGTCGATGGCCTGACGGAGGCGCGTGGCGAAATCAACGTCCAATGCGGCGGGCAAATGGCCCTGCAACGCATCGCTGATCAAGTGGTAGCGTTCCCAACGCCCCTGCGCATCGCCATCCCGGCTTAATCGGCGCAAGACCAGGTTCATTTCCGCATCAGCGAGTTCTCCATCGACCAGCGCCGACAGTTGACTCGCCGCCAAATCGACCGGGGCAACCTCATGGGCGGCTTGCGTTGGCCGTGGTTCAGCCGTTTTCTCAGCCATGACTCTATACTCGAAACTAGCTCAGTAGTGGACGCAGTTTGGCGTCAATCGACTCGCGCGCCCGAAAAATGCGGGAACGCACCGTGCCGATTGGACACCCCATGGTTTGGGCGATTTCTTCATAACTCATTCCCTCCAGTTCGCGGAGCGTAATCGCCGTGCGCAAGTCTTCCGGCAAATCTTCAATCGCCTTGAACACGGTGGTTTCGATCTCGTCCTTGAGCAGAAGTCGCTCAGGGGTCTCGTACTCTTTGAGCAGTGATGACCCTTCGTACTGTTCCGCTTCCTGGGCGTCGATATCGGAACCCGGCGGGCGCCGGCCCTGCGCGACCAGGTAATTCTTCGCCGTGTTGATGGCGATGCGATAAAGCCAGGTGTAGAACGCGCTGTCGCCGCGAAATCCCGGCAAGGCACGGTACGCCTTGAGGAAGGCTTCCTGGGAAACGTCCAGGGCTTCACTGGGATCATGCACGTAGCGGGAGATCAACTTAATGATCTTGTACTGATACTTGCGCACCAGCACATCGAACGCGCTTTTATCGCCTTTTTGTACCCTTTGGACCAGATCACGGTCCAGATGCCCTTCGCCCATCCGGGCAGACCCCTTTCGACTCAATGGCAATCTCCGTGCGGACATGACGGTAGACCGAAGCCCTTTCCGTAAGTTCGCAGACCCGCCGGGATATGGTTATAGTTGCAGCTTTGAATAAAGCTTGGCGCCCCGGCGTCCAACGCGGCAACGCCAGCGCACCTAGAACAATACCTGATTCACGGAGTCGCTCACAAGCTTATGATCTTGCTCCCCCATCCTGACGTTCTCATTATCGGCAGCGGCGCTGCTGGTCTCAGTCTGGCGCTGCGGGTGGCCGACGTGGCCCGCGTCGTCGTTCTGGCCAAAGGACCCGTCCATGAAGGCAGCACTTACTATGCGCAAGGCGGCGTCTCCGCCGTGCTGGATGCCGGCGACTCCATTGATTCACATATTCAGGATACCTTGATTGCCGGGGCCGGTCTGTGCCATGCCGATGCCGTGCGCTGTACGGTAGAGCATGGCCGGGAAGTGATCGAATGGCTCAGTGAACAAGGGGTGCCGTTCACCCGTGAACCGAATATCGAGGGTGTGGCGGACTATCACCTGCATCGGGAGGGCGGCCACAGCCACCGGCGGATCGCTCACGCCGCTGACGCCACCGGGCGGGCGATTCAGACGACGCTGGAAGAACGCGCCCGCGAACATCCTAACATTACCTTGTTGGATCAATATATTGCGGTGGATGTGATTACCCGCCGCAAGCTGGGTCTGGCCGGTAACCACTGTCTGGGCGCGTATGTGCTGGATCGGCGCAGCGGACAGGTGGAGGCGCTGGCCGCAAGGTTTGTGGCCCTGGCGACTGGCGGCGCCAGCCGGGTCTATCTCTATTCCAGCAACCCGGACGGCTCCACCGGCGATGGCATCGCCATGGCCTGGCGGGCGGGCTGCCGGGTGGCGAACATGGAATTCATGCAGTTCCATCCTACCTGCCTCTATCACCCGCAGGCCAAGAATTTTCTCATTTCCGAAGCAGTGCGTGGCGAAGGCGGCTATCTGCTGCTGCCAGATGGAACCCGGTTTATGCGCCATTTCGATGTGCGCATGGAGCTGGCCCCCCGCGACATTGTGGCGCGGGCGATTGACCATGAAATGAAGCGGCTGGGCGCAGAATGCGTTTATCTGGACATTAGCCACAAGCCGGCGGATTTTATCCGTGCGCATTTTCCGAACATTTATGCCAAGTGTCTGGAGTACGGTTTCGACATGACCCGGCAGCCGATTCCGGTCGTACCGGCGGCGCATTACACCTGTGGCGGGGTAATGACCGACTTGCGGGCGCGCACTGATGTCGAGGGTTTGTACGCCATCGGCGAAATTGCCTTCACCGGCCTGCATGGCGCCAACCGCATGGCCAGCAATTCGTTGCTGGAATGTCTGGTATTCGCCGCCGCCGCCGCCGGAGATATCCTGCCGCAACTGGATCATACGCCGCCGCCCCCGGAACTGCCGGACTGGGATGAAAGCCGAGTGACGGATTCCGACGAGGAGGTGGTGGTCAGTCACAACTGGGCGGAATTGCGGCAATTCATGTGGGACTACGTGGGCATTGTCCGCACCAACAAGCGGCTGCAACGCGCCCAGCATCGCGTGGAGCTGCTGCTGCGGGAAATCGCCGAGTATTACGGGCATTTCCGCATCAGCGGCAATTTAATCGAACTGCGCAATCTGGCCCAGGTCGCGGAATTGATCATCCGCAGCGCTCTGGCGCGCAAGGAAAGCCGGGGCTTGCATTACACGCTGGATTATCCCCAGGCCACTGAATCGACGCCGGTGCAGGATACCGTGCTGGTGCCGGCCAACTTCGCCGGGGCCGATGCGCCGCCGTGTTGGACGAATCGTGAAACTAATACTGAAGTGAAAGGCTAATACTGAAGTGACTGAATCCACGCCGCTTCTCGAAGTCCGCGATTTATCCGTCGCCTTCGGCGCAACCGTGGCGGTGCAGCAGGTTTCTTTCACGCTGTATCGCGGCGAGACCCTGGCGCTGGTCGGCGAGAGCGGCTCCGGCAAATCCGTTTCCGCGCTGTCGTTACTGCAACTGTTGCCCTATCCCCACGCCCGCCATCCTGGCGGCAGCATCCGGTTGCGCGGTGAGGAACTGCTCGGCGCTGCGCCGGCCCGGTTGCGCGAGATTCGCGGCAATCAGATCGCCATGGTGTTTCAGGAGCCGA
>CAZDVY010000065.1:0-14864 GCA_964508935.1 uncultured Candidatus Competibacteraceae bacterium | reverse complement strand
GCGGCGGCATCGCCTACAACCGCCAGGAACTGGTCGAGATTCTCGAACGCGGCCTAGACCTGTCCCCGGTCAGCGAAGTGCTGATTGAAGAATCAGTGCTGGGCTGGAAGGAATTCGAGATGGAAGTGGTGCGGGATCGCGCCGATAACTGCATCATCGTCTGCTCCATTGAAAATTTCGACCCGATGGGCGTGCATACCGGTGATTCGATCACCGTCGCTCCGGCCCAGACGCTCACCGACAAGGAATACCAGATCATGCGCGACGCCTCGCTGGCGGTGTTGCGCAAGATTGGCGTCGATACCGGCGGCTCCAATGTCCAATTCGCCATCAACCCCCAAAATGGGCAGATGGTGATTATCGAAATGAACCCACGGGTATCCCGCTCCTCGGCACTGGCGTCAAAAGCGACCGGCTTTCCCATCGCCAAGGTCGCGGCCAAACTGGCGGTCGGTTACACCCTGGATGAGTTGAAAAATGAAATCACCGGCGGGCGCACCCCGGCCTCGTTCGAGCCGAGCATCGACTACGTCGTGACCAAGGTGCCGCGCTTCAATTTCGAGAAATTCCCCCAGGCTGATCCCCGCCTGACCACGCAGATGAAATCGGTTGGCGAAGTCATGGCCATTGGCCGCACTTTCCAGGAATCGGTGCAGAAGGCGCTGCGCGGACTGGAAATCGGCGTGGACGGGTTCAATGAAGTACTCGATGGCAACCAGACTGACCCGCACACCGTCCTCAAACAGGAGCTGGGCGTCCCTGGCCCCCGGCGACTCTGGTATGTCGCCGAGGCGTTCCGCCTGGGCTATTCGGTCGAGGCGTTGTATGAACTGACCTGGATCGATCCCTGGTTCCTGGCGCAGATTGAAGAACTGGTGCAGATCGCCGGCGAAACGCGGGCGCTGGGGCTGGCGGCGCTCCATGATCGAGACCGGCTGTATTTCCTCAAGCGTAAGGGCTTTGCCGACAACCGGTTGGCGACGCTGACCGGCTCGGATGAAACCACCATCCGCCGCCTGCGCGAGCAGTTAGACGTTCATCCTGTTTACAAGCGAGTGGATTCCTGCGCCGCCGAATTTGCCACTGGCACCGCCTATCTGTATTCCACTTATGAAGAAGAATGCGAGGCGGAACCGACCGACCGCGCTAAAATCATGGTACTCGGCGGCGGCCCCAACCGCATCGGCCAGGGCATTGAATTTGACTACTGCTGTGTCCACGCCGCGCTGGCCCTGCGCGAGGATGGTTACGAAACCATCATGGTCAACTGCAACCCGGAAACGGTCTCCACCGACTTCGATACCTCCGACCGGCTGTATTTCGAGCCGCTGACCCTGGAAGACGTGCTGGAGATCGTGCGCAAGGAGCAGCCTACCGGGGTCATCGTCCAGTACGGTGGGCAGACCCCGTTGAAGCTGGCCAGGCCATTAGAGGCGAATGGCGTACCGATCATCGGCACCAGCCCCGACGCCATCGACCGCGCCGAAGACCGTGAGCGCTTCCAGCAGATGATCAATCAGCTTGGACTACTGCAACCGCCCAATCGCACCGCCCGCGAACCGGAAGACGCAGTGCGGCTGGCCCGTGAGATCGGTTATCCATTAGTCGTGCGGCCTTCCTATGTCCTGGGCGGACGGGCCATGGAAATTGTCCATGAAGAGCAGGATTTACGCCGTTATATGGCTGAAGCGGTGCAGGTCTCCAACGAGTCGCCCGTGCTGCTGGATCGCTTCCTGAACGATGCGGTTGAAGTGGACGTGGACGCGCTCAGCGACGGGAAGGAGGTTATTATCGGCGGCATCATGGAGCATATCGAAGAAGCCGGTGTGCATTCCGGCGATTCGGCCTGTTCATTGCCGCCCTTCTCCCTGAGTCCCGTCGTGCAGGACCAGATGCGCCAGCAGGTACAGGCCATGGCCCTGGAGCTGGGAGTGATTGGCCTGATGAACACTCAGTTTGCCATTCAGGGCGACGCCATCTACGTGCTGGAGGTCAATCCCCGCGCCTCCCGCACCGTCCCCTATGTCTCCAAAGCGACGGGCCGACCTCTGGCCAAGATCGCCGCTCGCTGTATGGTCGGGCGCACGCTGGCGGAACAGGGAATATCCGGTGAAGTAATTCCCACCTATTATTCCGTCAAGGAAGCGGTGTTTCCCTTCGTCAAATTCCCCGGCGTCGATCCTCTGCTGGGGCCGGAAATGAAATCTACGGGTGAAGTGATGGGCGTCGGGCGCACCTTTGGCGAAGCGTTCGCCAAGGCGCAACTCGGGGCTGGCGACCAATTGCCGTGCGGTGGCCGGGCGTTCATCAGCGTCCGCGACGCGGATAAAGCCAAAGCCGTCGAGATCGCCCGCGACCTGGATCGGCTCGGTTTTACGCTCATCGCTACCAAGGGAACCGCCGTGACGCTCCGTACGCACGGCCTGACTTGTGAAACGGTCCATAAAGTGGGCGAGGGTCGACCGCACGTCGTCGACTTGATCAAGAATGACCAGATTCACCTGATCGTCAACACGACGGAAGGCAAGCAAGCCATTGCCGACTCCTTCTCCATCCGCCGCGAGGCGTTGATGCACAAGATCAGCTATACCACTACCCTTGCCGCCGCGCGGGCCACCTGCCAGGCTTTGCGTGAACTCGATAACGGCAGTGTGAACTGTCTCCAGGATCTGCACCGGGAATTGCTCGCATGATCAAAAAGGTACCCATGACCACAGTTGGCGCTGCTCAACTCCGCGCCGAACTGCAAGAACTGAAAACCGTTGCGCGACCGCGCATCACTGCCGCGATTGCTGAGGCGCGCGCTCATGGCGATTTGAAAGAAAACGCTGAGTACCACGCGGCGCGGGAACAACAAAGTTTTGCCGAAGGCCGCATCGCCGAGATTGAAGCAAAGCTGGCCGGCGCCCAGATCATTGATGTGACCACGCTGCCCACCTCGGACCGGGTGGTATTCGGCTCCACGGTGCGTTTGATCGAGGAAGAGAGCGAAGAAGAAAAATGCTATCAGATCGTTGGCGAGGACGAGGCGGACATCAAGGTCGGTAAAATTTCCTTCGTCTCGCCGATTGCCCGGGCTTTGATCGGTAAATTCATCGGCGAGTCGGTCGATGTACATACGCCAGGCGGCGTCAAAACCTACGAAATCGTGGATGTACAATATATTTAGCTTGGAGTAACCGTGATGTCCTTTAACCTCCCGCTTTCCCGGCGCTGCTTGCCGGGCCTATTGATCAGTAGCCTATGGTGGTTTCCGGTTCAAGCGGCCGAATTAGCCGATACCGTGGACAAGGTCAAGGCCAGTATCGTGGCGGTGGGTACGATCCAGCCAACCCGGCGCCCGCCCGCCAAGTTTCAGGCTACCGGCTTCGTGGTGGGCCAGGGTCGGCATGTCATTACCAATGCTCATGCCATGTCTGACTTCCTCGACACGCCCAACAAGGAAATCCTCGCGGTATTTATCGGTCAAGGTCAGCAGCTCGAATCGCGTCCAGCGAAGAAGATCGCAACCGATGTCGCCCATGATCTGGCGCTGCTGGAATTCGATGGCGCGCCATTGCCCGCGCTACGACTTGGCGAATCGCGACGGGTGCGTGAAGGACAGACCATTGCTTTCACCGGCTTCCCGCTGGGCGTCGTACTAGGGCTATTCCCGGTTACCCACACTGGAATCATTTCCGCCATCAGTCCAGTGGCTATTCCCGTGCCGGCAGCAGGACAATTGGACACCGCCACGATCCGGCGGCTGAAGAATGAGCCTTACGAGGTGCTGCAACTGGACGCCACGGCTTATCCGGGCAACAGTGGCAGCCCATTGTATGAATCCGACACTGGCCGGGTGATCGGGGTAATCAACAAGGTATTCGTTCAGGAAAGCAAGGAAGCTATCCTGGAAAAACCGAGTGGCATTACCTACGCAATTCCCGTCCGCTATGTCCAGATGCTCCTCGAACGCGCCGCTGTGTCGAAGAATTGAAGAACCACAGCTTGCCAACACCGGCTTCGATGCCTATAATCCGCCTTCCCTTCTAAAGGGCGATTAGCTCAGCGGGAGAGCACTGCCTTCACACGGCAGGGGTCACTGGTTCAAATCCAGTATCGCCCACCATCAAATCAACCACTTAGCGTTTTTAGTCCCTCCGCTTCGTTCGGGAGTATCGCCAGATTGTCGCCAAGGGCTCCCAGGCGCTCCACTGCCGACCGCGCTTGATGCGATGCTCTGGCATGGCAGTAATAGCTGCGAGACGACCCACACAGCGACGCCCGGCCTGCACCGCCCACCCGCACCGTCTGCGAATGTTGATGCGCAATTTTTTTGGAAATATCGGGGTGCATCGTGATCGGTCACCGGAGGGCGGTGGAAATAAGATTATCGCAACACCAGCAACAACTCTCCCCGACCGCGTATCAAGTTGATCAACAGGGCATCGCTGTCGCCTGGAGTTCGCCGCAAATCATCAGTGCTGGACACCCGTTGGCGATTAATAGCGGTAATCACATCGTTCGGGCGCAGTCCAGCACGGGCTGCCGGGCTGCCGGAATCCACTTTCGCCACCAATACCCCCTGCACCTTGCCAGACAAGGGTGAATGGGGGCCGATATCCTCAAAGAACGCGCCAGCCAGGCGGGGATCGATATCATCGCCCTCCGCCTTGGCCGGCATATACTCGCCGACCCTGGCGTTGAGCGTCAGCGGCTGGCCATTACGCAAGATATCTAATCGCACGGCTTCACCCACCTCCAGCAGACCAATGGCGTTACGCAGACTGCTGCCGTCGCGGATCGTCCGGTCGTTAATGCGCAACACCACATCGCCTTCTTTCAAACCGGCGCTGGCGGCGGCAGAGCGGGGACTGACCTGGGCAATGACTGCGCCCTGATCAGCCGGGATTTTAAACGCCTGCGCCAGGTCCGGAGTCAGGTCCTGCACGGAGATGCCGAGTTGTCCGCGCCGCACGGCGCCGTGTGCGATGATCTGGTTCATCAGCCGCGAGACCATGTTCGATGGAATGGCGAAGCCGATGCCGACATTGCCGCCGCCGGGGGCAATGATGGCGGTGTTGATGCCGACCAGCTCGCCGCGCAGACTGACCAGCGCTCCCCCGGAATTGCCGGGATTGATCGACGCATCGGTTTGGATGAAATCTTCATAGCCCTGAATGCCCAGGCCGGTGCGGCCCAGCGCGCTGACAATCCCGGACGTTACCGTTTGACCTAACCCGAAAGGATTACCGACCGCAACGACGAAATCGCCGACCCGCAGGCGCTGGGAATCGGCCAGCGGCAGCGCCGTCAGGTTACCGCCCGGAATCTGGATGACCGCGACATCGCTTTCCGGATCGGAACCGATGACTTTGGCGGCCAGTTGCCGGCCATTATTCAAGGTCACGGTGATTTTTTCAGCGCCGTCGATCACATGATGATTGGTGATGACGTAACCACGCCGCGCATCCACCACCACCCCGGAACCGACGCTTTGCGCTTTGCGTTCACGCGGTTGATCGGGAATGTTGAAGAAGTGGCGGAAAAATGGGTCATCCATGAGCGGGTTGCGGCGCAATGCCACTCGACTCTCGGTGGCGATATTGACCACTGCCGGGGTCGCCTGCTCCAGCATCGGCGCCAGGGTGGGCAGGGGTTGACCGTCTACCGCTGCCGGCAATGCGGCAAGAACCGGCAACGGTGGGGCAATCATTATACTCAGCGCCAGCAAGGCCGCTGAAAGCAGGGGGCGTTGGATCGTCATGAGTAAAAAAGTCCTCGCTAATCTCTCAATGCCAGTGAGCGCGTGGATTAAACGGAAGTTCCCGTTCCAGACGCTGGAACAGTTCACGGGCAACCTCGGTATCGGCTGGTGGATTGACGATGCGCAGCGTCACCAACTGATCGCCAGGAGGGTTGCCGGGCAGACCGCGCCCGCGCAGCCGCAGTTTCTGCCCATTCTGGGCGTTGGCCGGGATGTTCAACGTGACCGGGCCGCCCAGAGTAGGCGCTTCGATCTTGCAACCCAGCGCCGCCTCCCAGGGGGCCAGCGGCAGTTCCAGAATAATGTCGCGGCTGCGCACCTTGTACAGATGATGCGGCTTGATCGAAACCTCCAGATACAGATCGCCGCTGGGGCCGCCGCCCATGCCGACGCTGCCCTGACCGGTCAGGCGGATTTTCTGGCCGTTGGTCACACCGGCGGGGATTTTGACATTCAACGTGCGGGTACGGCTCGTGACCCGACCGCCGGGATCGCGTTCCGGCGTTTGAAGTTGCACCGAGCGGCTGCCACCGTGATAAGCTTCCTCCAGGCTGATTTCCATGGCGACAGTTTGATCCTGACCCGCCGTGGCGAAACCACCGCTCCTGCCGCCCATGTCGGCGAAGCCGCCCATGCCGCTGAACCCGCCTCCCCTGCCGAACAGCGATTCGAAGAAGTCGCTGAAATCGCGGCTGCTGAATCCGCCGCCCGGATGAGTACGTTGGCCGCCCTGCCAGCCGGGGGGTGGACGGAAATCCTGCCCGGCCTGCCAGTTGTGGCCCAGTTGGTCGTAGGCAGCGCGTTTTTCGGCGTCGCGCAACACTTCGTAGGCCTCGGAGACTTCCTTGAAACGCTCCTCGGCCCCCGATTCCTTGCTCACATCGGGGTGATACTTGCGCGCCAGCCGACGGTAGGCTTTCTTGATAGCGTCTTCCGAAGCGTCGCGGCTGATGCCGAGGATTTGATAATAGTCCTTATATTTCATACCGGCTCCAGGCGGTTCAGTACCCTTCCGGCGGGAATGACCCGCCGGTGGTCATGCGCGGTCTATTTCAGCTTTCGATCTTGATAGTCCGCGACAAGGTATGCGTCAGCTTGGGAATGCTGATTTCCAGGACGCCATGAGCGCTGCGGGCGGCGATGTTCGCCAGATCGGCGGTGTCCGGCAGGCTAAAACGCCGGTAGAAGGCGCCGCAGGGCCGCTCGATCCGGCTGTAGCCGGCGCGGTTGTCGCGAGTTTCGCCCGGACGGCTGCCCCGGAGGGTCAGAATGCCGTTTTCGGCGATAATCTCAATCTCCTTGGGATCGACGCCGGGGATATCGGCGCGCAGCACATAGCGCTCCTTCTCTTCCTTGATGTCCACGGGGGGAATCCAGTCGCAGGTGGCGGCGCTGGATTGATCGTCGCTGGCGGCGCCATAGGGTTCAAACAGCCGATCCAGCTCTTTGCGCAGGTGTTGCATTTGCCGCCAGGGTTCGTAACGGGTCGGGTTCATGGATGTAACCTCATAAAAGTGGATTATTGTTACTAGGTTAAATAGGGCGGGCGGGCTAAATTTCAAGCGGTTCCGACCGGTTTTTCTTTAATGGCTGACGCCTCGCTCCGAGGTTAGCGGTGAGGGTCTCTACGGGTGAATAATATGGGTGAACGTGAATTTCAGGCGCTGAACATCGCCGTGCTGACGGTTTCCGATACGCGCACGCTGGCGGATGATGCGTCCGGGCAGACGCTGGCGGAGCGACTGACCGGAACCGGGCATCGACTGGCGGAGCGGGCCATCGTTCCCGACGACATCTATCAAATCCGGGCGATCCTCTCGCGCTGGATTGCCGATCCGGCGGTGCAAATCGTGTTGACGACCGGCGGCACCGGCATGACCGGCCGTGACAGTACCCCGGAGGCGGTGCAGCCGTTGCTGGATAAGGAAATCGCGGGCTTCGGCGAACTGTTCCGGATGCTGTCCTGGGAGGAGATCGGGACTTCGACCTTGCAATCGCGGGCGCTGGGTGGACTGGCGAATGCAACCTTTATTTTCTGTCTGCCGGGTTCCACGGGCGCTTGCCGCACCGGCTGGGATCGTATCCTGCAAGCGCAACTGGACGCTCGCAGTCGGCCCTGCAATCTGGTGGAGTTGTTGCCCCGGTTGATGGAACGGTAATCGCTCAAAGAGGGTATGACCGTGGATTTCATCACGCGCTATCGACAACCGAGCCGGGTCGAGCATCAGGCCGGTCTCTTGCTGATTTTCCTGGCTTCGACCGAACCGGCCGAACTATCCACAACGCTGCCGGCGATTTTTTCCGGCCAGATCGCGCAACCGCTGCTGTTCCGCAATCTGCTGCTGGGCTTGCGGCAAACGGTGGAAGCGCGATTTTACCGGCCTGACTTGTGGCGGATGCTCGATCCGGTCATCACCTCTGGTCAGCGCCTGCTGCGGATGGAGTGTTTTTCCAGTTGCGCCAGCGTCTACGCCCGTGTTGATCTGACTGAAAACGCTTTTGCTGATGGCGCGTTCCATCGCCACGGCACGACCAATGTCGATTTCAACAGCGCCTTTCTCAATCATCTGGCGCAACTGCGGCCCGGTCAGCCGGCGCATTTCGAGATGGGCGAGCAGTCGATCACCCTGAAAACGGCGCAGGGCGCGGCGGTGGAGCACAAGGTCAAGCTGCCGGAACGCTGGATCAAGGGGTTTTTGCAGGTGCAGGCGGTGCATCGCCAGGCGCAGCCGCGCTTTGAACTGGATCGGCTGACCGCCAGCCAGTTGTTGATGCAAGTTCCCGCTAACGCTGGCAAGACCCCGTTGTTCCTGATTCCCCGCCACCACAAGCCGGAGATTTTGCATCGGCAACCGGCAGGCCAGGACGGGTTCATCGCAGTGAACGACGGTCAGCGCTTGCGGCTGTTGCAGACGATGCTGCCGGATTTGAAAACGCTGCGCGTTTATCAAACCGAGGCGACCGGCGCTTCCTTGTGGGTGGCGGATACCGGATCAGCCCAGTTCACGTTGGGTCTGTCGGGGGCGGCGGCGCACGGTTTTTCCGGCGATGGCGATGCGTTGCGCCAGTTGAGCACGGTGGAAGCGGATGAAGCGGACTTGGCGCTGGCCCGCGCGGCGGCGGCCAGTTTGAATCATTTCAGCATCGCTGATCTGGCGCAGCATCAAGATTTTGCCCTGCCTTACGCCGCTGAAATCGTGGATCGACTGGCGCAACAGGGCGTGCTGGGTTTTGACCGGGATCGGGAGACGTATTTTTACCGGCAGTTGCCGTTTTTGTTGGGCGCGCGCTATCAGCCGGACCGGCTCAAAAGCTCTCAGGCGTTGTTGGCGAAACAGGCGGTTGATCTGGAGTATTGCGAACGGCGCGGCGGGGAGTTGATCGCCAGCGGCTGGGTGCGCGGGGACAGCGGTTATTACCCGGTGGCGTTGCGGGTCGATGCGCAGGGCTATTTGCAGGAAGGGCGTTGCGCCTGTCCGTGGATTGAAAAGCATGAACTGCGGCGCGGGCCGTGCAAGCATTTGCTGGCGTTGCGCTTCGTCGCGGAGCAGCGTGAATAACGGCGGATTTGCCGGGTTGTCAGGAAATTTTACAGCCCTTTGACGCGCCTGGCCGTAGACTTAAGACAAAACGGGCCATTGAGCGCCTTCTGGGTGTCAGTAAATTTTACATCCCAATTTCCTACTAATACACTTGGTTGATTGATCAACACTGTTGCAAATTCGCTGTGGTTGAAAATGGGTTAGTTGCAGACAGATAGAGAAACTTTCATTTATGGCACAATCTCTTGCGTAAATAATAACTGTCGCCAAAAGAAAGCTATTCTGACGATTTTTTACTCAACACCCCTTGGTTTTCCGATCAGTGCTCGAATATCCCTAACTGTCAGGATTTTTTACAGTCCAGTCAGGCTGATAAAAATTTTATTTATTTTTCAATAGTATAAATATTGGTTTTTTTTTTGCATGTTCATCACGCGAAATCAGGCGCGTTAATGACTAACAAGGCAGCACGGTCGCCGGAAGCGCTTGATGAAACCCACTTCACTTTTTCAGGGGAAATTTGAAATGTCCAAGAAAAACTTTTTCTTTTCTGCGGCGCTGGCTGCGAGTTTGGCTTTCGGATCGATGCAGGCTGACGCTGCGGCCATTCGTAACGCCAGCGCGTTCACGGACAATACCTTGGCGGCTAACGATGACGGCAGCACAGGGCTGATACCTATCGGCTTCAGCATCGATTTTTTCGGCAGCACCTACAGCAATCTGTATGTGAATAACAATGGTAACGTGACTTTCACTCAGTCGCTCATTACGTTCACGCCGTTCAGCCTCCTCAGCACTAACATACCCATGCTGGCGCCCTTCTTTGCCGATGTGGACACTCGAGGAAGCGGCAGTGGCTTGACGCAGTACGGGCAAGACACGATTGATGGTCGCCCCGTGTTCGGTGTCAACTGGATCGGCGTCGGCTACTTCCCATCGGCTACCGATAAGTTGAACAGTTTCCAGTTGATCGTGACTGATCGGTCGGATATCAATGCAGGCGACTTCGATTTTGAGTTCAACTATGACCAGATTCAATGGGAGACTGGCGGCGCTAGTGGTGGTGTTAACGGTTTGGGCGGATCTTCAGCCCGCGCCGGTTGGTCGAATGGTGTTGCGTCTTCTTATGAAATCGCCGGATCAGCCATCAATGGCGCTCTCCTCGATACCAATGCGACAACTGGGTTAATTCACAATCGATTGAATTCCGACGTGGATGGTCGGTATATCTTCCAAGTTCGTAATGGACAGATTGAGCCGCCCCCCTCCATCCCCGAACCCGCTTCCCTTGCCCTGCTGGGCATTGGCTTGGCCGGTTTAGGTTTTGCCCGGCGGCGGCGGGCCTGATCGTCAGGATTGTTGATGCAGTTAAAAACGGCGGCCTGCGGGCCGCCGTTTTTTGTCCGGACACTCGACAACCGTCTGCAAAACAACGCTATCAGAAGAGTGCCATCATGCGTATCTGTGCGCTCGGACAAGGATAGCGGTTCACCGCTTGCAGTGTTCGCCGCTCCAACAACCGGTCAGGATGGTTGAAGCCGAGAATTCGGGCGGTGACCTCACCAATGATGGTGCGGGGAACAATCTCGACGCCGATCAGAGTAAAGTGATCAGACCAGCGGTCAATGCGGGGATGAAAAAAACGGCTGAATTCGCCGCTTTGCCAGCAGATCGAGCCAATATCGCTACCTTTGGCCCGATTGCAAAACAAGCAGGCATAAGCCAGATTACCCGCCGTGGTCGGGCCACCATGCTTTTCACTGACGATGTGATCGACCTCGCAGCCCCAAAAGGTGTCGTCTTCATGAATCAGGCAGTATTCACAGAGGTGATCGGCGCGATGACCGATCAATCGCCGCAATTCAACACTGATGTAGCTGATGCTCATGAATCAGGTGCTGACGGGCGCGGGCCTTGGCCAAACGCATAAGATGTTCAATCTGGAGATAATGCTCCAGTTCATTCTTTTCTTCAGCAGACAATGCACTGGTCTTTTCCCGATAGAGCAAGTCAGCTACCCGCTCCCGGCATTCGGTCGATGGGGTAAAAGTGGATACATCGCCAGGGCTGACGCCAGCCGCGATAAAATCAATGAGTTCTTCGTAGACCTTGAGCATAGCTGTCATCCTCGCAGTGAATACGGTGAGTCTATCAAAGTTGCAGTGAGTTTCCGTTTTTCTTTACCCACGGTATACCCTACAATACTGTAACTACACATCCAAGATGAAGCCGTGCGTTTTGAATGGGATGCCGATAAAGCCCGGCATAACCGGCGCAAGCATCAAGTCAGCTTCGAGGTAGCGGCCCGCGTATTTCTTGACCCGAACCGCATCGAGACTTACGACGACCGCGACAATTATGGTGAGGATCGTTG
Organism: uncultured Candidatus Competibacteraceae bacterium; assembly: GCA_964508935.1. GTDB lineage: Bacteria > Pseudomonadota > Gammaproteobacteria > Competibacterales > Competibacteraceae > UBA2383. The sequence continues at coordinate 3,202 of CAZDVY010000065.1, read as the reverse complement.
GAAAACGGTCGGCTTAGTCGAGGCGCAGTGGCTGGCTGTCGTTTACACCCTGCGCGGAGATCACGAAGAAACCATCAGAATCATTTCAGCAAGGCGCGCCGATGAAAGCGAAAAAAGAGCGTATCGTCAAATTTGAGTTGGACCTGCATAACCCGCCGCCATTGACTGTGGAACAGAAACTGGAACTGGACGCTTTGGCTCAAATGTCGGACGCCGACATTAACTACTCGGATATCCCTAAGACAACGGAGACCGAAGAATGGCGGTTAGCGATTCACAGTCCATTCCATAAACCGGTCAAACAGCAATTGACCACCAGGATCGACGCCGATGTGCTGGCGTGGCTTAAATCGAAAGGGCGCGGCTATCAATCCCGCATGAATGCGATCCTGAGAAACGCCATGTTCGATGAACTGCGCAGAAAACAATAACCCCTCCGCTGGCGTTGCGGTTGAGTAAACCGAATGAACACCGATTTTCCCACCTTATTACAGGAACTGTTTCACGGGAACAGTCGCCGTCTGTCCGCCCTGCTGCAACCGCTGACGGCAGATCAGCGTCGGGCGCTGTTCAGCGAATTCAAGGAACTGCTGAATGTACTCAAGCGCGCTTGCCGCTTCCAGGCCGACGCTAAAGCCGTGAGTCTGTCCGAACTCTATCGCGCCCTCCGCGACGATCCGGCGGGATTTCTGCGCGACCGGGCCGACACCCTCGCCGCTCCCGGCGCACTGAATAACTCCCAGTTGATGCGCCAACTGTTCTACAACCAGTTGATGGAGTTTTACAGCCGCCTGCAACTGTTGCAGGTTGGTCTGGCCGGCAAGGGCGGCGTTGCCGGCGTTTTCCGCCACAGTGAGCGCTATCCGGTGTGGCCTGCGCAGTTCATCCTGCACGCGGGCCGGGTGCTGCTGGACCGCCCGGAACCCTGGGCGTGCGAGGCGTTGGGCCAAATCTTCACCGATCTTGAACGCCGGACGCGCTTTGCCGGCGCCGATCTCGGTGTTGCGCCCCTGCTGCGTGAAGCGCGACAACGCCATCCCGACTGGGCGGATGCGCTGGCCCCGTATTTAGGTCCGGCGATGCGCCATGATGGCTTTTTCCGCCGAACGCTGGACGGTTACGACGCCGACATGATCCTGGCCGGGCTGGAATACGATCCTCCGGCCTCCGGCGAAATGACCCGTTTCGAGCCACTCATGGACCCCAAGGTGGTCGAAGCATTGTTGACACGCATGGCCGATGGCCGCCTATCCCGCACTGAGCTGATCGCCCTGAGCCTGCGCAAACTGCACGGCCCGTTGCGCCCCGGCGTTGCGAAAACCTGGATCGACTTCTTCCAGAAGCTGGCGCTGAGCGAAGCGGAAATCCGCGAACAGGGTGCAACCTTCATCAGCCTGCTCAACGCCCCGGCCCCGGCGGCGGTCAAGCTGGCGCTGTCCATGGTTGAAAAGCATTTTCTGGCCGATGCGGACCGCACTGATGAATTGATCGGTGCATTGGGTTATTTGTTGCAGAATCCAGTGCAGATTCTCGCCAAATCCGGCCTGCGCCTGCTGAAAAAACTCCACAAAGCCCGCTCCGATAGCGCCGCAACGGTGCTGAACGCCGCGATGGCTGGTTTGGGCAGTCCTCACGCTGCCTTGCGCAACGACCTGGCGCGTTGGCTCGGCGCATTTCCCGCATCGGCTTGGTTAGAACCTGCGCTGGCGACCTTGCAGGGACTGGCCGCCGGATTGCCGCTGGCCGAACAGGCGCCGCTGGCGCATCTGCTGACCGCAGTGAGCGGCGAACAGCCAGTAGCGGATGGCGAAGCATTGATCGTTCCCGACACCGCGCCGCCCGATCTCCACGCCGTCCTGCGGGAACGCACCGCATTGCTACAACAGCGCCTCCTCCAGCAGCCAGCGGATGATTTGCTGCGCCGCCGGCTGGCCGTTCTGCAAGGCTATCTGACGACCGGCCAGCCGCCGCTGCTGACGCTGACCATCCCGGATCACGCCGCCGCCCGATCCGTTGCCGATTTTGCCCTGCATGAAACGGTGGAAGCCGTGGCGCTGGACCTGGCGCGAACCCGGCGTCGCCTATTCACGCTGGCCGACTACGACCGCCTTCTGGCCGGTATGACCCGCTTTGCCCCGGATGACCGCGCCGGACGAACGCACGCCATTCTCGCGCCGCTGCTGGCGCGGTTAGATGATTGGCGGCAACCGCCGACTGGCGGCGGGGCCAGTTTCAGTCAAACCGGAGAGCTATCTGGGTTGATACTGGCCTGCGCCTGGCAAACCGGTGGGCCGCCCGACTTTCCCAAAGGCAGCCGGGGCGAGCAGTGCTTGCCATTTTCATTCAGTCCGGCGCTGCAACGACGCTTGAAGTATGTTCTGAAGCTGCGCGCCGCCGGTCATGAAACGTTGCTGTCCGTTCCGACCCACACCGCTGGCTGGTTATCGCCGGAGGTCTTCGCCGAGCGTTTCGTCCGATTGCCGCGCCCATTGCTTGACGCCGATGAACTGGCCGCTGCGTTGTACCGATTACCGGCGCTGTCAGACGCACGGGCCGCTGCCTGGGTGCGACTGGCCGGGTTGATCGACAGCCGCAGCGAAGGACTCGATGAAGGCGTCGCCCTGGCGCTGGCCCCGGATGAGCGGGCGATGCGTGCTCTGCATTGGTTTCTGGAGCGCTTCGCCCGGCAACCGCCCAATGAGCGATTGTTTCAATCGCTGGCCGGATTTGGCGGCGGCGATAACTGGGCCGAGGCGTTTCGCGTCAAAGTGCTGCACCAGACGCCTGACACCCCGGAAAACGCCGCGTTCCGGCTGTTCAACGCCGCGCTGCGCTGCCGGTTTGGCCTGGGTGACGCCGGGATCAGTGACCGTGTTTCCGCCCTCACCGAACGACTCGCGCCGCGCGCTGGCTGGTTAAGCCGGGTGTTGCAACAACCCGGTGCGGATTCTTCGCCATTCGCCGAACTGTTATTCAACCCCCGACCGGTCACTGAGGCGCTGGCCGAGGCCGCCCATGCCGCCGTCGCCGGTTTTTCCTTCGTGCATGACAGCTCTTTTCCGTTTCTCTGGCCGTATTTGCTGGCCCATCCGCACCAGTTTGCCGCGCCGGAACGGGTCGCCGATTTGGCTTATCAATTTCCGCCGCTGGCGCAACGGCTGTTTGAGGCGGGTTTGTGCCGGCTGGGCCGCAAGGAAGATTA
>CAZDVY010000064.1:7314-15023 GCA_964508935.1 uncultured Candidatus Competibacteraceae bacterium | reverse complement strand
TGACGTTTGGTCTCTGCTATTGCTTTCTGCTTCGCCTCTTCCGCTTGATGTTTGGCCTCTTCAGCAACCTTGCGTCGCTCTTCAATCTTGCGCTGTTCCTCAGCTTCGCGGCGGGCTTCCTCGGCAACCTTGCGGCGCTGCTCAGTCCGACGTTGTTCTTCAACCTTACGACGCTCTTCCGCTTGACGGCGTTCCTCCGCAACCCGGCGTTGGGTTTCCTCGGCCACTTTCCGTTTCTCGACCTCGGCTTGACGCCGCTCTTCCGCCTCGTGTCGCGCCTGCTCAGCCTTACGCTGCGCTTCCTGTTCTCGCTGGTGCTGAATTTCCGCCTGCCGGCGTTCTTCAGCTTCACGCGCCGCTTGCGCCAGTTGTGCCTGTCGTTCAGCTTCTGCCCGCTCCCGCTGGCGTTCCTGTTCAGCTAATTGCTCCAATTCTTCCCGGATGGCGACCTCATCCACCACTTCAGCCGAAATCGCTTCATCTTCAATGGGTTGCTCAAGTGGCCCATCGGACAGGCTTAGATTCAACAGCAGAAACACGCCGATGAACGCATGGACAACGAGGGTAGAGACCGTCGCAATCAAATCCTGCTGTCGTGCGCCGCGTTCCGAAGACATTGCTGCGAATCACCGACCGCTGGGCGACACATCCGGCGGCGCGGTGGACAAGCCCACTTTAGCGGCGCCTACTCCCTTCAAGGCGGCCATCGCCTCAATCACTTGTTCATAGCGCACTTCGCGATCCGCACGGACTAGCACTGGGGGTTGCGGCTTACGATTCAGGTGTTGCTGAATCTCCTCATAGCGCGGTTCCAGAGTCTTGCAGTGAACTGACTGGGCTTGTTCCGACCCGATATTCAGATGGCAGGCGCCGTCCTTCTGCACCGACATCACGACGACCTCGCTTTCCTGATTCCGGCTATCAAGCGGTTCCGCCGGGGCTTGGGGCAGATCGACCTCGACGCCCTGGTTGAGCAGTGGTGCCGTTACCATGAAAATCACCAGCAGCACCAGCATCACGTCGATATAGGGCACGATGTTAATTTCCGCCTTCAGGCGGCCATGCGAACTGCGTCGCGCCATGATCTAACCCTGAGTCGCCGCAGTCCGGGCAGCAGCGTCGGCGTGGCTTCTGCGCAGGCTATAGGATTGACGTTGCAGGATATTGGAGAATTCTTCCATAAAGGTCTCGTAACGATTGGCCAGTCGGTCGACGTCATGCGCATAGCGATTATAGAAAATCACCGCAGGAATCGCCGCGAACAGGCCCATGGCGGTCGCGATGAGCGCCTCGGCAATGCCCGGCGCGACCTGCGCCAGGGTTGCCTGCTGAGTCGTACCCAGCGCCATGAAAGCATTCATGATGCCCCAGACGGTGCCAAACAGGCCGATGTACGGACTGGTGGAGCCAGCAGTCGCCAACAGCGGCAGATACATCTCCAACTCATCCAGTTCCCGTGAACCAGCAGCCCGCATCGCCCGTTGCGCGCCGCTGACCACCGATTCCGGGTCCATGGTCGGCTGGGCACGCAGTCGCAGGAATTCCTGGAAGCCGGCCAAAAAGATGGCATCCATCCCCCAAACGGGTTCTTTCTGGCGGTTGATGCGCGCGTACAGCGACGCCAGATCGATGCCTGACCAGAAGTCGTCCTCGAACTGGTCGCTCGCCCGTCGGGCAGAGGCTAGCACTAGATGCTTTTTGACGATCACCCACCACGAACCCAGAGAAATCATCGCCAGCGACAGCATGATCAGTTGCACGATCAGGCTGGCATTGGCGATCAAGCTCCAAAATGATGTTTCATGGGTCACCCGCAATCTCCCTCAGGTTCCTTTTTCCGCTAAAATATCAGCTTATCGAACTCAATCATAAAGTCGCCGTTCCTCAAGTCCACCCTTGCGAGGAGAACCATTCGATGCGCCTTGCTATTCTACCGATTCTGATGCTGACTACGCTGTCCGTCTTTGCAGCGACTCCATTGACCTTCGAAGAAGTCGATACCGATGGCGACGGATTGGTCAGCGCTGATGAAGCTGCAACCGTCGAGGAGTTGGATTTTGACGCTGCGGACATGGACAAGGATGGGACACTTAGTGTCGATGAATATGATGTCGCGGTGGGGAAATGGTCTCCACCAAATGGCGCCCATCCACCTGATCTCTTGGATGAGGACACGCCGCCGCCCAAGCCTTAACCCGCCTCGCCGCATTCCTTCAGGAGTTTCAACCGACGCTGAATAAATCACCGCCACAGGCTGGCCCCGCGACCGCCAGACCGAAATGCCGGTAGGCGTGGGCCGTTGCCACCCGTCCGCGCGGCGTGCGCATCAGAAAGCCTTGCTGGAGCAGATACGGCTCGAGCACATCTTCAATCGTCCCCCGTTCTTCACCCAATGCAGCGGCCAAAGTATCCAGTCCTACCGGCCCGCCACCGAATTTATCAATCGCCAACCATAGTAGCCGCCGATCCATTTCATCAAACCCCTGGGCATCCACCTTCAGCAGATCCAGCGCCTGTTGCGCCACTTCGAGGGTAATCCGACCCTCGGCTTTCACCTGCGCGAAATCGCGCACCCGGCGCAGCAACCGGTTGGCGATGCGGGGTGTACCGCGCGAACGTCGGCCAATTTCCGCCGCACCCACAGGATAGTCGGTTTCCACGCCAAGAATTCGCGCCGAGCGGGCGACGATCTCGGTCAGCTCCTCCGGGGTATAGAATTCCAGGCGATGCACAATGCCAAAGCGATCCCGCAACGGCGAGGTCAGTAAACCGGCGCGGGTCGTAGCGCCTACCAGGGTAAACGGTGGCAAATCCAGCTTGATCGACCGCGCCGCCGGTCCTTCACCGATCAGGATGTCGATCTGATAATCCTCCATCGCCGGATACAGCACCTCTTCGATAACCGGGCTGAGACGATGAATCTCGTCGATGAATAGCACATCGCGTGGTTCCAGATTGGTGAGCAGTGCGGCCAGATCACCAGGCCGCTCGATCACTGGCCCTGAAGTCTGGCGCAGGTTGACGCCCATCTCGGCAGCGATGATGTGCGCCAGCGTGGTTTTGCCCAGTCCCGGTGGACCGAATAACAACACATGATCCAGCGCCTCGCTGCGGGCGCGGGCGGCGTGAATGAAAATCTCCAACTGCTCGCGCATAGCCTGCTGGCCGATGTAATCCGTCAGGCGTCGGGGTCGCACCGCCCGGTCCAGCGAAACATCTTCGCTGCTGGCGGCTGGGGAAATCAGGCGGTCGGGAGCGCTCATGTCCGGTCAAAAGGCAAAGATCAAATGCAGTGGCTAACGGCGAACGGTGGCTTGCAGCGCCTGCCGGATAATGGTTTCACTGGTCAGTCCATCGGTATCAAGGCTCTGCACCATGCGCGACGCTTCGGGGAGTTTGTAGCCCAGCGCGACCAGCGCGCTGATGGCGTCATCGGCTGGATTAGTGGCTGGCGGGGTGATTTGACCATCCGCTAATCGAACAATTGCTGAATGGGGGTCTAGTTGACCAATACGGTCGCGCATTTCGATAATCAATCGTTCAGCGGTTTTTTTACCGACGCCGGGCAATCGGGTTAAGGAAGCAGCATCGCCGTCGCGCACACAGCGGCTGAACAGTTCTACGCTCATTCCTGACAAAATCAACAGCGCCAGGCGCGGACCGATACCCGTAATCCGGATTAGATGGCGAAACAGGCTGCGCTCCGCCGGGTTGTCGAATCCGTAGAGCGTGTGAGCATCCTCACGCACGGTTAAATGGGTGAGTAGAATCACTTCCGCCCCGGTTTCTGGCAGGGTCTGAAAGGTGGCTAGAGAAGCTTCCAGTTCGTAACCAACCCCGTGGGCGTCAATCAGCAGATAAGGCGGCTGCTTCCAGATCAGCGTCCCGCGCAGGCGACCAATCATCGCCGCCGCCTCCGTGGGAGTAAAGCGACCGCGCCCAGCCGGTTCAGGGTCTGACGGGTATGACCGTGGCAGATCGCCACCGCCAGGGCGTCAGCCGCATCGGATGGGGGCGGTTCTGATAAATTCAGCAACAGGGCTACCATGCGCTGCACTTGGGCTTTGTCCGCTGCGCCGCTTCCCACGACGGCCTGCTTGATGGCGCGGGCTGCATATTCGCTCACCGGCAAACCGGCCATGACTACCGCGCACAACGCTGCGCCCCGCGCCTGACCGAGTTTGAGTGCTGAATCGGGATTACGATGCATGAAGACCTGTTCCGCTGCCACTTCCGCCGGCTGGTATTGCTGAATGATGCCGGCCACACCTTGATAGATTGTTTTCAACCGCTCCGGCCATGGTCGGTCACTGGTGATCTGAATGCAACCGCTGGCGACATGGCAACTGTGCGGTCCTTCCAGGTCGATAATGCCATAGCCGGTGATGCGCGAACCGGGATCGATGCCCATCAGCCGGATGGTTGTCACGCTCAAAGTTTCGCCAGAATATCGTCGGGAATATCGGCGTTGGAGTAAACGTTTTGGGTATCGTCCAGGTCTTCCAGCAAATCGAGCAGCTTGATCATCTTCTGTGCGTCTTCCAAACCCAGAGTGATATTGGAACTGGCGCGATGGGTGATTTCCGCCGCCTCCGGTTCCAGTCCAGCAGCCGTCATTGCCGCTTTGACGGTCTGGAACGCCGCCGGCTCGGTCAACACGTCCATCGAGCCGTCTGGGTTGCTCACCACATCGTCCGCCCCGGCATCAATGGCGACTTCCATGATGCGATCTTCGTCAACGCCCGCCGGATAGCTCAACACCCCCCGTTCAGTGAACTGGAAGGCGACGCAACCACTAGCGCCGAGATTACCGCCGCACTTGCTGAAGGCATGGCGCACCTCCGCTACAGTGCGGTTGCGATTGTCAGTCATGGCGTCGACCATCACTGCTACCCCGCCCGGTCCATAGCCTTCATAGCGGACTTCTTCATATTCCACGCCGTCCAGCGTTCCTGCCCCGCGTTTAATGGCCCGGTCGATGGTGTCTCTGGACATGTTGGCGGTCAACGCATTGTCCATCGCCAGCCGCAAACGGGGATTGGCGCCGGGATCGCCACCGCTCATGCGTGCTGCCACGGTAATTTCCCGGATCAACCGGGTAAACAGTTTGCCGCGTTTGGCATCCTGGGTGTTCTTCCGATGCTGAATGTTTGCCCATTTACTATGCCCAGCCATGCGAAACCTCTTGTCTGATGTACTGTGAGGTGCGGTATCGAGTGAATCAGTTTATCACCTTAAATTCTACGGGCGATGATGCGGCGGATGATGGAAGCGGCCAGTGGCGAAAAACGCACAAGCCTGGGTAATCGTGGAGGGATCCACCAGCATCTGCATATGTGACACGGGCAAGCAAATATGATCGGCCATACCGGGAAACTGCGTTTCAACCACTGCAATCATGCCATCCGCCGGAGCCGGCATTCCGGGGAACAGGAGACCCACGCCTATATTCAGGGTGCCGGCGATGGAGCCGAGCAGGTTCGGCGCGGTCCAGGTCGGCGCTTGGCCCAGCAGTCCGTTTTTCAGGCCCTCACCCACGAACCAGCCAAGTCCGCTGTAATGCATGACCTGAGCGGCGTAACTACCCTGATGAGGCGTCCCCAGCGTGACAATCCGACCGGGCCGCTGTTGGGGATAGTGATGGAAGAGATGCCGCACCACCAGCCCGCCCATGCTATGCGCCAGGAAATGCACGGTGGACGCCTCTACCCGTTCTAGTTGCCGGTGCAAGTCCTCCGCATTTTCTGCGGGCGAGCGACTCATACTGGGATAGGAAAAGTTGACGGTATGATAGCCGGATTGCTCCAACCAATATTCCAGCAGACGCATCCACAAACCGTGAACATATAGACCATGTACTAACACTACGGTCTCGCGCTGAGCCGTCATGACCCCTCCTCGCCCGGATGATTGATGAAACTATACATTCTAGCCGAAATCATCCACGGCCCGGCTTCATCGCCCAGTAAAATATTCGCCAGGTTTTTGTAATAGTGTCAAAATAAAATTAACTCAATTGCTGGAGAATTCCCATGAGCGCAGCCACCCTTGTGATGAAGGACTACCGCCTGACGCCAACCCAGGTGCCGCCGACCGTGGTTGAAACCCTGGACGCTGCCGAGAAAGCCACGCTGACAGAGCGGATTCAACGGTTGCTGAAGGAGCGGGACGCCACGCTGGTCGCGCATTATTACACTGCGCCGGAATTGCAAGAACTGGCCGACGCCACCGGCGGTTATGTGTCGGATTCGCTGGACATGGCCCGCTTCGGGACCGAGTGCCCGTCCAGCACACTGGTCGTTGCCGGTGTGCGGTTCATGGGTGAAACCGCCAAGATTCTCAATCCGGAAAAGCGGGTGCTGATGCCCGAACTGGGCGCCGAATGCTCGCTCGATCTCGGCTGTCCGATTGACGAGTTTTCCGCGTTCTGCGACCAGCATCCGGACCGCACCGTGGTGGTCTACGCCAACACCAGCGCAGCGGTGAAGGCGCGCTCCGACTGGGTGGCGACGTCCGGGATTGCTCTGGAGTTGGTGAAGCATCTGGCCGAAAAGGGCGAGAAGCTGATCTGGGCACCGGATCGGCATCTGGGCGCGTATGTGCAGCGGGAAACCGGGGTGGACATGTTATTGTGGAATGGGGCCTGCGTGGTGCATGAAGCGTTCAAGGCCGATGGCCTGCGTCAGTTGCGGGCCGAACACCCCGACGCCCAAGTGCTGGTGCATCCCGAATCGCCGCTGGACGTGATCGCCCAAGCCGATCTGGTGGGTTCCACGACGGCGCTGGTCAAGGCGGTACGGGAACTGCCGGCGAAAAAATTCATCGTGGCAACCGATAACGGGCTGTTCCACAAGATGAAGCGGGCCGCCCCGGACAAAATCCTCCTGGAAGCGCCGATTGTCGGCAAAGGTGCAACCTGCGTCAGTTGTGCGCATTGTCCGTGGATGGCGATGAACGGCTTGCGCAATCTGGCGCAAGTACTGGAAACCGGCGATCACGAGATCGTGATTGATGAAGCGACCCGGGAACGGGCGGCACTGCCGATTCGCCGGTTGCTGGACTTCGCCCGGCAACGGCAGCGGGTAGTGCTAGGGAATAACGATGCCTGAATATTCCGGCCTGCAATGAATGAATACCGTCGTTCTTAAAAGAAGACAGCCGTTATTTCAGGAAGTCGCCGGCATGTTCCTGCGATCCGTGCGGCTGGTCGAGCGCAGGGTGCAAGACGGCTTACTGGCGATCCCGCTCGGTGACCAAAATGACATTTTTTCTTGAAATTTTGCGGCGCAAAATAATGGTGCATGGCATGGTCACAGCGTGGGCTGCGACCCTCAACTGACGAGCGCCATGCTGATCCGGCGACCTCCGGGCTTCGCGTCCTACCTGGCCCAGACCCGTTGGACGGGAAAGCTCAACGTGGAGGGCAACGGACCAATCATTATTCACACAAGGAGAAAGACGATGAGTAATCCTGCAATTGACAAAGCGAAAGGCCAGATCAAGGAAGCAGCTGGCAAAGTGACCGGTAACCAGCAATTGGAGACCGAGGGTCAAGTTGAACAGGTCAGCGCCGCCGTGCGGGAAAAAGCGGCTGACATCAAGGCCGGGGTAGTCGAAGCGGTCGGCAATGTGATCGAGCGCGTCGGCGCGGCCGCCTCGGATCTCAAGGACAAAGTGACCGGTAAAGGTTGAAACCGCATTTGATCGGC
>CAZDVY010000064.1:0-7214 GCA_964508935.1 uncultured Candidatus Competibacteraceae bacterium | reverse complement strand
GCGACTGCAGGGGCTTATCGGGTTTTCCTTGAGTGACCCGTTACACGCCGCAGTTTGGGGCCGTCGAGAATATAGCGGATTTGTTCCGGGGCGATTTCCGTGTAATGCCCCTGACGGTCGGGAACCATAACGCGGTTTGTAAAAGAAAACACAACCGTTTGATCGTGACCCCGGATTTGCAGCGCCGGCAAGACCGAGCGGGCTTCTCCATCCTCATTCAGCACTTCGGCGATGGCCCCGATCCGCCGTATCTGTATCCCGTCGAGCGCGTACACTTGGACCCCATAGCTGGATTCGGCGCCGGATTCGGCCAGGATGAACTCCAGGCCTTTGTCTTGAGCCTTGCTGAAGACCGCCACCTTGACGTAATAGGCGTCCCCGAAATCCCCGGAGCGAAACAGGACAGCTTGCTTTCCAGTTTGCCGGGCGTCGATCAGGAATAAATACAGGCCGGAAGCCGCCTTGGCGTCGGCCAGCCGGCACACGGCAAGGTGGCGAACTTCATCGACCGCCTGGATTGACTGGCAATTCTGCAAACCCAAGGCGCTGATGTCTGGATCCACCGTCGTCAGGGTTCGTGGCTGGTAGATGCTGACGTGTTCGGCGGCGCTGCTGAGAGGAGCGTTCAGCAGCAGCGCCAGCAAGCCGGCGATCCAGATCGTAAAGTCGCGTTGGGTAGGTAAACTGGACATCATAGGAGACTTGGAACTGTGAGCTGGCCCCGGAAGCCGGGGACACAGCAGGGATTAAAAGGTGATGATTTCATTGCCGTTCTGGACGACCGACAATGGGCACTTGCCGAACACCTTGATGGGACTGAGACGATCGGTCAAGCCCAGCCCTGTGTTGGCTTTGGTGCGGATTTCGAAGTGCAGATGGTCTTCGCTGGCGGGCAAGTTTTGCGCATTGCCGGATTTGCCCGTTGTGCCGAGGACGGTGTTCATCGTTACCTGTTGGCCCTGGGTGACCTGGATCGTGTTCATATGGGCGTAAAATGCATACAGGGTTTGCTGGTTTTTCCAGGCAAATGAAAGGCACACCTGTTTGCCGTAAGCGCCGCTATCCTTGACAAATTCGATTTTGCCGTCGGCAATGGCGTAGGCGCTCGTGCCGACCGCCGCTTTGAAATCCCAGCCCTGATGCGGTTTGGGAGTGCCATCGGCATTGGTTCTGACCATGCCAAAGGTATGATTAATCTTGTTGCCGCGAATTACGTTCTGTTCGAGCGGCCAGGTTACTTCGCCCATAATGCGTTCTCCTCTTCAGATGACCCTTGGTTGAATGATGAGCTTGGGATTCTTCCGATTCCAAGGTCAGCAAAGACAATGCCTTTATTATTAATAAATTGATTTATAAATATAAATTGATGTTGATGCTTCGATGGGCGCTTGATCACCGGTCAATTTGAACGGGCCAATGCGACGTTAGCGGGTCATGGCGAACTCTGGTGTGTCTGATGTCTCATGCTACACCGCTGGCAGACAGTCCAGCGGCCAGCGCGGCAATACTTCAATCGCCATATCCTCCCCTTGTCCCGCCGCCAGTCGCCGCCAGCCGGCGTAGGCGATCATCGCGCCGTTGTCGGTGCAGAACTCCAGGCGAGGGTAGTACACCCGCCCACCGCGTTTTTCCGCCATTTCCTGCAACCGTTCCCGCAAACGCCGATTCGCGCCGACGCCGCCGGCCACCACCAACCGCTCCAGTCCGGCAGCTTGTAACGCCCGCTCACATTTAATGGACAGCGTCTCCACTACCGCCTCCTCAAAAGCGTGTGCTACATCCGCCCGATTTTCCGGCGTCGGCTCCAGGTTGCGCCAGGCGTTGATTGCCGCAGTTTTCAGGCCGCTGAAACTGAAATCGCAGCCGGGCCGGTCGGTCATCGGTCGCGGGAATTTAAAGCGTCCTGGCGTTCCCTGCTCGGCCAGCTTCGCTAGCGCCGGCCCGCCCGGATAGGGCAATCCCAACAGCTTGGCGGTCTTGTCGAACGCTTCGCCCGCCGCGTCATCAATCGACTCCCCTAAAATCTGATAGCCCCCGATCCCGTCCACCCGCACCAACAGACTGTGCCCCCCGGAAACCAGCAGCGCTACAAAGGGAAATTCCGGGGGTTCCGTTTCCAGCATCGGCGCCAACAGATGTCCCTCCATGTGATGCACTCCCAAAGCCGGCACGTTCCACGCATAAGCCAGACTGCGGCCAATCGCCGCGCCGACCAGCAACGCACCGATCAAACCCGGTCCCCGCGTATAGGCCACGCCTTGCACCTGACGCGGCTCCACAGCGGCTTGCTGGAAAATGTCCTGCAATAGCGGAAGCGTCTTGCGCACATGATCACGCGAGGCTAACTCCGGCACGACCCCGCCATATTTCGCATGGAGTTTGACTTGGCTGTACAAGGCATGGGCCAGTAAACCGCGCCCGCCGTCATACAGCGCAACCCCGGTTTCATCACAAGACGTCTCAATACCCAGAATCAGCATATCATTTTCCTAATTTTGCATTTAGCGGTAGGGGGGATTACAATCCAACATTTTCCAATAATCCAGCTTTTCCCTGAGTCCAAACCATGAAAGACGAGGTGCTGTGTTAATGCCTGCCGTGAAAGTCAAGGATAACGAACCGTTTGATATCGCGCTGCGCCGCTTCAAGCGTTCCTGTGAAAAAGCCGGGGTACTGTCCGAGGTCCGCCGTCGCGAGTTTTACGAAAAGCCGACCCAAGAGCGCAAGCGCAAGCGGGCCGCCGCCGTCAAACGTCATCTGAAGAAACTTTCCCGGGATGTTGCCCGCCGCACCCGCCTTTACTGAGTCTGGCCCGTCTTCCTCTTCTCCAGCAGTGAATTTCGCTATGTCCCTCAAAGACCGCATTCAGGATGACATGAAAACCGCCATGCGCGCCAAGGACAAGCAGCGACTTGGCGCGATCCGCCTGATCCTGGCTGCGCTCAAGCAACGTGAAGTCGATGAGCGTATCGAACTGAACGATGTCCAGATACTTGCTGTGCTGGAGAAGATGATCAAGCAGCGCCGGGAATCGTTAGTACAGTATCAAAGCGCTGGCCGCGACGATCTGGCCGCACAGGAATCCTTCGAGATCGAGATGATCCAGGCTTATCTGCCCGCACCTTTGAGCGAAGCCGACCTTGACGCCTTGATCGCTCATGCAATCGCTGCGACTGGCGCACAGGCGGTGCGCGACATGGGCAAGGTGATGGCCCTGATCAAAGAGCAGGCGCAGGGCCGGGCCGATCTGGCCATCGTCAGTGCCCGGGTCAAGGGGCATTTCGGCGGTTGAGCCGATTCCTCACAGCGCGCTCGCTCACTGGGGTGGACCGGGACAGCAGCGTTCGGATGCCTGGAAACTGGCAACCTGGCATTGATCTACTATCCTTTGGTGGCTATGGCTGGACGCATACCCCAGGAGTTCCTCGATCAATTGCTCAGCCGGGTCGACCTCGTCGAGGTGATTAACACCCGGGTGCCGCTGCGCCGGGCGGGCCATGACTTTATGGCCTGCTGTCCGTTTCATGCCGAGAAAACCCCCTCCTTCTCGGTCAGTCCCCGCAAGCAGTTCTACCATTGTTTCGGTTGTGGCGCTCACGGCACTGCCATTGGCTTCCTGATGGCCTATGAGGGGCTGGAATTTCTGGATGCCGTCGAGGATCTGGCGCGATTGGCCGGTCTCGAAATACCGAAAACCGGCGGTGATGACGGTTCATCCCGCATCCTCTTGGAATGGCTGGCTCAGGCGGACCACTTTTTCCGCCGACAACTGCGTGAGCACCCGGCCCGGCAGCGGGTAGTGGACTACCTGCGCCAGCGCGGACTGACCGGTCAAATCGCCGGACGGTTCGGCCTCGGCTACGCTCCACCCGGATGGGAAAATCTGATTCGAACCCTGCGCAAGGCCGGTGCAGCGCCTGAGCAACTCGTCGAGGCCGGTCTGGCCAGCCGCGATGAGCAAAACCGGCTGCGCGACCGCTTTCGCGACCGAATTATCTTTCCTATCCGCGACCGGCGCGGGCGGGTGATCGCATTCGGCGGACGGGCGATCGACAGCGACACCACGCCCAAGTATCTGAACTCCCCGGAAACCCGCCTGTTCCACAAGCGTTCAGAATTGTATGGCTTATACGAGGCCCGTGCTCACAGCCAGCGCTTGCAGCGGCTGATCGTCGTTGAGGGCTATCTGGATGTCGTGGCGCTGGCCCAGCACGAGATAGCCTATGCGGTCGCTACCTTGGGTACTGCCACGACATCTGGACATATTGAACGGCTGTTTCGGGTGGTTGAGGAACTGGTGTTTTGCTTCGACGGCGATCGGGCCGGACGGGCGGCGGGTTGGCGGGCGCTGGAGGCGGCGCTGCCCTTTCTGCGCGATGGCCGGCAAATCAGTTTTCTGTTTCTGCCGGAGGGTGAAGACCCGGACAGCTTGGTGCGACGAGAAGGTCAGGCCGCGTTCGAGCAGCGATTGGCGCAAGCGACGCCGCTGGCCGATTATCTGTTTGCCGAGCTGCGCGCCCGCGTTGATCCAGAGACGCTAGCGGGTCGCGCCCGGCTGGCGGAGTCGGCGCGCCCGTTACTAGAGAAATTGCCCGAGGGATACTTTCGTGACCTCATGGAGGCTCGGTTGCAGCACGACGCACAACTAGCCCGTACCCGGTTAAGTCCACCAGCGCCGATCCGCCCGGTCGACCACAACGCGCTGCTGACCCGGACGCCCTTGCGCAAGGCGATTGCTTTGTTGTTGCATCGACCGGAACTGGCGCAAATTGCTGACTATACTGCATTGTGTAATATTAATAAAACAGGCATCAAACTTCTGGTCGATCTATTGGACATTTTGCGCAACCAACCACAACTCCGCGCCGCTGCATTGCTGGAGCGCTATCGCGAGACCCGCGAGGGCGCGATTCTGGAGCGGCTGGCTCAATGGAAGCTGGAACCGGAGTTGACCGAAGACCAGTTTGACTTTGAGACGGAATTCGCCGACATCCTTGACTATCTGCGGAGGCATGATCCTCCGGAGGAATAATGTCTAGATACCTTCTGCAACGCATCCAGCGCATTGAGCGCCGAAGAACAGCAAGCTTGACGGAACTTCGGTAAGTTAAGAAAAGTCCAAGTTAGCTTTCCTGAAAAATCGTCGTTTCATGCTATCATTTTTAATTTAGTTTTTTTTTTACACATTCCATTACGTGAACAGGTCATGAGCGAGCAGCAACAATCGCAATTGAAAAAGTTGATCGCCCGAGGCAAAGAGAAGGGTTTCCTGACCTATGTCGAGGTGAATGACCATTTGCCTGATGATATCGTCGATCCGGAGCAGATCGAAGACATCATTGCGATGATCAATGACATGGGCATTGAAGTCCATGAATTCGTGCCGGATGCCGAGACCCTATTACTCAATGAGAATCCGGTCAACGCTGATGATGACGTCGTCGCTGAAGAAGCCGCCGCCGCCCTGGCAGCAGTGGATAGCGAATTTGGCCGCACGACCGACCCGGTGCGCATGTACATGCGGGAAATGGGGACGGTCGAACTGTTGACCCGTGAAGGCGAAATCCAGATCGCCAAGCGCATTGAAGAAGGCATGAGCCAGGTGCTGTCGGCGCTGGCCAGTTATCCACTGACTGTCGGTGAATTACTGCGCATCTACGACTCGATCAGCGAAAACGGCACCCGGTTGGCGGATGTGATTAGCGGCTTCAAAGATGTTGAGGAAGCCCCGCCCCCTTTGCCGGATGAAGACATCCTGCTCACTGCGGATGATCCCGATGCGGTAGTGAGCGATGACGAAGTAGCTGTGGCGGTCGACGACGAACACGAGGAAGAGGAGGAAGTACAGACCAGTGTGGTCGAAAATGGCCCAGACCCCGAGGAAACGGCTCACCGGTTTGCCGATTTGCGCGCCCTGTACGAACAGACGCTGGCCAGTGTGGACGGTCTGGGTCTACAGCACCCCCATGTCCAGACCTTGCGTCAGCAACTTGGCGAACGCTTTATGCAGTTCCGGCTGGTCCCGAAAACCCTGGATCAGTTGATTTTCAAGCTGCATGAGATGGCGGAACGGATCCGCGCGCATGAGCGGGAGGTGATGCAGGTCTGCGTCGGCCAGGCACAGATGCCGCGCAAAACCTTCATTACGTCCTTTCCGCAGAATGAAACGCGGCTGGACTGGGTGGATGAGCAGATTCAGGCGGGTAAAAAGTATTCAGCCTTGTTGGCGGAGCATCGTGAAGACGTTCTGGAGGCGCAGCGGCGGTTGCGGGCGACCGAGCGGGAAGCGCGGTTGTCGGTTCACGAAATCAAGGATATTAACCGTCATATGTCCATTGGTGAAGCTAAGGCCCGGCGGGCAAAAAAGGAAATGGTCGAAGCTAACCTGCGGCTGGTCATTTCCATCGCCAAGAAGTACACCAATCGTGGTTTACAGTTCTTGGACCTGATCCAGGAAGGTAATATCGGCTTGATGAAGGCTGTGGATAAGTTCGAATACCGGCGTGGCTACAAGTTTTCAACTTATGCGACCTGGTGGATTCGCCAGGCGATTACTCGCTCGATTGCTGATCAGGCGCGCACCATTCGTATTCCGGTGCACATGATCGAAACTATCAATAAGCTCAATCGGATTTCCCGGCAGATGTTGCAGGAGATGGGCCGCGAACCGAGTCCGGACGAATTAGCCCGGCGGATGGAGATGCCGGAGGACAAGGTGCGCAAGGTGCTGAAAATCGCCAAGGAGCCGATTTCGATGGAAACGCCGATTGGCGACGATGAGGATTCGCACCTGGGTGACTTCATTGAAGACGCCAATGTGCTGTCGCCGGTGGAGGCAGCGACGGTTGAGGGTCTGCGCGAGGCGACCCGTGAGGTGCTGGCGACGTTGACCCCACGCGAAGCCAAAGTGTTGCGGATGCGGTTTGGCATCGATATGCCGACGGATCATACGCTGGAGGAAGTTGGTAAACAGTTCGATGTTACCCGCGAGCGCATTCGGCAGATCGAAGCCAAAGCCCTGCGCAAGTTGCGCCACCCCAATCGTTCCGAACAGTTGCGCAGTTTTCTGGATTTGGAATGACACAAGTAGCGGCAGGGCAGGATAGCGGTTAAAATGGCAACAGTCTGGGCCCTTAGCTCAGCGGTTAGAGCAGGGGACTCATAATCCCTTGGTCGTAGGTTCAAATCCTACAGGGCCTATCATGAAATCAGTG
>CAZDVY010000063.1:0-15484 GCA_964508935.1 uncultured Candidatus Competibacteraceae bacterium | reverse complement strand
CCGCCAAGGCCCGCGCCAGCATTCGCCATTACCTCAAGCATCTGCAACGCGAAGAAGCGATTCTGCTTGGCAAGCGACTGCTGGAAAAGGCCCTTGCGGGCCATGTCAGTGGTCTGAGCGAACTGCCGGCCCAGCGAATTGATCGGCTGGTTCAGGATTTGGGATTGAGCAGTTTCGATGACCTGCTGGCCGAAATTGGCCTGGGCAACCGGGTTGCGGCGTTGTTCGTCAAGCGACTGTTGCCGGAAGGAGGAGAAATGGTTGCATCGGACGCCAGCGCCCAGCCGTTGCTGATCAAGGGCGCAGAGGGAACGGTGGTCAGCTTTGGCAAATGCTGCCGACCGTTGCCGGGCGATGCGATTATCGGTTATCTCAACGCTGGACGCGGGATCGTGATTCACCGCGACAACTGCAAGAACGTCATCAGCTACAAGAAAAATCCTGACAAATGGATTGAGGTGGAATGGGAGCGCCACATTAACACTGACTTTGCGGCGGAGTTGCGGCTCGATGTCGCGAATAAGCGCGGAGTATTGGCCACGCTTGCTGCGGCGATTTCCACCACGGACACTAATATTGAAACGATTAATACATCAGAGCGGGATGGCAATACGACGACCGTCCATCTGTTGCTGGATGTCCGGGACCGCGCCCATCTGGCGCGGGTCATGCGCCAGTTGCGCACGCTGCCCGAAGTGCTGAAGTTAGCCCGTCGCGGCTAACCTCCCCCTCACCTCCCCGTTCAGGGGACGGAAATTTGTCAGGAGTACTCAGCAATGCCCCGAGAAATCATCGACACCGATCAAGCGCCTGCTGCTATTGGGACTTATTCCCAGGCGGTCAAGGTGGGCAACACAGTTTATCTGTCCGGTCAGATTCCGCTCGAGCCGGCCACTATGCAGTTGGCGGCGGGAGGGATGGAGGCGCAGATTCGCCGGGTATTCGATAATCTGGCAGCGGTGGCTCGCGCCAGTGGCGGCAGTCTGGCTGATACCGTCAAACTCAACGTATTCCTGACTGATCTCGGTCATTTCGTGTTGGTGAACCAGATCATGGCCGAGTATTTCCAGAAGCCTTATCCGGCGCGCGCAGCGATAGGCGTTGCCGCCCTGCCGCGTGGCGCTCAGGTGGAAATGGACGCGGTGCTGGTGCTGGACGATTAGCCCAATGAAGTGCTGACGCCGCCCTGGATCAATCCAGGGAACAGGGGCGGAATCGCGTTTTGATCACCAGGACCTGACAATGGAAGCCAAGGTGCGCGAAATAGCGCAAGCGCTGATCGTTCAACCCCTCCCGGTCACTGCCTTGAAGGGGGTCGGGCCGAAGCTGGCGGAACGATTGCGCCGGCTGGGGATTCACACGGCGGAAGATGTTCTGCTGCATCTGCCGCTGCGTTATCAGGATCGCAGCCGCATGACCCCGATCGATCAGTTGCAGCCTGGCGAGGAGGCGCTGGTCGAGGCGCACGTCCTCAGCAGTGAGGTCGTGGCGCGCAGCCGGCGTTTCCTGCTCTGTCATTTGACCGATGGAACCGGCGCTCTGACCCTGCGCTTTTTCCACTTCAGCCCCGCTCAGCAACAACTGCTGGGTCAGCCGGGCCTGCGGTTACGCTGTTTTGGCGAAGTGCGGCAGGGTTACAGCGGCGGACTGGAGATGATTCATCCCGAATGCCGCCGGATTGAACCGGATACGCCGGTCGAGGAACGGCTGACCCCGTTTTATCCCGCCACTGCCGGTCTGCAACAATTCACGCTGCGTAGCCTGGCGGAAGAGGCGCTGGCGCAACTGGAAACCGCCGGGCTGTTGCCGGAGCTGTTGCCGGCGACGCTGCTGGCGCAGTTGCGATTGCCGCCCATCGCCGGGGCGGTGCGGTTGTTGCACCAGCCGCCGGCGGATACGACCATGGCAGAGCTGGAAAGTGGCCGCCATCCCGCCCGGCAGCGACTGGCTTTTGAGGAGCTGCTGGCTCATCAACTCAGCCTGCGTCGATTGCGTGAACGCACCCGCCGCCAGGCTGCGCCACCGCTGGCTGGTCTTGGTCTCAGTCAGCGCTTTCTGCAGCGTTTGCCCTTCACGTTGACCCGCGCCCAGCAGCGGGTGCTGGCGGAAATCGCCGAGGACCTCGCCCAACCCCGTCCCATGCTGCGCCTGCTGCAGGGCGATGTCGGCTCGGGCAAAACCGTGGTGGCCGCCGCCGCTGCGTTGCGGGCGGTGGAAACCGGCGCACAGGCAGCGCTGATGGCTCCGACGGAGTTACTGGCCGAACAGCATCACCGCAATTTTCGCAACTGGCTGGACGAGTTAGGCATTGAAGTCGCCTGGTTAACGGGGCGGCTCACGGGCAGGACGCGGCGCACCCTGCTCGAACGATTGGCTGCCGGGGACATTCAGATTGTCGTCGGCACCCATGCGCTGTTTCAGGAAGCGGTCATTTTCGCCGAACTGGCTTTGGTTATCGTCGATGAGCAGCATCGTTTCGGCGTCCATCAGCGGCTGGCGTTGCGTGAGAAGGGCCGCATGGGCGGACGCTGCCCTCATCAGTTGATCATGACCGCTACGCCCATCCCGCGCACCCTGGCGATGAGCGCCTATGCCGATCTCGACACCTCGATCATCGACGAACTGCCGCCTGGACGCCGACCCGTTAAGACAGTCGCGGCGCCGGATCGCCGCCGGGATGAGATCATCACCCGTATCCGCCAGGCCTGTCTCAGCGGTCGCCAGGCCTACTGGGTTTGTCCGTTGATTGAGGAGTCTGAAATCCTGCAATGCCAGGCGGCGACGGTCACGGCTGAGCAGCTCGGCGAAATTTTGCCGGAACTGCGCATTGGCCTGGTGCATGGCCGGTTGTCAGCGACGGCCAAGGAAGCGGTGATGGCCGCGTTCAAGGCTGGTGACCTCGATCTGCTGGTCGCCACCACGGTCATCGAGGTCGGCGTGGATGTGCCTAACGCCAGTTTGATGATTATCGAGAATCCCGAGCGGCTGGGCTTGGCGCAATTGCATCAGTTGCGCGGCCGGGTCGGTCGGGGGACGGCGGAGAGTAGTTGTGTCCTGCTCTACCGTCCCCCTCTGTCCGAAGTGGCGCGTACCCGACTGGCGGTATTGCGGGAATGTCATGACGGTTTTGAGATCGCCCGCCGTGATCTGGAACTGCGCGGTCCTGGCGAAGTGCTCGGCACCCGCCAGACCGGCGAACAGAGCCTGCGCGTCGCCGACCTATTGCGTGATCAGGATTGGCTGAATGTCATCCGTCAGACCGCCGACGCCCTGCTGCGCGATCATCCCGAATGTGTCGAGCCGCTGATCCGGCGCTGGATTGGCGCCGGAGCGCGTTATGGCGAGGTCTAGACTTACCGCCGCCGGTCTTCCTCAATTTGGAGCGGTCCCTCGCTGACGGTCTTGGGTTGGGGGCGCTGGCTTTCCAGTTTGATCCGCAACCGCAGATTGTTGACGGAATCAGCGTGGCGGATGGCGGTTTCGTAGCTGATCCGTCTCGCCTCGTAGAGATCGAACAGCGCCTGATCAAAGGTCACAATCCCCTGTTCGCTGGAGCGGGCCATGACCGGCTTAAGTTCCTTGACCCGCCCCTGAAAGATCAACTCCGCCATCAATGGCGTGTTGAGCAATACTTCGACCGCCGGAATCAGGCCCGCCTGATCCTCGCGCGGCAGCAGGCGTTGCGAGATAAACGCCTTCATGTTGAACGATAAATCCATCAGGATTTGCGCCCGCTTTTCCTCTGGAAAGAAATTGACGATGCGGTCGAAAGCCTGATCGGTATTGTTAGCGTGCAGGGTAGTCAAGCACAGGTGGCCGGTTTCGGCGAAATTGATGGCATGCTGCATGGTCTCCCGATCCCGGATCTCACCAATCATGATCAGGTTGGGCGCCTGCCGCAGGGTGTTTCTCAAGGCCGTTTCGTAGGAATCGGTATCGGTGCCTACCTCGCGCTGATCCACCAAGCATTGTTTGTGCCGGTGGAAAAACTCAATGGGATCTTCGACGGTAATAATATGTTCCCGGCATTGTTCGTTGCGATAATCCAGCATCGCCGCCAGCGACGTGGTCTTGCCGCAACCGGTGCCGCCCAGGAAAATGACCAGCCCGCGCGGGGTCATGGCAATGTCCTTAAGAATTGGCGGCAGGTTGAGTTCGTCAATCGTCGGGATTTGTTGCTGAATTAACCGCAGCACCATGCCGGCGCTGCCGCGCTGGGTGAAGGCGCTGACCCGAAAGCGGGCGACGTTGGGAAAGTTGAGGGAAAAATTGACCTCGTGATGCTGGTCAAATTCCCGCGCTTGACGATCATGCATAATCGAGCGGGCCAGTAACGCCGTCTGCTGCGGGGTCAATTTACGGTCGCCAACCCGGTGAATGACCTGGTTGACCTTGATCGCTGGCGGGCTGCCGGCAGTGATAAAAATATCCGAACCCTGCAATTCCAGTAAATTAACCGTCAGTTCGTAAAGATACTGGGTGGCTTTTTCATAGTCGCTCACTTCCAATCCCGGAATTTGTTCCATGCTATGCTCCTCTGGCTGATGGATGCCTGATACGCCAAAAGCGTGATCTTTGCTTTCGAGTGTCGCCCGGTAATTCTATACTGTGCAAATCGCGCCGGCGCTGTTCCCCGCGTGACGCCGAGTTTTTCTGTCCCCCGATAGCTTCACACACTGCGCCCGCCGCTTCCAGCACAGATCTGCATCGCCCGTTATCTTTAGGAGATTATCGTTTTCATGAGCTGTTTTCGCCCCGCATTCCTGTTCCTGGCGTTGCTGTTAGCGTTCGGCTGGATTGCCGCCGCGCAGGCGGCGCGCCCTGCCGATCCCGGTCAACCGCTGCCGGATTTCCGCAAGCTGGTCAAGCAGAATGAAGCGTCCGTCGTCAATATCAGTTCTACGCAAACGCCCAACCGGCGCACCCGCCCGTCCGGCCTGCCGGAACTGCCGGGCGGCGAGAACCCCTATCTGGAGTTTTTCAAACGCTTTTTCCAGGAACGCCCGGAACTGCCGGGCGACCGTCAGGCCAATTCGCTCGGCTCCGGGTTCATCATCTCGCCGGATGGCTATATCCTGACCAACGCCCATGTTGCCCAGGACGTCGACAAGATCATTGTCCGGCTCAGTGACCAGCGCGAGCGTCCCGCCAAGGTCATCGGCGTCGATGAACTGACCGATGTCGCGGTGCTCAAGATTGAGGGCGAAAATTTGCCAGTCGTCAAGATCGGCGACTCCGACGCGCTGGAGGTCGGCGAATGGGTGCTGGCCATCGGTTCGCCGTTCGGTCTGGAGCGCACCGCCACTCAGGGCATTGTCAGCGCAGTAGGCCGCAATTTGCCCAGCGGCACGTATGTCCCGTTCATTCAGAGCGATGTTGCCGTCAATCCGGGCAGTTCCGGCGGCCCGCTGTTCAACCTGCGCGGCGAAGTGGTCGGCATCAATTCCCAGATTTACAGCAGTACCGGCGGTTACATGGGGCTGTCCTTCGCCATTCCCATCAAACTGGCTATCCAGGTGGTCGATCAACTCAAGGCCACCGGCGAGGTGACCCGGGGTTGGCTGGGCATCTTGTTGCAATCGGTCAACAATGATCTGGCCGAGGCGTTCAAGCTCGATCGACCGCGTGGCGCGTTGGTGGCGCAAATTCTGCCGGACAGCCCGGCGGCTGGCGCCGGCTTCAAACCTGGCGACATTATCCTGCGCTATGGCGGCGAGCCAGTCGAAGACTCCTCGCAACTGCCTCGGATGATCGGCGTCACCCCGGTGGGCAAGACGGTCGCCATGTCGATCCTGCGCAACGGCGAGCCGCTGGAAATCAAGGCCACCATCGCCCGGCTGGAAACCGTTGAAGAGCGGGTTTCGACCATGGACGAACACAGCGACCCGCGCTTGGGCATCGTCGTTGCTGATCTCAGCAACGAGCAACGACGCGGGCTGGACGCTGAGGATCAGGGGGTGCTGGTCACCAGTCTGGATGAAGGGCTGGCAGCCAATGCCGGACTGTATCCTGACGATATCATTCTGCAAATCAACCATCAGCCGATCAAGAGCGCTAATCAGTTCGTAGAGCTGGCCAAGGACCTGCCTCGAGGCAAGGTAGTGCCGTTGCTGGTGAAGCGGGAAAATGAATCGCTTTACCTGGCCGTGCGCTTGCCTGAATGAGGAACCTGTTGTCAAAACGCCCATGAATCCGAATAACTGTCTGGACTTTGAAAAACCGATTGCTGAACTGGAGGCGATGCTCAAGGAACTCCGCCATCTCAGCGCCGAGCAGGATTTGAACATCAGCGATGAGATCGCCCGACTGGAAGCCAAGAGCAAGGCGCTTACCGAGTCGATTTTCGCCACCCTGACGCCCTGGCAGATTTCGCAGATTGCCCGTCACCCCTTGCGGCCCTATACACTGGATTATATCGAAAGCCTGTTCACCGACTTTCAGGAATTGCATGGCGACCGCGCCTTTGCCGATGACCATGCCATCATCGGCGGACTGGCGCGCCTGGATGGTCGACCGGTGCTGGTGATCGGTCATCAGAAGGGCCGGGACACCCGGGAGAAGATTTATCGCAACTTTGGGATGCCGCGCCCGGAAGGTTATCGGAAAGCGCTGCGGCTGATGAAGCTGGCTGAGCGGTTCCGGTTGCCGGTGCTGACGTTCATCGA
The DNA here is from genome assembly GCA_964508935.1 of uncultured Candidatus Competibacteraceae bacterium. Taxonomy (GTDB): domain Bacteria; phylum Pseudomonadota; class Gammaproteobacteria; order Competibacterales; family Competibacteraceae; genus UBA2383. The sequence continues at coordinate 8,819 of CAZDVY010000063.1, read as the reverse complement.
CACGCCGGGCGCTTATCCGGGTATTGGCGCGGAAGAGCGCGGCCAGAGTGAGGCGATTGCGCGCAATCTGTTCGAGATGAGCCGGTTGCGCACGCCGGTGATCGGCGTGGTGATCGGCGAGGGTGGCTCAGGCGGGGCGCTGGCGGTCGGGGTGTGCGACCGGGTGTTGATGTTGCAGTATGGCACCTATTCGGTGATTTCGCCGGAAGGCTGCGCGGCGATTTTATGGAAGAGCGCGGACAAGGCGCCCGATGCGGCGGAGGCGATGGGGTTGACTGCCGATCGATTACTGAAATTGAATCTGATCGACGGAATTATTCCTGAACCGCCGGGCGGCGCGCATCGCGACCTGGCGCTGATGACCGAGAATGTCCGGGCCGCGTTGCGGGAACATCTTCAGCGGCTGAATGCCTTGTCAGTCGATGAACTGCTGGAGCAACGCTATCAGCGGCTGATGAGCTATGGGACGTTCAAGGAAGCCGCGCCCACGACGTCGCTGCAATCCACCTGGCAAAGCAGCGTGGCGGCGCTGTTAGGGAAGGATAAGGCAGTGGATGGCTGAATTCCCGGGCATTGCAACAGCAATTGCGCAACTCAACGCCTGGCCCGGCATCCGCCGCTTCATCGTAGGGTACAGCGGTGGCATGGATTCTCATGTGCTGCTTCACGGATTGGTGAACTATCAGTATCACGACTGGACATTGACAGCATTCTATGTCGATCACCGTCTGCAAACCGCTTCTGCTGCCTGGGGCGAACATTGCGCTGGCGTCTGTCGCCTGTTGAACGTACCGTTTCGAGCCTTGAAGATTGACGCTCGACCCGCACCAGGGGAAAGCCCTGAAGCCGCCGCCCGCCGCGCCCGCTATGCTGCTCTTGCCGCTGAACTGGGGTCTGATTCGGCACTATTGACCGCCCATCATCGTGATGACCAGGCCGAGACCCTGCTCTTGCAGCTCCTGCGCGGCGCGGGGCCACACGGATTGGCGGCGATGCCGACGGTCAGCCGACTGGGCCAGGGCTGGTTGCTGCGCCCGCTGCTGAATGTAGATCGCGCAGAATTGCTGGCCTACGCTCGCACCCACGATTTGCACTGGGTTGAGGATGCCAGCAATACCGACACCGGCTTTGACCGTAATTATCTCCGCCATCGGGTTTTGCCGCTGCTGCGGGAACGCTGGCCCGCTGTGAATCGAACTCTGGCCCGTTCCGCTCGGTTGTGCGCAGAAACGGCGGCTTGGCTCGATGAAACTGCTGCTACTGATTTGGTCGGTGTTGCAACCGACCCCCCCGATCGGTTGGCGATCCCTGCCTTGCAGGAATTGAGCGAACTTCGTCAGCGGAATGTGCTGCGCTACTGGTTGCGACAGTTGAATCTGCCGATTCCCGACGCCCGGCAATTACAACTCATTCTCCGTGATGTACTGACTGCCGCTGCTGACCGTAATCCCTGTATCCACTGGCCCGGCGCCGAAATCCGCCGTTATCGGGATGGGTTGTATGCCATGCCGCCGTTGAAGTCACATGATGCTCGGCAGAAGTTCATTTGGCGGGCTGATGCTGAAAGTTGGCCGCCGCTGGATTTGCCGGGCGTGGGTCAGTTGCGGATGCAGGAAACGATGGGGAGAGGACTGCGTCCCGAAGTACTCGCAGGCGGTTCGTTGGTCGTTGGTTTCCGCCAAGGCGGCGAACGCTTTCGGCCTGCCGGGCGTCGCCATAGTCAGGAATTGAAGAAACTGTTGCAGCAGGCGGGTATTCCGCCGTGGGAGCGGGAGCGGTTGCCGCTGGTGTATGGGGTTAAAGATGGGAATATCGCGCATCAGCTACTTGTAGTAGTGGGATTGGGTATTGCCGCCGATTTTGCCATTGAATCTGGCGAAAGGGGTTGGCAGCCCGATTTTTCCTTACTAAAATGCAAAAAGTAAGAAATCAGGAGCGCGTGATGTCCGAAACGACTTTGACCAGCAAGGGCCAGACCACGATTCCCAAGGAGATTCGGGATCAACTCGGCCTGCGCTCCGGCGATCGGCTGGCTTTTACCCTGCTGCCGGACGGCACAGTCCTCCTGCGGGTGAAGAACCGGAGTCTCGCCAGTCTGGGCGGTTGTCTTCAGCGAGAGGGCCAACCGACGGTTCCTATCGACCAGATGTCGCCGTGGCGGTGATTGGCATCGATACCAACGTCCTGGTGCGCTTTCTCACCCGCGACGACGAAACGCAGTACGAACGGGCGCAAAGCCTGATTCAAACCCAGCTTGACGCTGGTGATCCCATTTTCGTTAGCCTGTTGGTGGTTCTGGAAACGGAGTGGGTGCTGCGCAGTTGTTACGGCTTGACCAAACCCCGGATCATCGAAGTGCTGACGGAACTGCTGGAATCCCGGGAAATTGTTTTCGAAGACGAATCCTCGCTGGAGGAGGCTCTGTTCTCTTGGCGGGAAAGCGCCGCCGATTTTGCCGACTGTCTGATCGTGGCGCACGGTCGGCGACTGGGATGCCGCCAGGTCGTGTCCTTCGATGCCAAGGCCGCGAAGTTGCCAGGCGGCGCGCTTGCGGTATTGTCGAAGACCATTGCTCCCGCACTGATCAACGGATTCGACTGAAGACGAATACCAAGTGAGTTCCATCCAGCATCAATATTGAAAATAATAAATTACGCTGATGGCGGGGTTTTCCAGATAATCCGCGCCGCCGACCGCTCCCTGCTCGACCACGGCGGCCTCTGTCTGCTGGAGCTGAACAAGTTCGCCGCCGACCGGGTCGAAACCGAACAGGAACGCTGGCTGAAGTTTTTCACAAGGGTTTTTTGCATAGTCTCTTAACTAGCGAGGCCGGTTTTCCAGTCGCTATCAGCCGCCGGGTCTGCTATCTTGTAGCGTCTTTTTTAGCGACCCCCATCTCGGCATGACTCGATTTATTTTCATCACTGGCGGCGTAGTGTCCTCGCTGGGCAAAGGCATTGCCGCCGCATCGCTGGCGGCGGTGCTGGAAGCTCGGGGCCTCAAGGTCACGCTGATCAAGCTCGACCCCTATATCAACGTTGATCCCGGCACCATGAGTCCGTTCCAGCATGGCGAGGTGTTCGTTACCCACGACGGCGCGGAAACCGATCTCGATCTCGGCCATTACGAACGCTTTGTCTGTATGACCGCCACCCGGCGCAACAACTTCACCACCGGGCGCATCTACGAAAACGTGATCCGCAAGGAGCGGCGCGGCGACTACCTCGGCGGCACCGTGCAGGTCATTCCGCACATCACCGACGAAATCAAACGTTGCATCCGGCTGGGCGCTGGCGAAGCGGACATCGCCTTGGTGGAAGTCGGCGGCACGGTCGGCGACATCGAGTCCCTGCCGTTTTTGGAGGCCATTCGCCAACTGGGGGTGGAGCTGGGCCGTGAACGCTCCCTGTTTATTCACCTGACCCTGGTGCCCTTCATCAAATCGTCCGGCGAACTCAAAACCAAACCCACCCAGCACTCGGTCAAGGAACTGCGCTCCATCGGCATCCAGCCCGACATTCTGCTGTGCCGCTCGGATCGGGAAGTTCCACCCGAAGAACGTCGCAAGATCGCCCTGTTCACCAATGTTGAACCCAAGGCGGTCATCAACGTCCCGGACGCTGACACGATCTACCGCATCCCGTTGTTGCTGCACGCCCAGGGCGTGGACGACATCGTCGCTCGCAAGCTGTGCCTGGAGAATCTGCTGCCTACCCGGCTGACCGATTGGGAACGGGTAGTGAACGCCATTGAAACCGCGACCGGAGCGGTGGACATTGCCATGGTCGGCAAGTATGTCGATCTCGCTGATGCTTATAAATCCCTGAACGAAGCGCTGTTGCACGCCGGCATCCATACCCATACGCAGGTCAACATTCATTATCTCGACTCCGAACGTATTGAGCGGGAAGGCACGGTCGGCCTGGAGCGGATGGATGCCATCCTGGTGCCGGGCGGTTTCGGCGAGCGCGGCATCGAAGGCAAAATCACTGCCGTCCAGTTTGCCCGTGAACGGCGGATTCCCTATCTGGGCATCTGTCTGGGCATGCAGGTGGCGGTCATCGAATTCGCTCGTCATGTCGCTGGGCTGGAGGACGCGCACAGTACCGAATTTCGCAAGGAGACGCCGCATCCGGTGATCGCCCTGATCACCGAATGGACCGACGGGGCCGGCGCGGTTCAGCAACGCCGGGAAGGCGGCGATCTGGGAGGCTCCATGCGTTTGGGCGCACAACCCTGCCGGTTGACGCCGGATTCGCTGGCCCGTGCCGCCTACGGCAAGGACGTGATTACCGAGCGGCATCGGCATCGCTACGAGTTCAACAACGGTTATCGGGGCGTCCTGCAAGCGGCTGGCCTGGCGCTGTCCGGGTATTCGCTGGACGACCGGCTGGTGGAAATCATCGAGCTGCCGGGTCACCCCTGGTTCTTTGGCTGCCAGTTCCATCCCGAATTCACCTCTACTCCACGCGCGGGACACCCGTTGTTTCAGGGGTTTGTCGAGGCAGCGATTCGGCAACGCCGGCAACGCCGGCCGGAGGGCGTGACATCATGATGAAATTATGTAATTTTGAAATTGGCCTGGACCGGCCCCTGTTCCTGATCGCCGGCCCCTGTGTGATCGAATCCGAGCAACTGGCGCTGGAAACTGCCGGTCAGCTCAAGGAGATTACCGGGCGGCTGGGCATTCCCTTCATCTACAAATCCTCTTTCGACAAGGCTAACCGTTCTTCGCATCAAAGCTATCGTGGTCCCGGTCTGGAAGAGGGTTTGAAAATCCTGGACAAGGTCAAAAGCCAAATCGGCGTCCCGGTGCTGACGGATGTGCATGAATATACCCCGCTGGCCGAAGTCGCGGCGGTGGCCGATGTGCTGCAAACCCCGGCGTTTCTGTGCCGGCAAACCGATTTCATCCAGAATGTCGCCCGTCAGGGCAGGCCGGTCAACATCAAAAAAGGCCAGTTTCTGTCGCCCTGGGACATGCGTAATGTCATTGCCAAAGCGCGTATGGCTGGCAACAATCACCTGATGGTCTGCGAACGCGGCGCATCCTTTGGCTACAATAATCTGGTGTCTGATATGCGCAGCCTGATGGTGATGCGCTCCACTGGCTGTCCGGTAGTGTTCGACGCTACCCATTCGGTGCAACTGCCCGGCGGCCAGGGCCATGCTTCCGGTGGCCAGCGCGAGTTTGTGCCGGTTCTGGCGCGGGCGGCAGTAGCGGCAGGCATCGCTGGACTGTTCATGGAAACCCATCCCAACCCCGATCACGCTCTGAGCGATGGCCCCAATGCCTGGCCATTGGATCAGATGGAGCCGCTGCTGGCGACGCTCCAGGCGCTGGACGCGTTGGTTAAACAACACGGTTTTGTGGAAACCGGACTAAAATAACCGTTTTATTCCCCAAGAGCGCAATACCCAGAGGAGCTGTAAGAATGTCGAAAATCAAAGAAATCCGCGGCCGTGAAATCATGGACTCGCGCGGTAACCCGACGGTCGGCGTCGATGTCATCCTGGAATCCGGAGCCAAGGGCACGGCGGGCGTTCCGTCCGGCGCATCCACCGGCAGCCGCGAAGCGCTGGAACTGCGTGACGGCGACAAGAGCCGTTACCTGGGCAAGGGTGTCCTGAAGGCAGTCGCCAACGTCAACAGTGAACTGCGCAGCGTGCTGGTCGGCATCGAAGCCGTCGGCAATCAGGCCGCCATTGATCAGCGAATGATCGATCTCGATGGCACTCCGACCAAGAGCCGTTTGGGCGCTAACGCGCTGCTGGGCGTTTCAATGGCGACCGCTCACGCCGCTGCCGCCGAAAAAGGCGTACCGCTGTACAAATATCTCAATCCTACCGGCCCGTATCATCTGCCGGTGCCGATGATGAATATCCTCAACGGTGGCGCTCACGCCGATAATAGCGTTGATATGCAGGAATTCATGATCATGCCGGTCGGAGCGCCGAGCTTCCGCGAAGCACTGCGCTGGGGCGCCGAAGTGTTCCATGCGCTGAAGGCGGTGTTGAAGAAGCAGGGGATGAACACGGCGGTCGGCGATGAAGGTGGCTTCGCACCGAATCTGCCGTCCAACGAAGCGGCGCTGGAAGTAGTGATGGAAGCCATTCGCAATGCCGGCTATACCCCGGGCAAGGATTTGTACATCGCCCTGGACTGCGCCAGCTCCGAGTTCTACAAGAACGGTAAATATGTGCTGGAAGCGGAAGGCAAATCCTTTACCGCTAATGAGTTCTCCGACAAACTGGCCGACTGGGTCAACCGTTATCCCATTGTCTCCATTGAAGACGGTCTGGACGAGAGTGACTGGGCCGGCTGGGCCTATCTGACCCAGATTCTGGGCAAGAAGGTGCAATTGGTCGGCGATGACCTGTTCGTCACCAACACCTCGATCCTCAAGCGCGGCATCGACGAAGGCATCGCCAACTCGATTCTGATCAAGGTCAACCAGATCGGCACCCTGACCGAGACCCTGGCGGCCATCAACATGGCTGCTGCCGCCGGTTACACCTCGATTTCTTCACACCGTTCCGGGGAAACCGAGGACACTACCATTGCCGATCTGGCCGTGGCGACTGCCGCCAGCCAGATCAAGACTGGCTCGCTCAGCCGCTCCGACCGCATCGCCAAGTACAACCGGCTGCTGGTCATTGAAGAAGAGTTGGGTTCCGCCGCCATCTATCCGGGCAAGGCGGCGTTCAAGGTATTCCGCGACTGAACGAGGCCGCCTTCACCGCGATTCGCGCTCGGTTTGTCCGGGGGCGGATCGCTGGATCTTCGCCAACGGCGTCATCCCGTCCCGCTGCCCCGGTCGCCACGGAAGCAACGGAAAGGCGTGGGTTGCCTTTGTCATCGTCCGCCGCCATGGACCTTCCCGCCGAATCGGGATTGAAGTGGCAAATGCTGGTCGCAGTATTGATTGCCGTGTTGGTGGTGCTGCAATACCAGTTATGGCTCGCTGAAGACGGGGTGCGACAAACCTATGCTCTGCGTATCGCTATCCAGGTGCAAACCGAGGAAAACGCGGCGCTGAACGAGCGTAACCGCGCCCTGGAAGCCGATGTCATCGATTTGAAAAGCGGGCTGCTGGCTATTGAGGAGCGGGCGCGTTCCGAAATAGGTATGATCCGGCCTGATGAAACCTTCTATCGGATTCTTGATCACCCTTTGCCGCAACCGAAACCGGTGGCGATGCCTGCCAAATCCGCTGCACCGGCCCGCAAGCCGCCTACGCCGGTTAAGCCGCCAGTCGCCAAATCGCCTGCCACCAAGCCGTCCGCGAACCCAGCAAACCCCGTTAATCGGTAAAACCGGACATGTCCGCGATCCGTTATTGGGCTATTGTCCCCGCCGCTGGCGCTGGCCGGCGCATGGGTTCGGCTATTCCCAAGCAGTATCTTCCGCTGGCGGGCCAGTCGGTCATTGTTCACACGCTCGACACGTTGCTGTGCCATCCCCGTTTAGCCGGGGTGGTCGTCGTTATTAGCGCGGAGGATGAATGGTGGCCGGAAGTTGCAGCCGGGCGGGTGACCGATAAGCCTTTACTGGTCGTGACCGGCGGCGCCGAACGCAGCCATTCCGTGCTGAATGGTTTGAACGCTTTACAGGAACAGGCGCATCCCGAAGATTGGGTGCTGGTTCACGACGCGGCCCGGCCTTGTTTAAGCACAGCAGATCTGGAGCGGCTATTCACGGAACTGACGGATGATCCGGTTGGCGGATTGCTGGCGACTCCCGTACAAGACACCCTGAAACAGGTTGATGCTGCCGGGCGGATTGTAGCGACGGTGGATCGTTCGCAGCTTTGGCGCGCCCTGACTCCACAGATGTTTCGGCTGGGACCGTTACGCGACGCCTTGCGGGGAGCGCTGGCGCATGGGCAGTTAGTGACCGATGAGGCGGCGGCGATGGAAGCGGCGGGTTTTACCCCCCGACTGATCGAGGGGCGGGCGGATAATCTGAAAATCACCCGGCCAGAAGATTTAGCCTTGGCGGAGTTTTATCTGACTCGCAGACGGGAGGGGACCCTGCGCATTGGTCACGGTTTCGACGTTCACGCGTTCGGTCCTGGCGAATTCATTACGCTGGGTGGCGTGCGCATTGCGCATACTCAGGGGCTGATCGCCCATTCGGATGGGGATGTACTGTTGCATGCGCTCTGTGATGCGCTGCTCGGCGCTGCGGGACTGGGCGATATCGGCCAGCACTTCCCGGACTCCCATGCGGCGTTCAGGAACATCGATAGCCGCATTTTGTTGCGGCAAGTCATCGCGTTATTGCAGGCGCGGCAACTCGCAGTCGGCAATGTGGACGCTACGATCGTTGCTCAAGCCCCGCGCATGGCCCCGCATATCGCCGCCATGCGCGAATGCATCGCGACTGATTTGAACGTTGCTGTGGATCAGGTGAATGTGAAGGCGACGACGACCGAACGGCTTGGCTATGTCGGGCGCGGCGAAGGCATCGCCGTCCATGCCGTGGCGCTGCTGGTTTGAAAAGGGTTGTTTACGTTTGAGGGCGCTGGTGGATCAGGATACTCAAGTGATCCACCAGCTTGATGCGGTCGGGTGAGAAAGACAGTGGCCGATCAGGTAATGACCGTCGGCTTATTCCGCCCAGTGCGCTCGCGGATGCCGGCGAGGTTGTTGGCGATGCTGATCAGTTCCGCCAGCGCCTGTTGGGTGTCCAGATCATGCTGGGCCGGATCGGCTTCATACGCCTCGATATAAACCCGCAGCGTCGCGCCTTCCGTCCCGGTGCCGGACAGCCGGTAGACGATCCGCGACCCGTCCTTGAAACCGATGCGGATGCC
>CAZDVY010000062.1:0-15568 GCA_964508935.1 uncultured Candidatus Competibacteraceae bacterium | reverse complement strand
GCCTTATAGACCCGCTGGCTGATCAGCGCATCGTAAACGTCCGCCACCGCCATCAGCCGCGCGGAGATCGGAATGTCATCGCCGGACAGCCCTTCCGGATAGCCGCTGCCATCCCACTTCTCCTGGTGACAATAGGCAATCTCGCGGGCAATGCGCAGAAAGGAATGCGGCAAATCCAGATGCCTTTCCGCCGCCAGAATCGCGTCCCGCCCCAGGGTGGTGTGGGTCTTCATGACTTCGAATTCTTCGGCGGTGAAGCGCGCCGGTTTCAGCAAAATCCGGTCTGGAATGCCGACTTTACCAATATCATGCAGCGGCGCTGACTTGAACAGCCAGTCAATGGTCTCGTCAGTCAGGAACGCAGCGAAACGCGGATGCGCTTGCAGCTTCTTCGCCAGCGCCAGGACATAGTGTTGGGTGCGGCGAATATGGTTGCCGGTTTCGTTGTCCCGGGTTTCCGCCAGCGAGGCCATGGCCAAAATCGTCGCGTCTTGAATGGCCACCACCTCACGGGTGCGGCGGCGCACCTCTTCTTCAAGATAGGCATTGCGGTCCTTGAGAAACTGCCGGGCGCTCTGCAAGGCCAGATGGGTTTCCACCCGGGCCAGCACCACCGGCGGGCTGATCGGCTTGGTGATGTAATCGACCGCGCCCAGCTTCAAGCCTTTCTCCTCGTCCTCCACCTGCGCCTTGGCGGTGAGGAAGATGACCGGAATCTCCGCCGTGCCAGGATCGGTCTTGAGCCGTTGGCAGACTTCATAGCCGTCCATCCCCGGCATCATGATGTCCAGCAGGATCAAATCGGGCGGCGGCTCCATCGCTGCGATCTTCAGGGCGCGTTCACCGTGGGTGGCGACCTTGATCCGGTAGCGGTTTTTGAGCAGGCTACTCAGCAAGGTAATGTTATCCGGCGTGTCGTCTACAATCAGCAGGGTCTGCCGTTCAGCAAGGTCGGAGGAGTTATTCATGGCTGGAGGGCCTCTTTAGTGTAATTCACGCGCTTGCAAGGATTGCATAACCGCCTGCAACTTCTGCAAAGCCTCCTCAAAATGATAGTCAGCAGTGGCTTTCTCGATCGCCAGAAACGACTCAATCGGCAAGGCTTCCGCCAGGATCGCCCGGTGGGTCGCGAGATAATCGGCGGCTTCAGCGTCGTCCTCTGCCAGCAGTCCCTCCAGGCGAGCCAGGACCGGTTCCAGCTTATCCCAACTCATCGCCAAGGCTGCCGCTGGCGTTGTCGGGGGAGCCGTAGCCAGCGCCGCCCGCAAGTCAGTTATCAAAGCCTCCAGGGCCTCGCTGACTTGCGCCAGCAAGGGTTCAAGCGCTGCGCTATCGGCGTTTTGCCGCAACGCTTGCTCCAGCTCGGCGGCCAGTTGCTGGAGGGCGGTTGCGCCAATATTGCCCGATACGCCTTGCAGGGTATGCGCCAGCCGCTCCGCCAGCATCACATCAGCGTTTGTCAGCGCTGCACGGATTTGCACAACCGCATCGGCCTGGCCGGATGCGTATTTGCCCAGCAACTCCCGGTACAACCGGCGGTTGCCGGCCACCCGGCGCAGACCGTTGGCCGTATCGAGGCCCGGTAACTGAGGTAATTCCAGCGCATCGCTGGATGATCGCACCGGGACCACCCGGCGTCGCCGCAACGCCGGCATCCCCGATTGGGACGGGAGCCATTGCCGGAGCGTATGAAACAGCGCTTCAGGTTCAATCGGCTTGGCGATATGGTCATTCATCCCGGCCTCCAGGCAGCGCTGCCGCTCCTCCAGCAGGGCATGCGCCGTCATGGCGATGATCGGCAAACGCGCAAACCGGGGATCGGCGCGAATCTGGCGCGTCGCCTCGAAACCATCCATCTCCGGCATTTGTAAATCCATCAGCACGCCATCGAACGGCTCACTTTCCAGGCTGATCCGCAACTGCACGACCGCTTCCCGACCGTTGCCGGCCACAGCGACCTGCGCCCCGGCTGATTCCAGCAGTTCCACGGCAATTTGCTGATTCACCTCATTATCTTCGGCCAGCAGTAACCGCAGCCCATCCAGTCGCGTCTGCGGCTCCTGATGCCGGGCGCGATACTGCTCGCGGGTTTCGCCGTCCGCTGGCGGGAACAGATTCACCAGGGTGTCCAGCAACAGCGAGTAGCTGATCGGCTTGATCAGAAAGCCATCGACGCCAGCGGTCTCGGCGTGGGCGCACACCTCCTCGCGCCCGAAGGCGGTCACCATCACCATGCGGGGCGGCGCTGTCAGGGTTTCATCCTGCTTGATTCGCTGGGTGACTTCGATGCCGTCCATGCCGGGCATTTTCCAGTCGATGAATACAATCCGGTAGGGATCGACGGCATCAGCAGCCTGTACCTCGGCAATCGCTTCCAGCCCTGAAGCTACCGCGTTGACCCGCAAGGTGAGGGACACCAAAGCTTCTTGGAGAATGTCGCGAGCGGCGGCGTTATCGTCCACCACCAGAGTGCGCAGTCCGTTCAAAATAGTCGGCAACACCGGTCGCCACAACCGGGGTTCGTCACCGACGCCCAGCCAGGCCGTAAAATAAAAGGTGCTGCCAACCCCTGGCGTCGATTCGACCCAGATCGCGCCGCCCATCAACTCCACCAGCCGCTTGGAAATAGTCAAGCCCAGGCCGGTGCCGCCGTATTTGCGGGTGGTGGAGCCATCCGCCTGGGTAAACGCCTGGAACATGCGCCGGCGTTGTTCCTCGGTCATGCCGATGCCGGTGTCGGACACCGCGAATTGCAACTTGACCTTGCCATGGGTGCGTTCTCGCTCCCGCACATCGACAATGATCTGACCCTGCTCGGTAAATTTGACGGCGTTGTTAATCAGGTTGACCAGAATTTGCCCCAGCCGCAACGGGTCGCCAATCAGATGCTGCGGCAAATTGATCGGCTCGTGAAACAGCAGTTCCAGCCCCTTGTCATAGGCTTTCTGGCTGATCAGGGTTGAGAGGTTGTTGAGAACGTCATCGAAGCGAAAATCAATCTGTTCCATGTCCAGCTTGCCCGCTTCGATCTTGGAGAAGTCGAGGATGTCGTTGATGATGCCCAGAAGTGAAATGCCCGCATCGTGAATCTTTTGCACATAATCGTGTTGCTTGGCGGTCAGCTCGGTTTTCAGCGCCAGGTGCGCCATACCGATAATGGCGTTCATCGGCGTGCGGATTTCATGCGACATATTGGCGAGAAAAGCGCTCTTGGCGCGCGTTGCTTCCTCAGCGCGCTGTTTTTCCCCAGCCAGCTCCAGGGTGCGTTCTACTACCTTGCGCTCCAGCTCGGTGTTGATCTGCTGCCAGTCGCAGCGATTGGCCAGCAGCATTTGCCGCATGTGCTCCTGGGCAGCGGCCAGTGTGTCCATTTCCCGCCAGGAGGGCGGTAGCGTCACCGGCTGCTCCAGCTCCATGCGGCCAATCCGTTCGCTGTTGAGGACCAGTCTCTCCAGTGGTCGGATCACCTGTCGGGCGAAACGCGCCGCAACAAAAAACGCCAGCAACAAAACGCCGATGAACAGGATGAAGAAAACCAGGCTGTCGCGCACACTCAGCGGGATGAAGTCACTGCGCGGCGCGACTACGGCAATGATCAGTTGCTGGTTGTGCAAATGTACGGGCAGGAAATGACCGACCCAGTTTTCATCATCGGCCTGAAAGAACAGCACCTGATTGATCGGCTTGCCGGTTTTACCCCATTGTTCGATCCCTTTAGTTAGTGGGGTAAAGCCGTTTTCATCCGCCGTTTTCAGGACGCTGGCGTTGACGTCGGCATCCGTCTGCAGCCGGGGATGGCGTGGCAGGCCCAACAGCCGGCCATCGGCCAGCATGATCGCCACGTGGCCATTGGGGCTAATGGCCATATCGCGGGTGAACTGGGACAAGTCCAGCAGTTTCACATCCAGAGCAACCACATAGAGGCGCTCGTTGACTCGGTCGAGCCAGTGCGTCGAGGCCGTCATGCCGGGTTCCTGGGTAGTGGAAAACGAGTAGGGGTCGCTCCAGTACAGCTCTTTCTCCTGCTTCAGGCGCAGCGCGCCCTGATACCAGGCCTGGCGGCGGGGATCGTAATCACTGTCGCGCCATTCTTCGCCGAGCAGCGTGTAGCTCTCGCTCCATTTGCGCCAATATTGCTGATTGTGCCACCGTTCCCCATCGGTAATTCGGTTGCGCCACTCGCCATTGGGCATTCTCAGCAGCAGAAACTCTCGACCGCTGTCCTCAGCGAACAACAGCGAGGAAATGCGCGGGTGTCTGGACAGGACCGGAATAAACAGGCGATTAAAACGCCCCAGATCATCGATGGTGAAGGTATGATTGCGGCCCCATTCCTGAGCGTCATAGGCGATCTGGTCGACTTGGCTGAACAGCGCTTCGACTTGCGCCCGGATCACATGTGCGCCCTTGTGCAGGGCGCTGGCGGCCAGTTCGTCGACCATCCGTGAGAACACCGTGAAGTAGGCGGCAACGGCGAAGACCAGAATGGCTAGGCTGACCAGCGACCAGGTTTGCCAAATCAGATCGCGGCGCAGGCTCCGGCCATGTTGCAGTTTGGCTTCGGCGGAGATCGGGGCGTCATTCATGGGCGGCGTCCGGGTTCAGGGGTTGGGGGCCGGCGTGTTGAACCGGATTCAAGCCGTCCAGGCTGCCTGAAAGAAATCCAGTTCGCACTGCATGGCGTAGCGGTAAGCCGGAGCAGCCTGCGCAGGGTCCGGCGCGCAGCGGTCTAGCAACTGTTCCAACCGAACGGCCAAATATTCGAAATCAGCGCTGCTGTAGGCGTCAACCCATTCGCGGTAGGCCAGCGTCCGGTTAGGCCGGCGGGCGAGTTGCTGACCCAGAAAAGCATACAGCCTCATGCAGGGGGTCATGGCGGCCAGGGTGATGCCGGTTTCACTGCTCCAGGCGGTGGCCAGCAGAAAATCGGTATAGCGGCGGGTCGTCGAGGCGGGCGTTACTGTGGCCAGATTCAGCCCCCAGGCTTGCGCCACGCCTTGATGCAGTTCCAGTTCCTGGAGAACTCCACCCGCCAACTCATGCAGTTCGCGGAAACCGGCCCAATCCGGGGCCTTGGCGGCGGCGATCACATAAGCGCGGGCGAAGGCTTGCAGGTAGAATGCATCCTGGCCGATATAGCCGGCGAAGCGCAGGCGGGGCAGCGAGCCGTCGCTGATGCCTTGCACGAAGGGATGCGCCAGGCAGGCCTGGGCTGAATCAGCATTGTCGCGCCAGAGGTCATCGGAGAGGGACATGCGGGCGATTCCTTTGTCAGACCGGAGGGATGCCGATATTATGGCGAACCGGCTTCGCCAGTGAACTATTCTTCCAAATTTTCCGCCGCCCTTCGCGCAGACGCCCAACCATGACCGATTCCTCCCGTTCCCTGGGATTCGCCACCCGCGCTGTTCACGCCGGACAGTCGCCCGATCCTAGCACTGGCGCGGTGGTGACGCCCATTTACGCCACCTCGACGTATGTGCAGTCCAGTCCCGGCGTGCATCAAGGCTTTGAATACTCGCGCAGCCAGAACCCGACCCGCTTTGCTTATGAACGTTGTATCGCTGATCTGGAAGGCGGCGACGCCGGATTCGCCTTCGCCTCTGGATTGGCTGCAACCTCGACGGTTCTCGAATTACTGGACAGCGGTGATCACATCGTGGCGCTGGATGATTTATATGGCGGCAGCCGGCGGTTGTTCGAACAGGTGCGGCGGCGCAGCGCTGGATTGAGCTTCTCTTATTCCGATCTGCGCGACCGGGCGGCGCTGGAAGCCGTCCTGACTCCCAGAACGCGAATGATCTGGGTGGAGACGCCGAGCAATCCGCTGTTGCGGCTGGTCGATCTGTCCATGATCGCTGATGTCGCCCATCGGCGCGGGATTCTGACCGTAGCCGACAATACGTTCGCTACGCCCTGGGGGCAGCAGCCTTTGGAGTTCGGTTTTGACATCGTGGTGCATTCCGCCACCAAGTATCTGAATGGTCATTCCGACATCATCGGCGGGGTGGCGGTGTGCCGGGGCCGGGAACTGGTGGAACGGCTCGGTTATCTGCAAAACGCCATCGGCGCCATCGCCAGCCCGTTCGACAGCTTTCTGGCCTTGCGCGGCTTGAAGACCCTGGCGCTGCGCATGGAGCGGCACAGCGCGAGCGCCCTGCATATCGCCGCCTGGCTGGAAGCGCATCCGCAGATAGAACGGGTCATTTATCCTGGTCTGCCCAGTCATCCGCAATGCGAACTGGCCCGGCGGCAAATGCGCAACGGCTTTGGCGGCATGATCGGTGTCGTGCTGCGCGGTGATTTGGTCCAAGTGACCCGATTCCTGACCGGCTGCCGGGTGTTCACGCTGGCGGAAAGTCTGGGGGGCGTGGAAAGCTTGATCGAGCATCCGGCGATCATGACGCATGCCTCGGTGCCGCCTGACGTGCGGCGGGAGTTGGGCATTGATGATGGACTGGTGCGGCTGTCGGTGGGGATTGAAGACGTTGGCGATCTGGTCGCCGATCTGGCGCAGGCTCTGGAATAAGGCTGGCATGTAAATCGCAATCTCCCGCTCAGCAGCAATAAATCTGCAAAAGGCAAAACTGCCGAAAGGCAGTGACGCAAAGTTACCGGTCTAAGGGGCCTTGCCCTAGGACAGCGGAACCGCCAGAGAGAGCGCCCTGAAGCGCACCGGCTTTCCTCTGATTCATGGCAGGGTCATGGACCGCACACATTCGAGGTGCGATATCATGGCTCATCAAGTTTACGCAGTTTCCACGCCGGTTCGCGCCGGTTCATGGTGGTCCGCCCGACGGACTTTATTGACCCGCTGTCGGCCCACGCTGATCGCTTTAGCGCTGGCCGCCGCCGGCTTGCCCGCGGTCGCCGCCGAACCCAGCCCTGAACTGTTCCTGCCGGAAGCTACCGGACGCCAGACGCTGCAAGCTGGTCAGGCTGGCCGTGAAGCGATCCGGTTCAACCGGGCGCTCCATCGCTTGCCGCAGGGCAGCGCAGCGCAGTTTTCCTTGCCGCGCGGCATCAGTTATGACCTGGTTTTTGACCATAGCATCGACCATCCCAGCGGTAATGTGACTTGGATTGGTCATCTCAAGGACTATGGCGATGATTATCGGGCAGTCATCACTTCAGGAGAGGGTGGTGTTTCGGGTCGCGTCCTGACGCCGGACGGTGAGTTCCTGGTCGAAACCGACGCGGATGGCGAATGGCTGATCGACCCACAAGCGGCGGGTTGGACGCCGGCCGAATCAGAGATGGACGATGCGCTGATTCCGGTGCCGGAAGAACTGATTCACAAGCGCCTCCCGGACGCTGGGCCGGGAACCGTACCGGACGAGGAGCCGTCAATTGGTGAAACGGCCCAGAAAGATCCCTTGAGCGCTCAACTCGATCCGGGTGGCCCAGCCAATGTGGCCGCTGACACGACGCCCGCCACGGTTGACGTCATGATTCTCTACACGCCTGGCCTGGCCAGTCGGCTGGGCAGTGGACTCTCGGCCCGGCTGGATCAACTGGTAGCCTTGTCCAATCAGGCTTATCGTGACAGCGGCGTCTACATCAATTTGCGACTGGTGCATAAACAGCAGGTCAGCTACAGCGATACGACGACCAATGACGCCGCGTTGAACGCGCTGACCACGGGCAGCGATCCGGCCTTGGCCAACGTCGTCAGCCTGCGTAACACTTATGGGGCCGATCTGGTGTCACTGATCCGGCCCTTCAACAACAATGCGTCCGGCGGCAGTTGCGGCGTCGCCTGGGTCGGCGGTTACGGCGGGCAGCCGATTTCGGGATACGCCAATTATGGCTATTCGGTGATCAGCGACGGCGTGGATGTCAACGGCTCCAACTACTACTGCCTCGATCTGACCTTTACCCACGAACTCGGCCATAACATGGGCAGTATGCATGAGCGCGCCAACGCGGGCGGCGGTTCAGGCGCTTATCCCTACTCGTATGGTTATGGCGTGAGCGGCTCCTTCGGGACGGTGATGAGCTACATCAATCCGCGAATCGCCAAATTCTCTAACCCGGCGATCACCTGCGCCGGCAGCGTTGCGTGCGGCGTGAGCGAAACTGCGTCGAATTCAGCGAACAATGCACTGTCGCTGAATAATACCCGGATGGCGGTCGCCAATTTCCGCGCCGCCCAGCAAACCACGCCGCCCCCTGCGACGACCTATGCTTTAACGGTCGCCAAATCCGGCAGCGGCACAGTGACCAGCACCCCGGCAGGCATCAACTGTGGAACCGATTGCAGCGAGGCCTATCCCAGCGGCGCGAGCGTCAGTTTGCAAGCGACTCCGGCCAGCGGCTATATCTTCAACGGCTGGAGCGGCGCGTGCTCTGGAACCGCGACAACCTGCACCGTGACGATGAGCGCCGCCAAAAGTGTGACCGCGACTTTCAAAGCGCAAACCACCAGCACCTACATGCTGAAAGTAGTCCGCACCGGCAGCGGCACAGTGACCAGCACCCCGGCAGGCATCAATTGTGGAACCGATTGCAGCGAGGCCTATCCCAGCGGCGCGAGCGTGACCCTGATCGCGACTCCGGCTGCCGGCTACGTTTTCAGGGGAATGAGCAGCAGTTGCGCTGGCACGGTCTGCACCGCCTACGTCACGTTCAAACGCCTCTGAGTCCTGATTGCGACTGGGAAAAGCGCCCCCTTGAATTCCCGCAAATGACTACCATTTTGTAGGGAAATCGCATTATCGAGGGGGTAGCCACCCATGCGCATGGACAAACTGACCAACAAATTCCAACTGGCCCTGCGCGACGCCCAAAGTCTCGCGGTGGGCCGCGATCATCAATTTATCGAACCGACGCATGTCATGGCGGCCCTGCTCGATCAGGAAGGCGGCGCAGTGCGGCCGCTGCTCGCCCAGACCGGCGTCAATCTCAAGCTGCTGCGTTCGCAACTGAACGAGGCGCTGGACCGCTTGCCGCAAGTCACCGGGACCGGCGGCGATGTGCAAATCTCCAACGCGCTGTCGCGCTTGCTGAACCTGACCGACAAGCTGGCCCAGCAACGCAAGGACGCCTATATCAGCTCTGAGCTGTTCGTATTGGCGGCGCTGGAAGAAAAAAGCGAGCTGGGTTCGTTGTTGCACAAGGCGGGTGTGACCAAAAATCTGATCGAACAGGGCATCGACGCGCTGCGTGGCGGCCAGAAAGTCGATGATCAGAACGCCGAAGACCAGCGCCAGGCCCTGGAGAAATATACGATTGACCTGACTGAACGGGCCGAGCAGGGCAAGCTTGATCCGGTCATTGGCCGCGATGATGAAATCCGCCGCACGATTCAGGTCTTGCAGCGGCGCACCAAGAACAATCCGGTTCTCATCGGCGAGCCGGGCGTCGGCAAGACCGCTATCGTCGAAGGCCTGGCCCAGCGCATCATCAACGGTGAAGTGCCGGAAGGGTTGAAAAGCAAGCGGGTACTGGCCCTGGACATGGGCGCGTTAATCGCCGGCGCCAAGTTTCGCGGCGAATTTGAAGAACGGCTCAAGGCGGTGCTGAAAGACCTTTCCAAGCAGGAAGGGCAGATCATTCTGTTCATCGATGAACTGCACACCATGGTCGGCGCGGGCAAGGCCGAGGGTTCGATGGACGCCGGTAACATGCTTAAACCGGCGCTGGCCCGGGGTGAGCTGCACTGTATCGGCGCGACCACGCTGGATGAGTACCGCAAATATGTCGAGAAGGATGCGGCGCTGGAGCGACGCTTTCAGAAAGTGCTGGTCAACGAGCCGAGCGTCGAGGACACCATCGCTATTCTGCGCGGGCTGAACGAACGCTATGAAGTCCATCACGGCGTGGAAATCACCGACCCGGCCATCGTCGCCGCTGCCACGCTGTCGCACCGCTACATCACCGACCGTAACCTGCCGGACAAGGCGATTGACCTCGTGGACGAAGCTGGGAGCCGCATTCGCATGGAAATCGACTCCAAGCCGGAAGAAATGGATCGGCTGGAGCGGCGGCTGATCCAGCTCAAGATCGAGCGGGAGGCGTTGAAGAAAGAAAGCGACGAAGCGTCCCGCAAGCGGCTGGAGTTGCTGGAACAGGAAATCACCCGACTGGAGCGCGAATTCCACGATCTGGAAGAGGTGTGGAAGGCGGAAAAACTGGCCCTGCACGGTTCGGCGCAGGTCAAGGAGGAACTGGAGCGGGCGCGGCTGGAACTGGATGCGGCCCGGCGGGCCGGCGATCTGGCGCGGATGTCGGAACTGACCTATGGCCGCATTCCGGAACTGGAACGGCGGCTGGCCCAGGCGACCGCTGCTGAGGTGGGTCAATTCAAGCTGCTGCGCAACAAGGTCACGGAAGAGGAAATCGCCGAAGTTGTCTCCAAATGGACCGGCATTCCCGTCGCCAAGATGCTAGAAGGCGAACGCGAGAAACTGTTGCGCATGGAAGAAGCGATTCAGCGCCGGGTGGTGGGCCAGGATGATGCGGTCAAGGCAGTGTGCGACGCGATCCGCCGATCCCGCGCCGGGTTATCTGATCCCCGCCGGCCTAACGGCTCTTTCCTGTTCCTCGGCCCGACCGGGGTCGGCAAAACGGAGTTGTGCAAGGCGCTGGCGGCTTTCCTGTTCGATACCGAAGAAGCCATGGTGCGGATCGATATGTCCGAGTTCATGGAGAAGCATTCGGTCGCCCGGATGATTGGTGCGCCACCCGGCTATGTCGGTTATGAAGAAGGCGGTTATCTGACCGAGGCCATCCGGCGGCGGCCCTACAGCGTGATTCTGCTGGATGAAATCGAGAAAGCGCATCAGGACGTGTTCAACGTGCTGTTGCAGGTGCTGGACGATGGGCGGCTGACCGATGGCCAGGGGCGGACGGTGGATTTCCGCAATACCGTGATCGTCATGACCTCTAATCTGGGTTCGCAGATGATTCAGGAACTGGCGGCGCAGGATAACTACCCGCTGATGAAGAGCATGGTCATGGCCCAGGTGGCGGATCATTTCCGCCCGGAATTCATCAACCGCATCGATGAGGTGGTGGTGTTCCATCCGCTGGGTCGGGAGCAAATTCGCGCCATCGCCGATATTCAGATCGGCTATCTGCGGCAACGGCTGGTTGAGCGACAGATGGGGCTGGACGTCAGCGAGGCCGCCCTGGATTGGTTGGGTGAGACTGGGTTCGATCCAGTGTATGGTGCGCGACCGCTGAAACGGGCGATTCAGCAGGCTTTGGAAAATCCGCTGGCGCGACGGATTTTGTCCGGCGAGTTTGGGCCGGGCGACACGGTTGCCGTGGACGCCGGGCGGGATGGACTGACGTTCGGGAAGGGTTCTCAGCTTTTAGCCAAAAGTCGTTGATTGATAAACCCTGACTGGCGCTCTACGCTGCGCCAGCAGGGTTTTTTATCGCTATGCCAAACCCAGCAAGCGTCGGGCTTGATCTTCCGTCATTTCCGACGCTATGCGTCTCCGTCGACAAAGGTACTCAAAGTACCATCACTTTGTAGAAGCTGTGGTAGGGTAGCTGAGCCACGCCACCGCCTATGAGCACTTGGAAAGCTGACAGTTTAGCGGGGGCACCGCGCAACGTGATTAACCCTCTGGTAGTGGCCGCATCCGTAGGCGGTGTTCCTCCACCACTGAAAAGTGGCCGGACCAATCGTCGCGGGACTGGAGAACCGCTTTGATTAGACGCGCGAAGGCGTAGGAAACACCTTTTCCGCATGAAGCATGGCGCTGACGTATCCCAGGCAGGCGGTGATGTCTTCGTGCGTTAGGCCCGGATAGTTACGTAAGATATCGTTCTCCGACCAGCCTTGAGCCAGTAAATCAATGATGAACTCGACCGCTAATCGGCTACCTTTAATAATCGGTTTTCCGGATAAGATTTCAGGGTTAAGAACGATGCGATGGCTCCAGTGCGCCCCAGTAGCGATGTCCGAAAAATCGATTGGGTCCCGGTTTTCAATCCGAATGCTCATCATTCAACTCCTAAGGATTTGTGCCAAAAATAACTTGACTATTAACTATGTTTTTGCAGCTTAATCGTGTAGTTCCACTCGCCGTGAAAGGTATCCCGATCAATCTGCACCAATGCGAGTTCTTCGTCACTGACCTTGCGACCCTTCGGATAGGCGTTGGTGTCGAGTTCAGCCTGAATCCTCAGGCCAGTGGAGGTCGTGGTATTGGTAATCAGGTTGACGATGACCTCCGCAGCGAATGGGTCCGCCGGACTTGGGCCAGCAAAGCCATGCCCACCAACAACCCGCCACCCAGCAGCAGCGCCCACTGACTCAAGGTGGGAATGTCGGTCGCCATCGGGGTGGCGATGAAGCCATGGCTACTATAAGAGCTGTCGTAATAAATACCCGTCACCTGACCGCTATCGTTGATGCTGGCGGGCAAAGTGCTTTGAGCGCCCGGGACATGCAAGGTCGTGAACGTGCCGTTGCTGTACACGAAACCATCTTGGCGAGAGCCATCGAAGTAACTTCCCACCACTTGGCCACTCGCGTTGATACCCTGGGCTTCGGTGTAAGTGGTACCCGGGGGGTCGAGGGTCGTGAAGGTGCCGTTGCTGTACACGAAACCATGAGTGCGGGAGCCATCGGAATAATTTCCCGCTACTTGGCTGTTATCGTTGATGCTCCAAGGTTGGGTACTAATAGTGGCGCCTGGTGGGTCGATTACCATGAAGGTGCCGTTGCTGTACACGAAACCATGAGTGCGGGAGCCACCGGAGTAAGCTCCCGCCACTTGGCCGTGGTCGTTGATGCTCAAAGCGGCGGAAGTAAGAGTGGCGCCCGGCACATCGAGGGTGGTGAACGTGCTGTTGCTGTACACGAAACCATGAGTGCGAGAGCCATCGGAGTAACTTCCCGCCACTTGGCCGTGGTCGTTGATGCTCCGAGCAAAGGTATAGGTGGTGCCTGGTGGGTCGATTACCATGAAGGTGCCGTTGCTGTACACAAACCCGTGGGAGGAGCCGGAGCCATCGGAGTAACTTCCCGCCACTTGGCCGTGGTCGTTGATGCTCCAAGGTTGGGTACTAGTAGTGGTGCCTGGTGGGTCGATTGTCATGAAGGTGCCGTTGCTGTACACGAAGCCGTGGGAGGAGCCGGAGCCATCGTAGTAATAACCCACCACTTCGCCCTTGTTATTGATGCTGGTGGGAAAAATGTAGGCGGCGCCGGGCACCTCCAAGATCGTGAAGCTATACGCTGCCGCTGGGGGGTCGGCGACCGCCCCACTGGAAAGGATGAACAGGCTCAAGACGAACCCCAGGAGTGCCCCGGTGAGTGGACGAAGAAAGTAAGGATGCGTCATCGAAGTACCCTCCCTCATGATTTCTACCACGAACTATTTCCCTGTAATTTACGTCACAATACTGGTTTCCGCTAGCGCCGCCCTTAACGAAAAAGCGCGAAAATCAAAACCGCGTTGGCTGGGTTTGCCGCTCCCACTCTTCGGCTAGACGCGGGTCGCGCGGCAGGCCCAGTTCACCGTTCCGATACGCCCGGGCCAGCCGCCGGGCTGCGTCCGTATATCCACCGGCGCTGGCCCGTCGCAGCCAGGCGACAGCCGCTGGTTCGTCGCGGGCGATGCCGCGCCCGTCCGCATAGGCCAGGGCCACCTGGTACTGCGCCGGGGCGTAACCCCGCTCGGCCAGGCGGTGAAACCACTCAAAAGCCAGTTCGTGCGAAACCGGGACCCCTGCCCCGCGCCGGAAGGACTCGGCCAGCCAGTACTGACCCCCGACATCGTCTTGCCGGGCGGCTTTGTCGAACCAATAGACGGCCCGTCGCGGGTTGCGCGGCACGCCCAACCAGGAAAATTTACAGGAGGAACTATCTGACGCCCAACTTGGGATTCCTGATTGCGACTACCCTCGCAGCGAATGGGTCCGCCCGACCAGAGTCCGCCAAGCGATACCGCCCAGCAGCAGCCCGCCCAACAGCAGCGCCCACTGACTCAGGGTGGGAATGTCAGTCGGGGTGCCCATCGGGGTAGCAATGAAGCCATGGGTATTAGAGCCATCGTAGTAACTACCCGTTACCTGGCCATTATCGTTGATGCTACGAGGGTAGGTATATTGGGCACCCGGGACATCCAAGGTCGTGAACACGCCGTTGCTGTATAGAAAGCCGTGGAACTCAGCACTGCTGAGGTACTGTCCTACTACCTGACCACTTGTATTGATACCTTGTGGAGAGGTGAAATATGGAAGAGAGGTGGAAGTGGCACCCACAGCGTCGAGAGTCGTGAATGTGCCCTTACTGTAAACAAACCCATAATACACATTTGAACCCAACGGATTATCTAACACGTAAGTACCTATTACTTGGCCGCTTGCGTTGATGTTGCCGGCATTAGTGTGAGTAGCGCCGGCAACATCGAGCGTTGTGAACGTACCGTTGCTGTACACGAAGCCATGGCTATGAGCGTATCCATCGCTCCCACCCGCGTAATAACTACCGGCCACCTGACCGCTCGCGTTGATACTTGTTGGAGAAGTGGAAGAGGAACCAGGAACCTCGAGCATTATGAACGCACCGTTGCTGTACATGAAGCCATGCCTCAGAATTAGACGGGTGCCGGGTGGATCATTGGGAATATCGTAGTAATCACCCACCACTTGGCCGCTATCGTTAATACTGGAGAGAGATGTGTTTCGAGTGTAATTCGGAATGCCCCCCGGAACGTCGAGAGTCGTGAACGCACCATCGTCATACACGAATCCATGACCTTTATTATCATCACTATAATGACCCACCACCTGGCCGCTATTGTTGATGCTCGTGACCATGGTGTAAGTAGCGCCCGGCGGGTCTAGAGTCGTGAATGTGCCTCTGCTGTATACGAAACCGTGTGTGCGGTTAGCGTTGTAATCAGCGTTGTCATCATAGTAACCAGCTACTTGGCCGCTATTGTTGATGCCGATGGGCCAAGTGCTGGCAGCACTTGGTACATCTAGGCTTTGAAAGCTATACAACGTTGTGGTTTGGGCGTCTGTGACCGTCCAATTGGAAAGGACAAAAACACTCAGTGCAAGCCATAGCAGGAGTACAAAGCGCGGATAGGGGGAGAAGTGGCGCGACATCGAGGTTACCTCCTTGGTTATTCGCTCATGTAGGCAAATAGATGAAGCGGGGAATCATTAGGACTCGCAGGAAGTGGTCAGTCGGTGATGGGAAAACGGATCATGGTCCCCTCCTACGTTTTGCGCCCCAAGATTGTCCCAAAACTCAATGAATCTTGCTCCACCCTCTTCTTGGGGTTTCATCCGTTTGCCGACATGAGCGCAAAATATTTCCTTATAGTTTAAGCCGTAATACCGTTATCTGTCAGCGTCACCGGTTACGAAAAAAGCGGGAAAAATCAAAATCTCGTCGGCTGGGTTTTGTGTTCCCACTCCTCAGCTTGTGGCGGGTCGCGCGGTAGACCCAGTTCGCCGTTCCGATACGCCTGCGCCAGTCGCCGGGCCGCGTCCGGATGCCCGCCGGCAACAGCCCGTTGCAGCCAGGCGACAGCCGCCGGTTCGTCGCGGGCGATGCCGCGCCCGTCCGCGTAGGCCAGGGCCACCTGGTACT
>CAZDVY010000061.1:0-15722 GCA_964508935.1 uncultured Candidatus Competibacteraceae bacterium | reverse complement strand
TGTGCAGGTCGGATCAGCGTAGCGCATCCGCCCTGTCAGGCCACGGGTGGATGCGGCGCAAGCCCTTATCCACCCTACGCCAGATCAAGACCTGTCAGAATTTATGCGGTAATCCACTAGGTTCCTGGCTGGTTCCACGTGAAACACTGTCTGCCAGGTTCCTGGCTGGTTCCACGTGAAACCATCCCTCTCCATGCGCGATAACAGACCGACAATTATGAAGCTGATCATTCTGGACCGTGATGGTGTTATCAATGAAGATTCTGACGCCTTTATCAAATCCCCGGACGAATGGACGCCTATCCCCGGCAGCCTGGAGGCGGTGGCCCGCCTGAGTCATGCCGGCTATCGTATCGTGGTCGCCACCAACCAGTCCGGGGTTGGACGGGGGTTGTTTGATCTGGAAACCCTGAACTTGATCCACAAAAAAATGCATCGTATGGCGCAGGAGGCCGGCGGCTTGATCGATGCGGTGTTCTTCTGTCCGGATGTGGATGAGGCTAATCCCTACCGCAAGCCCAATCCTGGCATGTTGCTGGAAATTAGCCGGCGCCTGAAATGCAGCCTGCAGGGCGTACCGGTGATTGGCGACAGTGTGCGCGACATCCGGGCCGCCCGGGCTGCCAATGCCCAGCCGCTCCTGGTGCGAACCGGCAAGGGTGCGTCGACGCTCAAGCAGGATATAGAAATCTGCGCCAATGTACCCACCTTCGATAACCTGGCTGCGGTGGCTGATTATCTGATGGCCTGCCATGAATGATCTGCGAGTCTCCGCCATGCCCTCTGTTCAAGCGACTGTTCAACGCGCTACGCCGAACCTGCTGCTGCGCTCGCTGCTGTTTTCCATCGGCATGATCACCTCGACCGGCGTCGTGGCGTTGCTGGTGGTTTTTGGGTTTTTTCTGCCTTTCATCCAGCGCTACCGGCTCTCTCAAATCTGGAGCCGTTTCAATATCTGGTGGCTGCGGGTGACCTGTCGAATCGACTATCGATTAAGCGGCGTTGAGCATATTCCCAACCAACCCGTCATCGTGATGGCCAAACACCAGTCCACCTGGGAAACGGTGTTTCTCCAACAGTACCTGCCGCCGATGGCGTGGGTGATCAAGCGGGAATTGCTCTGGTTACCTTTTTTCGGTTGGGCGATGGCGCTGTTGCGGCCGATTGCGATCAATCGCCGGGCTGGCGCTTCCTCGGTTAAACAGGTCATCCGCCAGGGCGTGGAACATCTTCGCCAAGGACAATGGGTGCTGATTTTTCCCGAAGGCACCCGCGTCGCGCCCGGCGTTCGCCAGCGCTATGGCATGGGGGGCGCGGTATTGGCGGTTCACAGTGGTTGTCCAGTCCTGCCGGTCGCGCTCAATGCCGGCGAGTTCTGGCCACGACGGGGCTTTATCAAGCGGCCGGGAACTGTTCAGGTAGTGTTCGGTCCCCTGCTCGACAGCAACGGCCGTTCACCGCAGGAACTGACCCGACAGGTAGAAGAATGGATTGAGAACGCGATGACACGCATCAACGAGGAAAGTAAAGGATGATTCACTCAAGTCCTGTTCGCTCTTCCCAGCCGGGACGCACTTAACACCGAGTTCAGTTCCGCCAGCCGTTGCGGGGTGCCGATATCCCGCCACTCCCCCGGATAAAACTCGCCACTGACCTTCCCCGCCGCTATCGCCTGCCGAAGCAATGGTCCCAGTGGAAATCGGCCCGGTTCACAACCGGCGAACAGCTCCGGTCGTAGCACACTGATGCCGCTGAATGTCCAGCGCGGCGTCCCCTGCTCTGCAAGCTGACCTTTTTCCAGCAACGCAAAATCCCCCTGGATGTGGTGCGGCGGATTGTCCACCAGCAGCAGATGCGCCAGACCGGCAGGCATCAACGGCGGTTGCGTCCAGCGGACCAGGGGGTAATCCGCCCAGATATCGCCATTCATTACGATAAACGGTTCCTTACCCAGCAACGGCAGCGCCTGGAAAATGCCGCCGCCGGTTTCCAGCGCTTCAGGCGGTTCCGGCGACCAGGCGATGCGCATTCCCCAGCGCTGACCATCGCCCAATGCTGCAGGTAACTGCTCGCCCAGATGGCCGGTGTTAATCACGACCTCGACGATCCCCGCCGCCCGCAGCGCTTCCAGGTGATAGATGATCAGCGGCTGGCCGGCAATGGGTAACAAGGGCTTGGGGGTGTGATCGGTTAACGGACGCATCCGCTCGCCGCGCCCGGCGGCCAGAATCATCGCTTTCACGACGCCAATCCTTCCGGTCGCCAGCGATCCACGCCCCGTGCTCGCAGCAGATTCTGCAAATCCGCCAGTTCAGCATAGTGGCCCGCCACCTCCAGCACATAGCCGAGGGTGCGCGGAATATCGCGCAAATAACCGGGCTTGCCATCACGCAAATGGAGGCGGGCGAAAATGCCGGCTGCCTTAAGATGACGCTGGACGCCCATCAGATCGAACCAGCGCAGGAACTGATCGGCGTCGTCCAGCCCGCGCATCCCCAGTGCCCGCAGCCGCACCCGGTAGTCCAGCGCCCAGGACTCCACCTGCTCGCGCGGCCAGGCGACATAGCAGTCGCGCAACAGGGAAACCAGATCGTAAGTGATTGCGCCGACGACGGCGTCCTGGAAATCCAGCACGCCCGGGTTGTCCGGGTCGGTGATCATCAAATTGCGGGAATGATAGTCCCGGTGCACCCAGACTCGGGGCTGTTCCAGGGCATTGGCAGCCAACGATGCAAAGGTCCGGTCGAGAATCTGCTGCTCCTCCGCTGTCCATTCCAGACCCAGCAACCGGCCCAGAAACCACTCGCGGAACAGTTCCATCTCCCGATGGAGTAACGCCGAATCATAGGGCGGCAGCAACGGCGTGGCCGGATCACCACCGGTCTGTAACCGGGCCAGCGCCTCCAGCGCATCGCCATACAGGCCGGGAACGCTGTGCGCATCCAGTTCTGGCAAGTATTGCCGCGAACCGAGATCGGTCAGCAACAGCAACCCCTGATCCAGATCGCCGGCCAAGACTTCCGGCGTATTGAGGCCCAGCCCGCGCATGGCTTGGGCAATCGCCACGAACGGCCGGCAATCTTCCTTGTCTGGCGGCGCATCCATGACTACACGGGTTTGACCGTCATACCAGACCCGAAAATAGCGACGGAAACTGGCGTCACTGGACGCCGGGGTGATCCGGCCAGGCGTCGTCGGCAATACTTCATCCAGCCACTCCCGCAATAATTGCTCACGGTCACTCACGAAACATGCTCCATCCTCGGTGGTGATCGGGGGTTCGCACTCTTCCCCGACTCGCTATTGACGACTGTCTGATCCCTGCCCCTGTCATTGCAGCAAGGATCAATCTATGCGATGTTAGGGCACTTCCATTGCTGCGTAAAATCCTGTTTCCGTGATGCTGCATGACTCAATGCTAATAGCCGGAGCCGTCCTGGTGCTATTACCGCTGGCCGGTGTCCAGGCGCAATCCGTCAATCCGTTCGATCCCTGGGTGCGTTGCGAACTCGATGAGCTGGCTGTCGAGATCGTACCGGCTACGCCGAATGCACTGCCGCTGGTTGAGTCGCCACTCCAGGCCGCCGCCGAGCGGGTCGAATCTTCTCCCACCTATTCTCTGCTGGAAGGCAATGTCAGCCTGTCGCATGGCGACCAGCGGCTGCGCGCCGAACGGATCACTCTGGAGCGCCCCGACCACCGGGTGCTGATCGAGGGCGGTTTTACTTATGGCGATTCCAGCCAAGCGTTGCGCGGTCAGCAGGCTGAAGTGCATCTGAACGATGAGACCGGCTGGTTCAAGAACGCCGACTATTATCTGCCCAGCCGCAATGCCCAGGGCTATGCCGAGGAAGTCCGGTTCGACCGACGACAGCAGCGCAGTCAGTTGGAGGACGCGACCTATTCGACCTGTCCCCGTGGACAGGAGTTTTGGGAACTGCGCACGCGCGATCTGCAATTGAATGAAGCGACCCAGCGCGGCGTGGCCCGCGACATCACTCTCGCCTTCAAAGGCGTCCCGGTCTTTTATTTTCCCTACCTGTCATTTCCCATTACGGATGAACGGCAGTCCGGATTCCTGTTCCCGCGTCAGGGCTATGGCAGCGAGACCGGTCTGGATCTCCAGGTTCCCTATTACTGGAATATCGCGCCCAATCGCGACATGACCCTGACGCCGCGTTTGATGACGGCGCGGGGTCTGCAACTGGGGATGGAATACCGCTATCTGTATCCCAAAAACCAGGGGCAAATCGGCGTTGAATATATTCCGTATGATCGTCGCTATGGCGGTGAGCGCAGTTCGTTCAACCTCAGTGACCGCGCCGCGCCGTTGCCGAATCTTTACACCAACCTGCGCTACGAATATGTGTCCGACGACAGCTACCTGCAGGATTTGGATAACAACCTGGAGTTCCTGACCGTTAATTACCTGGAGCGGCATCTGGATGCTCGCTACCATGGTGACGGCTGGCAGGCGCTGGCGCGGGTGCAAGGCTATCAGATTCTTAATCCGGCGCTGTTCTCGATCACCGGCAATCCCTATCAGCGTCTGCCGCAACTGCTATTTGATGGGTCTTGGCCGGTTCATACCGCCGGGGGCTTGAATTATCGAGTGTATGGCGAACTGGTCAATTTTCAGCAAACTGATATGGTCACTGGCTCCCGGCTGGATTTATGGCCGACTGTGGATTGGACGCTGGCCCAGTCCTGGGGCTATCTCAAACCCGAGGCCGGATTCCGCTATACCGGCTATCAACTCGATGATAATGCACCGGCCGCTGAAGATGCGCCGACCCGGGATGCGCCGATTCTCAGCCTGGACAGTGGCCTGATCTTTGATCGACCGTTGCAGGCTGACTGGCTGGGCGTCAGTTCGGGAACGCAGACGCTGGAACCGCGCCTGTTTTATCTCTATGTTCCCTACCGTAATCAGGATGACATTCCGCTGTTTGACAGTACGCGGATGGATCGCGATTACGACTGGCTGTTCCGCAAGAACCGTTTCGTCGGTGCGGACCGGCTGGGCGATGCGAATCAGTTGACCACGGCATTGACCACTCGGGTCATTGACGGGCACAGCGGTCGGGAGCGGTTGCGGGCCAGCGTCGGCCAGATTCAGTATTTTGCTGACCGCCAGGTCGGTCTGTATCCCGAAGCGCCCCCGGAAACGGCAGACAACTCAGGACTGATCGCTCAGGGTGCAATGAATCTGTCATCCCGCTGGTCGGTGCAGGGCGGTGTTCAACTGGAACCCGACAACCGCGACCTGCTGCGCAGCGGACTCGACCTGCGTTATTACGCCAATCCTCGGCAGTTGGTCAACCTGTCCTATCTGCTGGATCGTGACCCCTCTGTTGAGGTGCTGGATTCCGGGGATCAAATTCACTCGCTGGATGTGTCGCTGCTTTGGCCACTCAGCTCGCAATGGCGGGTGCTGGCCCGCTGGAACCAGGCCATGAATGTCGGGCGCAATCTGGAAACCCTGGCGGGATTAGAATATGAAGATTGTTGCTGGGCGTTGCGGGCGGTGAGCCGTCAGTATCGTTCCAGCCCGGTCGAGGTCGATGCACAGACCGCATTTTACCTGGAACTGGAGTTGAAGGGCCTGTCCCGACTGGGTGGCGGTCTTGAGACCGTCCTCAAGAATTCTATCTTCGGCTATCAGCCGATCCGTTACTAAGGGTTCCTTGCCCATGATGCGCATAAAAAAATGGTTATTTCCCCTGCTGCTGGGCCTGCCGCTGTACACTCTGCCGATCCCCGGTCAAACCCAGATTGTGTTTGGCCCCGGTCCCGAAGGCGCAACCAGCGCGCTGGATACGATTGTAGCGGTAGTCAATGATGATGTGATCACCCGCCGGGAATTGGAAGCGGCAACCGCGCAAATTCAACGCCAGTTGCAACAAAAGAAAGTGCCTGTTCCACCCCGACCAGTGCTGGAAAGCCAGGTTCTCGAGCGGCTGATCCTGTCCCAACTGGAACTGCGTGCGGCTGAACGCAACAGCATTACGGTGGACGACGCGACTTTGAACGCCGCTATCGATAATCTGGCGCGGCGTAATAACATGAATTTGACTCAATTGCGGCAAACCGTCGAAAAGGATGGACTTAGCTTCGCCCGATTCCGCGATGACGTGCGCCGGGAGTTGATGGCAGCGCGCCTGCGGCAGAAGGTGGTGGACAGCCAAATTCAGATTTCCGAACAGGATGTGGACAGCCTGCAGACGCAAATCGCTGGGCAAGGTGATCCTGGCCGAAACAGCGATCCTGGCCAAAGCGGCTATCCCGATAGCAGTGGCCAGCGCCAATACCACATTGCCCAGATTCTGGTAGCTGTACCGGAGGGTGCTTCGCCCGAGCAGATCGCTGCTGTGAAACGTCAGGCGGAAAATGTACTCGCTCAGTTGCGCAGAGGTGAAGATTTCCGGCAACTGGCCGCGAGCGTATCTGCCGGCCAGCAGGCGCTGGAAGGCGGCGATTTAGGCTGGCGCAACGCCGAACAACTGCCCACCATCTTCACCAATGTCGTGCCAAAACTGCGGCCCGGTCAGTTCAGCGAGTTGATCCGCAGTCCCAGTGGTTTCCATATCGTCAAACTGCTGGAAGTTCGCGGCGGCGGCGCGGCCCGTGCGGAACGTCAGGCGCCGGCCGGTATGGTCAACCAGACCCAAGCCCGGCATATCCTGCTCAAGATCTCCCCTGATCTATCCGATGACGATGCCCGCCAAAAACTGGAGCAACTGCGCCAGCGGATTCAGTCTGGTGAAGACTTCGCGGCGCTGGCGCGCGCCCATTCCGACGACAAGGGTTCAGGAGCGCGGGGCGGCGATTTGGGCTGGGTGTCTCCGGGGATGCTGGTTCCGGAGTTTGAACAGGAACTCGGGACATTACAGACCAACCAGGTGAGTGCTCCATTCAAAACTCAATTCGGTTGGCATATCGTCCAGGTGCTGGATCGTCGCCAGGGCCAGGCTTCATCCGAGACCGAACGGGCGCGCGTGCGTGAGGCGCTGTTCCGGCGGCGTTCCGATGAGGAATGGGAGCAATGGCTGCGCCGGCTGCGCGATGAGGCCTATGTAGAAATTCGCTTGCCGCGTTCGGCTGAATCGACCTCAGCCGTGGAACCATGAGCGAAATTCCTGCCTGGCATCAACCGCGCAAGCGCTTTGGGCAACATTTCCTGCATGATCCTCAGATCATTGCCCGTATCGTGGCGGCGATTCGCCCGCAGCCTGGCGAGCCGCTGGTGGAGATTGGCTCCGGTTTGGGCGCATTAACCCGACCGTTACTGCAAGCAGTCGGGCAATTGGATGTAGTGGAGCTGGATCGTGATTTGCTGGAACCGTTGCAAGCCCGGTGCGCGGGACTGGGGACGCTGCGGATTCACCAGGCCGATGCGCTGACGTTTGATTTTGCCCAACTGCGCGGCGCGGGTCCCCGGTTGCGGATCGCCGGTAATCTGCCCTATAACATTTCCACGCCGCTGTTATTTCATCTGTTGAACCAGGCTGAACAAATTCATGATTTGCATTTTATGTTGCAGCGGGAAGTCGTGGAGCGGATGGCGGCGGGTCCTGGCGAGGACGCCTACGGTCGGCTGTCGGTGATGCTGCAATATCGCTGCCGAATCGAAGCGCTGTTTACCGTCGGGCCTGGCGCCTTCCAGCCACCGCCCAAAGTCTGGTCGGCGGTCGTGCGCTTGGTTCCACGTGAAACACCTGCCGTCGCCGTGCGGGACGAGCAGCGATTTGCCGAAGTAGTGCGGCGGGCATTCGCCCAACGCCGCAAGACCCTGCGCAACAGCCTGCAAGGGTTGCTGGATGTCGACCAAATTCAAGCCGCCGGCGTCGATCCGGCCGCCCGCCCGGAAACGCTCGACTTGATAGCGTTCGCGGCGTTGAGCGATGTGGTGACTCTCCGATAGCGTTCGCACTTATGGTTTCACGTGAAACCAAGCTTCTTCCAATGGACACCGTTCAGTTCGCGGCAGAGAAGATGACCGGCCATCGCCGATGACGGCGGAATCACGCCGGGGAATTGCTACAATGATCGCTATCTCCCCGCAGCCCGAGGCCCCTGCCATGCCCCCAAATCCTCTGCGCCAACTTGGCGCCGCCGGCCAGAGCGTCTGGTACGACAACCTTCAGCGTTCAATGCTGACTTCGGGAATGCTGGCGCAGATGATTGTTGAAGATGATTTGCGCGGCATCACGTCCAACCCCACTATTTTCGAAAAAGCTATCAGCGGCAGCGCCGACTATGATCAGGCGCTGCGCCGGGAACTGCAGCGCGATCCCCGGCAATCCAGCCGTGCATTATTTTTCACCTTGGCGATTGAAGACATTCGTGATGCGGCCAAAGCGCTGCGTCCTACCTATGACGCCACTGACGGCGTCGATGGCTTGGTCAGTCTGGAAGTCTCGCCGGACCTGGCCCATGATGTAGATGGCACCGTGCGGGAAGCCCGCGAGTTATTCGCCCGGTTGGCCATGCCGAATGTGATGATCAAGGTCCCCGGCACCGTCCCTGGGCTGCACGCCGTTGAGCAGCTCATCACCGAGGGGGTCAATGTCAATGTGACTCTGCTGTTCTCGGTCGAGCGCTACATCTCGGTGGCCGAAGCCTACCTGCGTGGCTTGGAGCGCCGCCGCGCCAAGGGCTTGCCCATCGACCGCATCGCCTCAGTGGCCAGCTTCTTTGTCAGCCGGATCGACACCGCGCTCGATCCGCTCCTGGCGCAACGGCGACCGGAGTTACAAGGCCGGATTGCTAACGCGAATGCTAAGCTGGCCTATCAGGAATATCTGGAAATCTTCGGCGGCTCGCATTTCGCAGCGCTGCGTGGGCGGGGCGCGCGGCCACAACGGCTGCTCTGGGCCAGCACCAGCACCAAGAATCCGGCTTATCCTGATTTGCTGTATGTTGATCACCTGATTGGTCCCGATACGGTGAACACCATGCCGCCGGCGACTTACGACGCCTTCCGCGATCACGGCACGGTCACCCGAACGCTGGATGAGGACGTGGAAAGCGCCCTGGCCTGCTTATCGGCGTTGCCGGAACTGGGTATTGATCTCAGCGCCATCACTGACCAACTGGAAATAGATGGCGTCAACGCTTTCATCCAGTCGTTTGAGACGCTGCTGGCGGTTCTTGAGGCCAAGACCCGGGCTTTGGCCGTTTGAATCACACTCACCACAATTACTGGAAATCCTTTATCCATGGGGAAGAAAAGAACCGACTACAGCATCAAGGTCGCTGCACAGGCGTTCTATCTGGAGGAGCAGTCCGATCCTGACCAGGAACGCTACGTCTTTGCCTATACCGTGCTGATTCAAAATCAGGGCAACATCGCCGCCCGCCTGCTCAGCCGACACTGGATCATCACCGACGCCAACGGCAAGGTCGAGGAGGTGCGCGGCGAGGGCGTTGTGGGCGAGCAGCCTTACCTGCGTCCCGGCGAGGGCTTTCAGTACACCAGCGGTGCGATTTTGGAAACGGTAGTCGGCAGTATGCAGGGCAGCTACCAGATGCTGGCCGATGATGGCATGACTTTCGACGCTGATATTCCGGCGTTCGTGCTGTCCATCCCCCGCACGCTGCATTGAGGCGGCTGCCTTGACGCTGCGCTACACCTATACGCTGCTCGCGCCCCTCTACGATGCGGTCGTTGCGCCGTTCACCCATGGGGCGCGGCGACGCAGTCTGGCCCGGTTGCATGCTGGCGCGCACGATGATGTGTTGCTGGTCGGAGTCGGCAGCGGACTGGATTTGCCGCTGTTGCCGCACGGACCGCGCTATACCGGGCTGGATCTTACCCCGGCCATGCTGACCCGCGCCCGGCGTCAAGCCGCGCGCTTCAGCCTGGATATCCGCCTGGATCAAGGCGATGCCCGCCACCTGCCCTACCCCGCCGCTGCTTTCGACGTGGTCGTACTGCATCTGATTCTGGCGGTGACTCCGCATCCCGAACGGGTGTTGCGGGAAGCGGTGCGAGTGCTGCGGCCTAGCGGTCACATACTGATCCTCGACAAGTTTCTGCGGCCGGGACAGCGAGCGCCCATCCGGCGACTGATCAGCCCGTTGCTGGGTCTGCTGGCGACCCGCACCGATGTTGTGTTTGACGACGTGCTGGCGCAAATATCAGGACTGGAGACCGTTTCTGACCTGCCGGCGCTGGCGGGCGGCTGGTTTCGGCAGATCACGCTGCGCAAAACGCTGATTACATCGGCTGACCCGTGAAATGGTCAAACCCTTGACAATCCCCGGCCTCGCCCGCATGTAGGGGATTAATACTCCCTTACTCCCGTGAGCCATCATGACTGACCACGAAGCCATTGAAGCTGAAGTCGTGCGTGAGGACGACCCCGGCGAGACTTCTGCCAACAATACCATTGTTGCCGCCGCCGACATTCTGCCTAGCACCCTGTACCTGTTGCCGCTGTCTGAACGGCCCTTTTTCCCGGCGCAGGCGCTGCCCTTGTTGTTAAATGAAGAACCCTGGCTGCCGACCATCGAAGCCGCCGCTGGCCGTGATCAACGGGTCATCGGCCTGATCCTGGTCAAGCCCGACAGTGCGGAAAACGCCAATCCCGACGACTTTTATCCGATCGGCACCGTGGCCCGGATGCACCAGTTGGCCCGCAATGAAGGCCGTTTGCAATTCATCGCCCAGGGTCTGAAACGCTTTCGCATCAGCCACTGGCTGTCCAGCGAACCGCCTTACCATGTGCACGTCGAATACCTGGGTGAAGAGACTGAGGCCGCCGCCGGACCCGATGAATTGCGCGCCTATTCCTTGGCGGTCATCAACACCCTCAAGGAACTGATTCCGCTTAATCCGCTGTATTCCGAAGAGCTCAAGTTCTTTCTCAACCGTTTCAACACCAATGATCCCTCGCCACTGGCCGATTTCGCCGCCAGTCTGACCACTGCCAGCAAGGGGGAATTGCAGGAGATTCTGGCGACTGCGCCGGTTCTGGAGCGACTGAAAAAGGTCATTGTGCTGATCAAGAAGGAGCTGGAAGTCGCGCAACTGCAAACCAAGATCCGCAAGCAGGTTGAGGAGAAGATGAGCGAGCATCAGCGCAAATTCTTTCTGCGCGAGCAGCTCAAGGCGATTCAACAGGAATTGGGCATCGCCAAGGATGATCGCACCGCTGATGTTGACCGTTTCCGCGAGCGGCTGGAAACCCGCCAGGTTCCCGATGCAGCCAGGAAGCGTATTGATGAGGAACTGGACAAGTTGTCGATTCTGGAAACCGGCTCTCCGGAATATGCGGTCACCCGCAACTATCTGGACGTGATGACCGATCTGCCGTGGGGCGTTTACTCTGCCGACAATCTCGATCTGCAACACGCCCGCAAAATTCTCGACCGCGACCACGACGGGCTGGCTGATGTGAAGGACCGCATCATTGAGTTTCTGGCGGTGGGCGCACTGAAAGGTCAGGTGGGCGGTTCAATCATCCTGCTGGTCGGTCCGCCGGGCGTCGGGAAAACGTCGATAGGCCGTTCAGTAGCGGCGGCGCTGGATCGCCAGTTCTACCGGCTCAGTGTGGGCGGGATGCGCGATGAGGCCGAAATCAAGGGGCATCGCCGTACTTATATCGGCGCTTTGCCCGGCAAGTTCGTTCAAGCCATCCGCGACGCCAAGACCGCCAATCCCGTCATCATGCTGGATGAGATCGACAAGATCGGTGCGTCCTACCGGGGCGATCCGGCCTCGGCGCTGCTCGAAGTCCTCGATCCTGAACAAAATACCGAGTTCCTCGATCATTACCTGGACGTGCGTTTCGATCTGTCCAAGGTGCTGTTTATCTGCACCGCCAACCAGCTTGACACGATTCCCGCGCCGCTGCTCGACCGGATGGAGACCATGCGGTTATCCGGTTACATCACGGCGGAGAAACTGCAAATCGCCCGCAATCATCTCTGGCCGAAATTGTTGGAGCGCAGCGGGCTGGAGCGTGACCGTATCATTCTCAGCGGAGAGGCGTTGCAGCAGATCATTGAAGGCTACGCCCGCGAAGCCGGAGTGCGTAATCTGGAGAAACAGTTGGGTCGGATCGTCCGCAAAAGCGCCGTGCAAATCGTTGAAGATCCTGATCTGGGTTCTATTACGGTAGAACGCGCTGATCTGGAGCGCTATCTGAACAAGCCGCCATTCCGGACAGAAACGTTGATGGCGGGGGTGGGCGTGATCACCGGGCTGGCGTGGACAGCGATGGGTGGGGCGACGTTGAGCGTCGAGGCCAGCTTGATTCATACCAAGAATCGTGGTTTCAAATTGACCGGCCGGTTGGGCGAAGTGATGCAGGAATCCGCGAATATCGCCTACAGTTATGTCAGTGCTCACCTGGAAGAGTATCAGGCGGATCCGAAATTCTTCGATGAAGCCTTTGTCCATCTTCACGTCCCGGAAGGCGCAACGCCGAAGGATGGCCCCAGCGCCGGCATTACCATGGCTGCCGCATTGCTATCGTTGGCGCGGGGTCAACAACCGGTCCGGCCCTTGGCCATGACCGGAGAGTTGACGCTGACTGGGCAGGTGCTGCCGGTGGGCGGCATCCGGGAGAAACTGATCGCCGCTCGGCGAGTCGGCATTCATGAGATCCTGCTGCCGGAAGGCAACCGGGGCGATTTCGAGGAGTTGCCGGATCATATCCGCGAGGGCCTGACCGTACACTTTGTCGAGCGGTTCGGGCAGGTGGTGGACACGATTTTTGCAGTTGAAACGCTTTGATTTTTTCCACGGAAGCCAGGGAAAGTACGGAAGCGTGATGAGAACAGAGGAAGTGTTGAATTGATTAAAAAATCAGCTTCTTATGGCCCTTCCCGCGCGCAGGTGCAAGGTGTGCTGCTATTGGCGTTGCTCCAGTGGCCTGTTTTCGCCTGGGCCGCCTGCGACGATCCACCCGCCCGGCGAGTTAACTGGCTGCGCTGCGACAAGCAGGGCGTGGATTTGCAGGGCGCCGATTTGCGGGAAGCAGTACTTACCCAAATCAATTTGAGCGGCGCGAACTTGAGTAACGCCCGGCTTAGCGGTGCGGATTTGGGCCAAGCGGTGTTGAGCAAGGTCGATTTCACCGGCGCGGAGCTACGGGGAACACGGCTGGTGTCGGCGCAACTTGATCACGCGGTGTTCGCCAGCGCGAGTATGACCGGGGTACGGCTGGAACGAGCTGTATTGACCGGGGCGAACTTGCGCGAGGTGGATTTGACCGATGCTCAGTTACAACGGGCGGAACTGACCGGCGCCGATCTCACGGGAGCGAAGTTGAACCGGGCGAATCTGGCGCAGGCGAATTTGACCGACGCACAACTGGCCAAGGCCGATTTGAGCAGCGCAACACTGATCCGGGCGGTGTTAGAGGATGCTGTGCTGAGCGGTTCATTGCTGCGCGGGGCCAGACTGGATGGGGCAACGCTGCTGGGCGTCGATTTCACCGGCGCGGATTTGGGGCAGGCAACGCTGGCGGAAGCCCGCGTTAATGGCGCACGCTTCACCGACGCCAAGCTCGACAGCACCATTTGGATCAACCGCCAGCGCTGCCGACCCGGTTCAGTCGGGGAATGTCGGTAGGTTATTGAGGAAATGATTCGTCTATGGTCACGCGGAACGATTTTCCTGTAGCGCCGCGCGCAACGACTCCAGCACCACTGCCGGTTTGATGACTTGCAGGCATACGTTATCGGTACAGGGGGTCTGGCGATGGTTGGTCGCGCTCACACAGGGCGAACAGGCCAGACCAGCATAAATAGGCGTGCTATTGCCGAGAGAACCGTACAGGCGCGGCGTCTCTGGACCGAAGATGACAAAGGTGCGCAGATCGGTCACCGCTGAAAAATGACCGGGACCTGAATCATTGGTCAACATCATTTCGGCGATCCGGTATAGCGCTGGCAATTCCTCCAAACGTTGGCGACCGGCGAAGTTGACGCAGCGCTCGTGTCCAACCCGCTGTTTGAGTATCTCTGCTTCTTCACGCTCGGCTGGCGCCCCGGTGATCAACACCAGCACTTCATCGCTATCGGCCAGCAATCCGCGCATGACCGCGACAAAATAGTCCGGCATCCAGCGCCGTTGCGGCAATAGATCACTGGCGTTGGGATTGATCAACACAATGCGGTGACGCTGCTCATCATAGGGCGGATACGCACTGCGGACGCTATTGCGCATCGCCGCGATAACGTTTTCACTGACTTCAGCGCGGGCCAGCTTGATTTCATCATCGTCGATCAGGGTCTTGGAAAATGGCAGTTCCTTGCGGTCCGCCAGTGCAGCGTTGACCAGCGCAATAAAATTCTTCGCAATGTGCAGGTGTGAATTGTAGGCCACCCGATGAGTCAACAGGTCGCCCCGATACAATCCCTCGTTGTGAAATGCATGAAAACCGATTCGGTTGATTGCGCCGGACAAACCGGTCAACAGGGCGCTATAGCGCGAGAACAGCTCCAGATCGATGACCGTATCGATTCTTTGTTGGCGCGCCCATAACAAAAAGCGAAGACTATCGACCGCGAGATTTAATAACCCATCAGCGCGGATGGTAAAGATATGAGCTTCGGGGATTGTGTTCAATAACCGCAGGCTGGCTGCATTGGATTTAAAAATCAGAAAATACAGTTCCGTATGACGCATCCGCTGCATTTTTCTCATGGCCGGATCGGCCAGAATGGCGCTGCCCATTTCCGATAATTCGATAAACAGCACTTTACAGGGCTGCTGAAGCTTCTTTTTGACAAAAAAGTTGATGAAACGAATCAGCAAGGTCGCCAGAAAACATAATGGAATCCCGGCAAAATAATCTACTGTCCGCATCGTGTCGATTTTCATGGCGTCTACTTGTTATTAAGCGTTGCGCGAGTCTGAGGGAAAGTTTTCCTCCTGTAAATTTTCCTGTGATCCGAACGATGAAGTGTGCAGGTAAAGCATAAAATAATTTATAAATATCAATTGGTTGGATGCAGTTGACGCATAGCCCCACGTTGCTGGCCCTCGTCATGGCCACGGTGGCGCAGAGCGTTC
Source organism: uncultured Candidatus Competibacteraceae bacterium (assembly GCA_964508935.1). Taxonomy (GTDB): domain Bacteria; phylum Pseudomonadota; class Gammaproteobacteria; order Competibacterales; family Competibacteraceae; genus UBA2383. The sequence continues at coordinate 691 of CAZDVY010000061.1, read as the reverse complement.
GGGTCGGGCCATGGCAACACATAAAACGGGACATCCAGCCGGTTCCGGTTTCGCCCGGTTCCGGCTTCGTGTCCCGTATACAACCCCTACCATTCCGCCGTGTTGCAGAAATGGTATCGCTCGATCACAGCTCGACTGGCCTGAATGACAGGAGGCCGCCTTTGAACCGGACAGCGGATGCCCGGAAGAACCTGGCCGTCAAACGACCAGCCACACCGCCCAGGTCAGCAGGAAGCCGGTGACCCCACAGACGGTGGTCAAGACTGTCCAGGTCTTCAGACCGTCAGCCACGGACAGACCCAGATACTTCGTCACGATCCAGAAGCCGGAATCGTTGATGTGGGACAGCCCGAGTCCGCCAAAGCCGATGGACAGGGTCACGAGAGCCACCTGGAGCGGACTGTAGCCGCCGGCCGCTACCGCCTGGGCCAGCAGGCCAGCGGTGGTCAGGATCGCCACGGTCGCCGATCCCTGGGCCGCCCGGAGCGCCAGGGAGATTACAAAACCGGCAACGATGAGGGGCATTCCCATCGCTGTTAACGACTTCGACAGGGCATCACCAATCTTGGACTCGACCAGTACGTTGCCGAAGACGCCGCCTGCGCCCGTCACAAAGATGATGATGGCCACAATCGGCAACGCCGAATCGGCGATCGAGCCACGCTGGCTCTTATTCCATCGCGCCTTGTTG
>CAZDVY010000060.1:0-15787 GCA_964508935.1 uncultured Candidatus Competibacteraceae bacterium | reverse complement strand
GGATGATCACCCCCGCCAGCATCACCCCGAACAGCGCTGGCAGATAGGCAATCGTACCATTCACTGCACGGGGCCGGCCGGGCGTATCGCCGCCGACCGGTTGATGCGGCAACGGTGGACGGCGCGGCTCATCGCTGTAGATTACCGGGTAATTGAGCGGCGCGCCCAGTTCCCGCAACTTCCGCCGCAACTCACGGGCCAGCGGGCACATCTGGGTTTGATTCAGTTGCGCGACCCGTACCCGGCTGACATCCAGGCAATTTCCCGCCCCCAAGGCGGAAATTATGGAGACGCCGTGACGATGACAGGCCGCAACCAGCGCCGCCTTGCAGGCGATGCTGTCGATACAGTCCGCGACAAAGTCATAAGGTGCAGCGACAACCCGCGCCTCGGCGGCTTCAGGGTGCAAAAATTCGCTGATCAGGGTCAGTTCCAGCGTAGGATCAATGTCGCGCAACCGCTCGGCCATGACCTCGACCTTGGGCCGGCCCAATGTGGAACGCAGCGCCAGCAACTGGCGGTTGAGATTGGACAGAGAGACCACATCATGATCCAGCAGAGTCAACTGACCGATCCCGGCGCGACCCAGCGCTTCGGCGACATGGCCGCCCACTCCGCCCAGCCCAACTACGAGGACGTGCGCTGACCGCAGCCGGGCCAGGCCGTCCACACCGATCAGAATCTCAGTACGGGCCTGCGGGTAGGGCATCGGGGAACTGGAACAGCCGGCGAGCATTTTCCGTGGTAGCGGCGGCGATTTCTGCCGGGTCAACGCCGCGCAACCCGGCGACGCAATCCAGCACTTCCGCCAGGAACGCCGGTTCATTGCGTTCGCCACGATGACTGCTGAGCGGTTGGTCGGGGGAGTCAGTTTCCAGCAGCAAACTGTCCAGCGGCAGGTAGCGAATCAGACTGCGCAACCGGGTGGCGCGTGGATAGGTGACCGGACCGCCAAAACTCAGCAGGATGCCCATGTCCAGCAGCCGCCCGGCCTGATCTTCACTACCGGAAAAACTGTGCACCATCCCTCGCACCCCGGCAAAGCGCCGCAGCAGTTTGATGACCTGATCCACCGCATGGCGGGCGTGAATGACCACGGGAAGATCGTGGCGGCGGGCCAGCCGCAATTGCCCGGTGAAATACTCCGCCTGAACGTCGGGGTCCAGATCAGGCAGGTAATGATCCAACCCGCATTCGCCAATGGCGACGGGACGCTCCCGGCTCAACCAGTCCGCCAGCGCGTCGAGATGCTCCGGGCGATGTTCCGCCAGATAGGCAGGGTGCAGGCCGTAGCAGGGATACAGCCTCGGATAATGCGTCGCGACCGCCTTGAGCTTCGGCCACAACCGGGCGCTGACCGCCGCCAGTACTTGCGCGATGACGCCGGATTGCTGCGCCCGCTGGTAGGCAACGCCCCGGTCAGCGTCGAAACTAGCTTCATCAAAATGGTTATGGCAATCGATCAGGTTCAGCATCGTCAGGGATCGTTCAGGCCAGAACGATCTGGACGTTGGCGGCGCGGCCAAACACCGAAGAGGGCGTGATGCCAAACATGTTGCGAAACGCCCGGCTGAAATGCGAAGAATCAGCGAAGCCGGCGCCGAGCGCGGCGTCGGTGAGCGTCTGATTTTTCGACACCAGCGCTGCGACCACCCGCATCCGGTGCCATTGGCGGAAGCGGCGAATCGGCACGCCGACTTCTTCCTTAAACAGATGCACCAGCCGGGTCGGCGACAGGTTGACCACCTCGGCCAGTTCATTCATCGAATAACTGCGGGTCAAATCTTCCTTCATCAGCCGGATGACTTTCTGAATCCGCCCATCCAGCGGTTGCGGGCGCTGCTCCGGGTTCGGCGGCGGAATCAGCCGGTCGAGCAGATTGTGGATGGTCGCTGCATCCGGCTGGCGTTCCCAGGCTTCGTGCAAGGCGGCCAGCACCTCAGCCTCGTGCGCCAGACCGTACAGGCATTGCCATTCGCCATCCAGCATGGCGTTGTGAATCGCCGGATAATCGGGACTTTCCGGCTCGATGAACAGGATCGCCATGACAGCGCCGCCGACCTGGATTTCATGGAGACAGCCGGGCGGCACCAGCACGGTCCGGCATTCCCGCCAGCCGCTGCTTTCGCTCTCCAGCACCCGGAAGGGTCGGTCGATACCTACGCAGAGCGCCGCTGAACCGAGCCGGTGTTCGGAAATATCCGGCAGGCGGCCCATGAAAAAGCCTCGATGTTGCCAAACATACAGCTTGTTCAAGGTGATAGCCTTTTTGGAATCATTTTGGGGATGCCACCGAAGTGTAGACGCCCCCTGAAGGGTTAGCCAGTTTTGAATATAACAAGCTTAATCCCCCAAATCCTGTTAAGCTTGCGTACTTGTGGCATTGTTTCAGTCTCCCGCGCCGCACCCATCCTGGTGAATCCCCTATCCATCTGCCGAAGACTGGCGCCGAATCCCGGCGGCCGGCCGATGTTGCCTTAAAATCTTTGGAGTCTCATGTCGTTTGCTTCCCTTGGACTGTCCGACGCCCTCGTTCGTGCGGTGACTGAACGCGGCTATACCGTTCCCACCCCGATTCAGCGGCAGGCGATCCCCGCCGTGCTGTCGGGCGGTGATTTACTCGCCGGCGCGCAAACCGGCACCGGCAAAACCGCCGGTTTTACCCTGCCTATCCTGCACCGTCTGGCTGCGGACAACGGCAGAATCGTCAATGCCGGCGGCCGTGCGCCGATCCGTGCGCTGATTCTCACCCCGACCCGCGAACTGGCGGCGCAGGTGGAAGAAAGCGTCCGTGAATACGGCAAGTATATGAAATTGAAGTCAATGGTCATCTTCGGCGGCGTTGGCATTCAGCCGCAAATCCAGCAACTGCGGGGTCGCATCGATATTCTGGTCGCCACCCCCGGTCGCCTGCTGGATCATGTCGGTCAGCGGACACTCGATCTGTCGCGGGTCGAGGTGCTGGTACTGGATGAAGCCGACCGCATGTTGGATATGGGCTTTATTCACGACATCAAGAAAGTCCTGGCCCTATTGCCCCGGCAACGGCAGAACCTGCTGTTCTCCGCCACGTTTTCTGATGAAATTCGCACCTTGGCGGATAGCCTGTTGAACCGTCCGGCGCTGATCGAAGTGGCCCGCCGCAATGCACCGGCTGAAGCAGTGACCCAGCGGGTGCATCTGGTGGATCGGGAACGGAAGCGCGAACTACTGGCTCATCTGATCCGTGAAAACAACTGGCGGCAGGTACTGGTGTTCACCCGCACCAAGCACGGGGCCAATCGGCTGTCCGAACAATTGACCAAGGGCGGCATTGCTTCGCTGGCGATTCATGGCAATAAGAGCCAGTCGGCGCGAACGCACGCGCTGGCACAGTTCAAAAACGGCGCGCTCCCGGTGCTGGTCGCCACCGACATCGCTGCCCGAGGCATTGATATTGTCGAACTGCCGCAGGTGGTCAATTTTGAATTGCCCAATGTGCCGGAAGATTACATCCATCGCATTGGCCGCACCGGTCGCGCTGGCGCGGATGGCGAAGCAGTCTCGCTGGTCTGTGTGGACGAGCACAAGTTGCTGGCGGATATCGAAAAGGTGCTGAAGCGTTCGCTGCCCAGGGAAGTGATGCCCGGTTTTGAACCGGACCCGCGCATCAAGGCTGAGCCGATCCCGAATGGTCGCAATCGCGGCGCGCTGCCCAGTCGCGCCCCGCCGTCGAGAAGCTCGGCTCCGGCTCGTTCGGAACCTGCCCGGTCGGTTCATCCGCGCAGTCCGGCTTCCAGTTGGCGCGGATCAGTCCCTGCCCGTCCGGCGGAAAGTCGAGGAACCTTGCGGCGTCCGGCGTAAGCCGAAATTTCCTCGGCGGTGGGGTTGAATTGTTTAAAGCTCATTGGTCAAAATGTTCCAAAAGACCACGAATCTATAGAACTATCCCACCGGCTCCAGGAGATCGGCTATGAGCGATGTTGATCCCATCATCGGTAACTGGTATCGCAATCAGGAAACCGGCAACGATTTTGAGGTTGTTGCCCTTGACGAGGATGCCCAGACCATCGAAATCCAGTACTTCGACGGTGAAGTAGAAGAACTGGATCTGGATGCCTGGTATGAACTGCCTATCGAAGCCATCGAAGCCCCGGAAGACTGGTCTGGCCCCTTTGACGAACTGGAAGCGGATGATTTGGGCTACGAGGAAGAGGAAGAAGACGAGGAAGATATCAGCGACGAGGATGATCTACTCGCTGATCGGGAGGATTGAACGCCGGATTCGCGTGAGTCCGGCGTTTCCCTGACTACCGCTCCTGCCGCGCCCGGGCAAAGGCTTCAGCCAACGCGCTCGGATGCTGTTCCGGCTTTTGCAGCGGTGTAGCCCGTGATTCCCGTTCCCGCCGTGGCGGATGCTCCGTTTGCCGGGGCGGTTTACCGGTTGCCGGCTCACTCAATCGCAAGGTCAACGCAATCCGCTGCCGTTTCAGATCCACGTCCAGCACCTTGACTTTGACCACCTGACCGGCCTTCACCACGTCGCGGGGGTCTTTCACAAAACGGTCGGCCAGCGCGGAAATGTGCACCAGTCCGTCCTGGTGAACGCCGATGTCCACGAACGCCCCAAAATTGGCGACGTTGGTCACCACGCCCTCCAGCACCATTCCCGGCTGTAAATCCGTCAGCTTCTCCACACCATCCTTAAATGCAGCGGTCTTGAATTCCGGGCGAGGGTCGCGACCCGGTTTCTCCAGTTCCGCCAGAATGTCCTGCACAGTCGGCAGACCAAACTGGTCATCGATAAAGCGGGCCGGTTCCAGCGTCTGGAGAAATGCGGTATTACCCAATACCTCGTGCAATCCGCGCCCACTCGTGGCCAAAATGCGCTCCACGACCGGATAGGCTTCGGGATGGACAGCGGAGCGATCCAGCGGGTTGTCGCCGTTGGGAATGCGCAGAAAGCCGGCGGCCTGCTCGAAGGTCTTGTCGCCCAGCCGGGCAATTTTGCGCAACTGTTCGCGGCGGCGGAATGGGCCATTCGTATCCCGAAATTCCACGATGTTGCGGGCCAGCGTCGCGTTCAATCCCGCCACTCGCGCCAGCAACGGCGCCGATGCCGTGTTCACGTCCACACCGACCGCGTTCACGCAGTCTTCAACCACGGCATCCAGCATTCGCGCCAGCCGGGTCTGGCCGACATCATGCTGGTACTGGCCGACGCCGATGGCCTTGGGTTCGATTTTGACCAGCTCCGCCAGCGGGTCCTGCAACCGGCGGGCGATGGACACTGCCCCGCGCAGGGACACGTCCACATCGGGGAATTCCCGCGCCGCCAGTTCGGAGGCCGAATACACCGACGCGCCGGCTTCCGACACCACCAGTTTTTGCAACCGCAATTCAGGATGGCACTGCATCAACTCAGTTGCCAGCCGATCGGTTTCGCGAGACGCCGTGCCGTTGCCAATACTGATCAATTCCACATTGTGCCGACCGCAGAGTTCAGCGAGAACGCACAGGCTGGGGTCCCACTGGTTACGCGGGGCGTGGGGATAAATGGTCGCGGTGTCCACCAGCTTGCCGGTGGCGTCTACCACCGCCACTTTAACGCCGGTCCGTAAACCGGGGTCCAGCCCCAGGGTGGGTCGAGCGCCTGCCGGCGCGGCCAACAACAAATCGCGTAAGTTGCTGGCGAACACCCGGATTGCTTCTTCCTCCGCCGCCTCGCGCAATCGCTGCTTCAATTCCGTCTCCAGATGCGGCAACAACTTGACCCTCCACGCCCAGCGGACAGTTTCCCGCAACCAGGCGTCGGCGGGTCGGCCTTCGTCACGAATGTTGAACTGCGCCGCCACGCGCCGCTCGCCGGGATCGGGGCCGGGTGCAGCAGGATCGCCGACTTCCAGACTCAGTTGCAATATCCCTTCATTGCGACCCCGGAACAGTGCCAGGGCGCGATGCGAGGGAATTTTCCGGAGTGCTTCCCGGTAATCGAAATAATCGCGGAATTTTGCGCCCTCCTCTGCCTTGCCCTCGACCATTTGTGAATACAGCACGGCATTTTCCCAGAGAGACTCGCGCAGATTCGCCAACAGTTCGGCATTCTCGGCGAATTCCTCCATAAGAATCTGCCGCGCCCCGTCGAGCGCTGTTTTTATATCGGGAATGCCGCGTTCGGCATCGACAAATCCGGCAGCAAACATATCCGGCGTTTGCCAGGGATCGTCGAGCAGATCATGAGCCAGCGGGGCCAGACCGGCTTCGCGGGCGATCTGCGCCTTGGTGCGGCGCTTGGGTTTGTAAGGCAAATAGAGGTCTTCAAGCCGGGTTTTGCTATCGGCGGCGAGCAGGGCGGTTTCCAGTTCGGCGTTTAGTTGCCCTTGTTCCCGGATGCTGGACAGAATCACGTTGCGCCGCTCTTCCAGTTCGCGCAGGTAACCGAGCCGATCTTCCAGCAAGCGCAGTTGCGTATCGTCCAGGCCGCCGGTAGCTTCCTTGCGGTAGCGGGCGACGAAAGGCACTGTGGCGCCGCCATCCAGCAAGGCGACGGCCGCTTCGATCTGGGATTCTCGGGCGGCGAGTTCGTGGGCGAGTGTGGCGATGAGATTCATGACGATAGCCGGTGGTTCAGGTTGACGGGGCGGCCATGATAATCCATTCAGCATACACCAGTGGTTTTGTCGGTTAATTCCCATCGATTGGACAATTACCTCTGCTGGTCACCGGATAATGTAGAAAGTTCAGAATACAAAAAGCCGCCATAGACAAAATCTTTTGTTAATTCTACATTTCCTGAGTCTGACCCCGGATTTACGGGGCGGGCGTTGAAACTCCACCAAAAATAGAGAGGAATCAAACATGTCGACCGCCGTGTATGAGCGGATTCGAAAAAATCCGAAATTCGACGAACTCGTCGCTAAACGCAGCCGGTTCGCCTGGACACTGACGGCCGTAGTGCTGGGCATCTATTTCATTTTCATCATGGTCGTGGCGTTCAATCCGAAAGCGCTGGCGACGCCCATCTGGGAAGGCGGCACCGCCTCCATCGCCTGGCCGATTGGCGCGGGCATGATCCTGCTGTTCTGGTTGATGACCGGCCTCTACATCCGCCGCGCCAACGGCGAGTTCGATGACATCAACTCGGAGATTATTAAGGGGGCCATCGAATGAATCGCGGAATGTTGAAGTTTACCGTTGCCGCGTTGGCCATGGGCTGGGTGGGGCTGGCCTTGGCCGCCCCGGATGTCGGTCAGGCTCAGAAGCAGCCCCTCAACGTCCACGCTATCGTGATGTTCTTTATCTTCGTGATGGCGACCCTGGGCATCACCTACTGGGCGGCTCAACGCACCAAGTCGGCCAGCGACTACTACACGGCGGGCGGTGGCATCACCGGCACCCAGAATGGCCTAGCCATCGCCGGCGACTACATGTCGGCGGCCACCCTGCTGGGTTTAACCAGTTTGACCTATTTCCAGGGCTTTGACGGTTATATCTACTGCATCTGCTTCTATGTGGGCTGGCCGTTCATCATGTTCATCATGGCCGAACGGCTGCGCAACCTGGGCAAGTTCACCTTCGCCGACATCACCTCCTACCGGCTGGATCAGCGGCAGGTTCGCACCATCGCGGCGATTGGTTCGCTGACCGTGGTGGTGTTCTACCTGATCGCGCAGATGGTGGGTGCGGGACAGCTCATCAAACTACTGTTCGGTCTGGATTACTGGCTGGCGGTGGTCATCGTCGGCGTGTTGATGGTGGTCTATGTGACTTTCGGCGGGATGATCGCCACCACCTGGGTGCAGATCATCAAGGCCTGTCTACTGCTGGGCGGCGGCACGCTGGTGATGTTGCTGGCTTTTTCCCAGTTCGGCTTCAACTTCGAGACGCTGGCGACCAAGGCGGTCGAGAATTCCAAGAAAGGCCTGGCGCTCATGGGGCCGGGTTCCCTGCTGGCTGATCCGGTGACCGCAGTCTCCCTGTCGCTGGGGCTGATGTTCGGCACCGCGGGTTTGCCGCACATTCTGATGCGCTTCTTTACCGTGCCGAACGCCAAGGAAGCGCGCAAGAGCGTGTTTGTCGCCACCCTCTGCGTCGGGTTTTTCTTCACTGTGGTGGCGCTAATGGGCTTGGCGGCCATCACCATTGTGGGCACCAACCCGCAATACTTTGAAGGCGGCGACCTCGCGGGCAAGCTGTTGGGCGGCGGCAACATGCCGGCCATGCATCTGGCTCATGCAGTGGGCGGCAACATGATGCTGGGTTTCCTGTCGGCGGTGGCTTTCGCCACAATCCTCGCCGTAGTGGCCGGATTGGCGCTGGCTGGCGCTTCCGCGATTTCGCATGATCTCTACGCGAACGTGATCCGCAAGGGTCAGGCCACCGAGGCTGAAGAAGTCCGCGTTTCCAAGAGTTCCTCGCTGGTGTTGGGCGTCGTGGCTGTGTTGCTCGGCATCGCCTTTGAAAAGCAGAACGTGGCGTTCATGGTCGGTCTGGCCTTCGGCGTCGCGGCGTCCTGCAATTTCCCGGTGCTGATCCTGTCCATGTACTGGAAGGGATTGACCACGCGGGGCGCGATCTGGGGCAGTATCGCCGGCCTGGTGTCGGCGGTGCTGATCGTGGTGCTGTCCAAGGCCGTTTGGGTGGTGGTGCTCGGCAACGAAAAGCCGATCTTCCCCTACGAGCAGCCAGCGATCTTCTCCATGCCAATCGCGTTTTTCATGGCGTGGCTCGGTTCAGTGACAGATACCAGCGACCGGGCGGCCAAGGAGAAAGAGGCGTTTGAAGATCAGTACGTGCGGGCGCAGACCGGCTTTGGCGCAGCGGGCGCAGCGGCGCACTGATACCCTCCCTCCTCACTTTCTTCCCACGCCCTCACCCCTATTCTTCCTCCCCCTCGCGGGGGAGTGGGGTGAGGGAATCAATACTTCACCTTGGCATAAATCTTCTCCGTCGCTCCACGGGCGTCGCCCAGCGTGTTAATGCCCTGCGCCGCTAGCAGCGGAATCATCCGCAGGAAGACCTCTCCCGTTACCAGTGCATCCCCCAGTGCGGTATGGCGGGCTAATACCTTCACCCCCAGTCGTTCGGCAATAGCTTCCAGCGCGTGAGATTCCTGATTCGGATGAAGCACTTCCGACAAGAGCAGCGTGTCCAGCACCGGTTGGGTGAAACGAACGCCGGTCTGGTCTTCCTTCAGTTGCAGGAAGCGCATATCGAACGCGGCGTTGTGGCCTACCAGCACCGCGTCGGCGCAATATTCATGGAACTGTGGCAACGCCTCTTCAATGGTCGGTTGCCCGCGCAGCATCTCGTTCGAAATGCCGTGGATGGTTTGCGACATTGGATCAATCGGTCGCTTCGGGTCGATCAATTGTTCATAGGTGTCGTAGCGCAGCAAACGGTTGTTGACGATGCGCACCGCGCCAATGGAGATGATCTCGTCGCCAGCAGTCGGGTTCAGACCGGTGGTTTCGGTATCAAACACCGTATAAGCCAATTCCACCAGCAACCGATGATCGAGTTCCGGCGTTTGACCGGCTTGGTGAAACAGGTCGAAGTCGTAGAACTCCGGGCGGCTCTCGTCGTAACGAATCGGCGCGCCAGGCAGGGGCCGCGTCGGCTGGGCGAGCGGCAACAGCCAGCGAAACAGGGGTTGTTGCTGTACCTGATCTACCATGTACACAATCTCTGCGCCATGGCGCTCGATGACATCACGAAAAGATAACGGACTGCCCTCACCGCCGACGCTCATCGGATCGGTTTCCCAGCCGTGCAGGATGCGTTGTGACAGGAGCGGTTCGGTCCAGATCATGTCCAGTTGCGCAATCCGGGCATGACGCGCCAGATGAAAGCTTAATTCACGCACCCCGACCTCGCTTTGCAACCGACCTGCCACATAGCTGAGCGCCTGGACCAGCGTATAGCTGTCGACCTTGATCCACAGCCCCTCGTCAGGTGTTTCCAGAGTCGTCGCCATCCCGAGCCGACTTTCAATCCGGCGCTGCGCGGCGGCGATGAGGTCAACTCCCAGCATTTCTTCCAGCGGCCAGCGGGTTTTCAGCGAATCAGCATGTTCAGCCGTAGTTTGATCCAGCCGGGCGCTCAAGTTGCAGGTCTCTTCGTGGATGACCTGGAGAAACCGGTCGCGATGAACGAGTTCGCAGTCCGGGTAATGCATTAGAGTTTCCACCGCGGCGCGAATATTAGCCAGCGCGGACCGGCTGCCTTCAGTGAACGATTGCAGCAACATATCGCGGGTAGTGTCTACCTCGAAAGCGCGGGTGATGTTCTCCATCGTCATGATGAATCCGCTGATTACCGTTCGGTGTTCCGGCGTTGGCTGCGCCGCGGCCAGTACCGGCGCCATGCGCACCCGGACAAACTGTCCAGACCGGGTGGTGATGACGAATTGTGCGTTTGGATCGGCTTCATCCTTCTCCAGGCGGGATTGCAGGTTCTCCAGGGCGTGATCCAGCAAATTGTGGTCGATGACCGCGGTGATCGAACGGCCCAAACCCACCAGCGCGGCAGCGCCCTGATGGTTGCCAGGCGCGCTCAGCGCCTGGCGGGCGCGTTCGTTGTAAAGCAGGATACGGCCATCGATGTTGCAGACCAGAACCCCCTGGGACAGCTCAGACATCAGCGCGGCCAGCCGGTTTTTTTCCTCCTCCACCGACGATTTGGCCTGGGCGACTTTGGTTTCGAGGTCGTGCGCCAAGGTTTCGCTATGTTCCGCCAGATCGTTCACCGCCCGCGTCAGCATCCGGACTTCGGGCGGACCGGCAGGTTCGAGACGATGGCTGGGGTGGGCGTTGAGAATGATGCGAATGCCCTCAGCGATCTTCAGCGGTCCCTTGACGTAAAGCTGCCAGGCGATGGCGAACGCGATGCCAAGGATCGCCAGGCCCAGCGCTTTCAGCTCGATCAGTAATTCCAGTTGCGGGGACAGCATCGCCAGAAAGCGTTGTTTGTTTTCTGGCTCCAGGACGTAGTAAAAAGCATAGCCGGTGGCGAATTCCAGGCTTCCCACCAGCACCAAAAATGCGAAAAGAGCAAAAACGATTTTGAGATTTTCGTTCACGGGTTAAGCAAATCAACGTTTGAATGAGCATTGGATGAGGTTGCAATTGTTTACAGTTTAGAACCTCACTGTCATTAACTTAAGAGCATCCTCAACCGTTTTGATCATCCAGGGCGTTGTCCTGGGCTGGCGTTGAATCGCTCTTTCATAGATAAAAAAATATTTTTCAGTCAGTTAAGCCCTAAAGAGGTACGCTGATTTTAGCCCAGGACACGCTCTGGGATCCTTAAATAAAAACGCTAAAAAACACGGTTCCTTAACCCCCAATTCACCGCCGAGCGTTTATGTTTATACCGACCCGTTCACTTTTCGGAGGCGAATCTCAATGAACCGAACCCGACTGCTCTACCTGCTAGGCGCCCTGTTGCTTCTGGGGGCTGTTCCGTTGGACGCTCTGGCCCGCATCAAGCTCACTGCCCTGCCGGTGCGTGAGCGGGTGCAAATCCATCTCGATCATCCGCAAGTCGCCCTGATCGAGGAAGAACGTATTGTTCCACTGGTCAAGGGCGTCAATCAGGTCGATTTCTCCTGGGCCAACACCCGCATCGATCCCCACACGCTGGTGTTGCGAATTCCTGCCCCACCTGGTGAACGGTCCCTGGACGCCAAAGTGCTGTCGGTCAGCTACCCGCCGAATGAAAACGCCCTGGTGTGGTCCGTCGTGGCCAGCGCTTCCGGCACAGCGCGGGTGCGGATCAGCTATGCGCTGGGCGGTTTAAGCAAGGATTTTCACTATCGGGCTGTCGCAGATCGGGAGGAGAAAACCCTGGAACTGGCGCAATACCTGCGAGTGAACAACCATGCCAACGAAGCCTATGACCTGGCCCAATTCCAGACCGGGATCGGCGTAGTGTTTGATAAACCGCTGGGACTGGATGAAACCAAGGAAGTGCAACTCAATGGCTTCGTCAATATTCCGGTGCGCAAGACCTACACCAGTGACCCGGTGAAGTTTGGCTACCTCGACCGCGCCCAGGACAAGCTCAACGTGCCGATGCACTATGTCATCAAAAATACCGGCGAGGCGCTCGGCAAAGCCGCGTTACCCGAAGGCAAGGCGCGTATCTTCCAGGATGACGGTCAGGGCGGTTCGGCATTCCTCGGCGAAGATCGTGGCAAATTCACCCCGCCCGACGATGAATGGGAACTCTATCTGGGCCTGGCTCGCGACATCGTGGTGCGGCGCACGATTGACCGCAATGAGCGCCAGCGGATCGCCGGCAATCTCTATCGTTACGACGTAACCGTTAAATATGAAATCGAGAATTTCAAGGATAAGCCTGCAACGCTGAACATCGTCGAGAGCGTTCGGCAAATCCGTGATCAGGTGCGCGGCGACCCGGGCCGCGACCCGGAATGGCAACTCGGCGACGGTACGCTGCGCCATCCCGATCCGGAAAAGAGCGATGCGGACCAATTGTTGTTTCACGTCGATTTGCCCGCCCGTCCCGCCGACGGTCCAGCGCCCAAGCAGACGCAGACCCTGCGGTTGACGTTGAATAATGAGTGGTGAGCGCCATGACCCTGAACCGGATCGCCTGTTTTCTCTGTCTGTTATTGCTGCCACTGGCGCTGCCTGCCCGCAATGTCGATCTCGCCACCGTTCCCGAACGGCGCACGGTGCAGTTGACCATCTACAACTCGGAAGACCTGACTCTGGTGCGCGAAAGCCGGGTCGTCACGTTTAAAAAGGGCGTCAATCCCCTGCAATTCTCCTGGGTGAACACCCTGATCGATCCGACGTCAGTGGAACTGAAATTCCGTGAACCGAAGACCGGATTAGTCATGCTCGACACCACATTCCCACACGACAAGCCGCAGACGCTTTATTGGAATGTGCAGAGCGACGCCGACCGTGAGGCGATTATCGAAATCAGCTATTTCACCTCCGGCATTTCCTGGGCGGCGGACTATCTGGCGGTTGCTGACCCCGACGAAAAGACGCTGCGCCTGGAAAGTTTCGTGCGGGTGAGAAATCTCTCCGGCGAAGATTACGAAAACGCCCGGGTGCGTCTGGTGGTAGGAACCATTAATCTCGTGGAGAAAATCGCTGAACTGGCGAAGTTGCCGGTGGGGCGGGTCAACGAACTCAAGCGCGAGGACTACAAGGATTTGCGACAACGGGCAGCGCGCAAGATGATGGCGCCCGCGCCTGCGCTGGAAATGGCAGCCGGGGCAGTCGCTTATGACGCCGCCGAGATGGAGGCACCCAAGGAAATTATCAAGGAAGGACTGAGCGAGTATTTCATTTACACCATCGAAGGAACGGAAACCGTGCCGAACGGCTGGGCCAAGCGGTTGCGCAGCTTCGAGGCGGATGCCGTGCCGATGACCGTGGAATACCGCTACCGGCCCCGGGAATACGGCGATCAGTTGACCCGGCTGTATCTGCTGAAAAACGATGTTGCTTCAAAACTCGGCAGTACGCCCCTGCCGGATGGCGTGATGCAGATTTTCCGCACCAATGGCTCTGCAAGCTTGAGTTATCTGGCGACGCAGAATCTGAAATATGTCCCCATCGGCGACAAGATTGAATTGAACCTGGGCGTGGACCGGCTGGTGATTTTCGAACTGACCAAGCAGAAAGTCTACCGCGACAATCTATGGTTCCAAATCAAAGGCGGTAATCTCTACCGTAAACTGGGCGAAGACGGGTTCAAGCTGGAGGTGGACAGTCAAGTGGCCGGCTGGGATGAACACACGGTTTACCGGCAGAAAATCCGCAACTACAGTCCCAAGCCCATTCATGTGCAAATTCGCCGTGATTATGCCGGTGACATCGGGTTCCGCAGCCGGCTGAATCCGACCCTGCATGATTTCCAGACCGTGCAGTTTGAAGCGGATATTCTCGTGGGCGAAAAAGCGGTGCTGGATTATGAGGTGATTAGCCGCATGGGCTACAACCAGAAGCAGAATCGGGTGGAGTTGCAGAATGGGGAAGCGGGACGTTGAAACCCTCTTTCCTAATCCCTTGTCGTTACTTACTGTCTTCGGGGGCGTGTGGTCACGCCAGGTGCTTGGATTTTGGGTAGTCCTGCACCTTGTAGTGGCTCGATCAGCACGATGTTCCGGCTTGAGGGGAGAAGGAAAGTCACTTCGCCAACCCGTGGTTCTCTCCTCGCCTCCTCCCGTGGGGAGGAGGATTCCATAGAAGGTGCGGGACTACCACAAACTTGGTCGAACAACTTTGGAGGTTGTAGCGATGGTCACATGGGAAGGGCAGGAGCGTCTCGAAATAGGGGGTAAGGTTTTTGGAAGCCATTGATAACCTTGAGGGTTCACAGTAGATTCTTTTACTATACACCTGTCCAGTGTAAAGCAAGACCCCGTTTAGGGGGTCTACTACTCGTTAGTGGTGCGGGAAATTGGCCCGGGACGGCTGGGCATCGTTTGACGGGTCAACCGGTCGAGCAGCGCAGTTTCGCTGGCTTTACCGATATTCGAGATAGCGCGGGCAAAGCGGCGGCTGGCCCCTTACACAGTCAAGTATTGCCGCACCAGCCCATCCTCCAGATCTGCCATCGCCCCGGTGGCGACAGCTCGCCCCTTGTCCACGATGCAAAATTGTTGCGCGACCCACCGGGCGAAGGGCAGTTTCTGTTCCACCAGCAGCACGGTCATCCCCCGTTCCTGTTTCAGTCGTTGAACTGCGATGCCGATCTCCCGAACAACATTGATCTGTTCGCGCACCCGCTCGATTTCTTCCTGATTCAACCGGCGGATCACCCGACCAATTTCCCGCACCACGTTCGGCTGAATGCCTTCAGTCGGTTCGTCGAGAATCAGCAGACGCGGCTCCAGCGCCAGCGCCCGGCCAATCGCCAACTGCTGTTGCTGCCCGCCGGACAGATCGCCGCCGCGTCGCTTGAGCATGGTTTTCAGCACCGGAAACAGCTCGAAAATAAACTCTGGAACCTGACGGGGCCGACGCGGATTGGCCGCCAGACCGATTTTCAGATTTTCCTCCACGGTCATCAGCGGGAAAATCTGCCGGCCCTGCGGCACATAGCCAATGCCCAGCGGGGCGCGCCGCTCCGCCGGCAGCCGATGCAAGTCCTCACCGGCAAAAACCATCTGGCCGGAACGCATCGGCAGCAGCCCCATGATGCATTTCAGCAGCGTGGTCTTGCCGACGCCGTTGCGACCCATCAGGCAGGTCACCACGCCTTCCGGCGCTTCCAGGCTCAGATCCCACAGCGTATGTGATTCGCCGTAAAACTGGTTCAACCCTTCAATGGTCAGCATCGCCGGCTCCCAGATAGACTTCGATGACCAGGGGATCGATCTGCAAATCCTCCAGCCGCCCCTCCGCCAGCACTCGTCCCTGATGCAGCACCGTGACCTGATCGGCGATGGAGCGAACAAAGCCCATGTCATGCTCGACCACCACCACCGAATGGCTGCCGGCCAGCGAGCGCAACAATTCGGCGGTGCGCTCCATCTCCGCCGGAGTCATTCCCGCCACCGGCTCGTCCACCAGCAACAAGCGCGGCTCCTGCATTAGCAACATGCCGATTTCCAGCCACTGCTTCTGCCCATGCGCCAGAATACCGGCCAGCCGCTCGCGCTGCTCAGTCAGGCCGATTTTCTCCAGCACCGCATCAATCCGGTCGCGCTCCTCGCCGGTCAACCGGGTCGTGATCAATCCCCGGAAGCGTTTCGCGCCGGACATGGCCAGTTCGAGATTTTCCAGCACGGTCAACGGTTCAATCACCGTCGGGCGCTGGA
>CAZDVY010000059.1:0-16026 GCA_964508935.1 uncultured Candidatus Competibacteraceae bacterium | reverse complement strand
CCAATCGTTCCTACATTAACATGCGGCTTGCTGCGCTCAAATTTTTCTTTGGACACGGTACTCACTCCATCCTATTCACAAAATCTTCAGCAAAATCTTCAGCAAAGGCTTCAGGATGCTTTTTTGACGATCGTTTCCGCGATATTGGCGGGGGCTTCATGGTATTTGGCAAATTCCATCGAATAGGTCGCACGACCCTGGGTTGCCGAACGCAGGTCAGTGGCATAGCCAAACATCTCGGCCAGCGGCACCTCAGCGCGAACTACCTTACCTGACGGTGAATCATCCATACCCTGCAGGATGCCACGGCGGCGGTTGAGATCGCCCATTACGTCACCCATGTAATCTTCGGGCGTCACCACCTCGACTTTCATAATCGGTTCCAGCAGCACCGCGCCGGCTTTCAGCGCGCCGTCCTTGAATCCCATGGAGCCGGCGATCTTGAACGCCATTTCGCTGGAATCGACCTCGTGGTAGGAACCATCGAAAATCGTAACCTTGACATCCACGACCGGATAGCCGGCCAGTACACCTTTTTCCATCTGCTCCTGGATGCCTTTGTCGACCGCAGGCACATACTCGCGAGGAACGACGCCACCCACAATGCCATTGATGAATTCGTAACCGGTGCCCGGTTCCTGCGGCTCCAGCCGCAGCCAGACATGGCCATACTGGCCGCGTCCGCCGGACTGGCGTACAAACTTGCCTTCCTGCTCGACCGTCTTGCGGATCGTCTCACGGTAGGCAACCCGGGGTTTACCAATGTTGGCGTCGACTTTAAATTCACGCTTGAGGCGGTCAACAATGATTTCCAGATGCAACTCGCCCATGCCGGAGATGATGGTCTGGCCGGATTCCTGGTCAGTGTGCACCCGGAACGATGGGTCCTCATGAGCCAGTTTGCCCAGGGCAATACCCATTTTCTCCTGGTCCGCTTTAGTCTTGGGTTCAACCGCAATGGAAATCACCGGTTCGGGGAACTCCATCCGCTCCAGGGTGATGACATGGTCGGCATGGCAAAGCGTGTCACCGGTCGTCACATCCTTCAAGCCGACGCAAGCAGCAATATCGCCTGCGCGGATTTCCTTGATCTCCTCACGGCTGTTGGCGTGCATCTGCACCAGGCGACCGATGCGCTCACGCCGGCTCTTGACCGGGTTGTAGACTGATTCGCCGGAATTGACTACTCCGGAGTAGCAGCGGATAAAAGTCAGGGTGCCAACAAAGGGGTCTGTAGCAATTTTGAACGCCAGCGCCGCAAAAGGCGCTTCATCCGCAGCCGGACGCTCCCCTTCACTTTCTGCCGCATCATCCAGCACACCCTTGACCGGCGGCTTGTCGATCGGCGACGGCAGATAACGGATCGCCGCATCCAACATCGCCTGCACGCCCTTGTTCTTGAAGGCTGAGCCACACAGCGCCGGGACAATCTCGCCTCTGAGCGTCATCGCGCGCAACCCGGCGTTGATCTCCTCTTCGCTGAGAGCGTGACCTTCCAGATATTTCTCCATCAGCGCATCGGACGCCTCAGCAGCGACCTCGACCATCTTCTCGCGCCAAGCCTCACAGTCGGCGCGCAGGTCGGCAGGGATGTCGATATACTCAAACTTCATGCCGAGGCTGTCTTCGTCCCAGTGAATCGCCTGCATTTTAACCAGATCGACGACGCCCTTGAAATGATCCTCAGCGCCAATCGGCAACTGAATCGGTACCGGACGAGCACCCAGCCGATCTTTGATCTGCTGCACGACTCGCAGGAAGTCAGCGCCAGCGCGATCCATCTTGTTAACGAACGCCAAGCGCGGCACACCGTACTTGTTAGCCTGCCGCCAGACGGTTTCAGACTGTGGTTCGACTCCCCCCACCGCACAGAACACCGCACAGGCGCCATCCAGAACCCGTAACGAGCGTTCGACTTCGATGGTGAAATCGACGTGACCGGGTGTATCGATAATATTGACGCGGTGCTCGTCGAACTGACCGGCCATGCCATCCCAGAAACAGGTAGTCGCAGCGGACGTGATGGTGATGCCACGCTCCTGCTCCTGCACCATCCAATCCATGGTGGCGGCGCCATCGTGCACCTCGCCCAGCTTGTGGGAGACGCCCGTGTAGAACAGAATGCGCTCGGACACGGTGGTCTTGCCGGCATCGATATGGGCCATGATGCCAAGGTTGCGATAGCGCTCGATGGGGGTTTTGCGAGCCACGGCTCCGTCCTCAAACTTACCAGCGATAATGAGCGAAAGCCTTGTTGGCCTCCGCCATGCGATGTACGTCTTCACGCTTTTTCACTGCCGCGCCGCGACTGTCAGCAGCATCCAGCAACTCGCCAGCCAGGCGGCGAGCCATGGACTTTTCGCTGCGTTTGCGGGAGGCGTCGATAATCCAGCGCATCGCCAGCGTATTGCGGCGAATGGAGCGTACTTCCACCGGCACTTGATAGGTCGCACCGCCGACCCGGCGGGATTTGACCTCAACGACCGGGCGAACATTGTCCAGCGCCTGCTCCAGCAGACCCATCGGATCGTCCTTGCCCTTTTCAGCGATGGCATCCAGCGCACCATAAACGATCTTTTCAGCGACGGATTTTTTGCCGCGCTCCATCACCATGTTCATGAATTTAGCCAGCATCTCGCTCCCGTACTTGGGATCGGGCAAAGGAACGCGCTTGGGGACTTCTCTTCTTCTCGGCATAACCGCCTCGGTGACTCAATAAAACTAGGACTTGGGCCGTTTAGCGCCGTACTTGGAACGCCCTTGGCGGCGCTTGGTCACGCCGGAGGTGTCCAGACTGCCGCGCACGATGTGATAGCGCACACCAGGCAGATCCTTGACGCGCCCGCCGCGAATCAGCACAACCGAGTGTTCCTGTAGATTGTGGCCCTCGCCGCCAATGTAACTGGTGACTTCCTGGCCATTGGTCAAGCGGACGCGCGCAACCTTGCGCAGGGCGGAATTCGGTTTTTTGGGCGTCGTGGTATAGACGCGGGTACAAACACCGCGCTTCTGCGGGCAGCTCTCGAGCGCCGGAACATTGCTCTTGGCTTTCCTTCTGACGCGCGGATTGCTTACCAACTGATTGATTGTGGTCATCGCCCCCTCACTTCCATCGAACTTTCGAATTCGGTCAACCCGGCAGCGGGCTTGCGCTGGTTGAAATCCGGGTCTGCAAAGACGCGGAACTATAGGCGGGCAAGTCACTGATGTCAAGACAACTACCATCCCATCACAAAACGCCAGGCGGCGCTTGATTCAGGCTTTAAGATGGTATCTGTTGAGCAAGGAGTAAAGGGTCGGTCGGGTGATGCCGAGCAGATCGGCGGTGCGAGACAGATTATATTCTGTATACTGCAGCGCCTGCCGGATCGCCCGCCGTTCGGCCTGCTCACGGGCCTGGCGCAAGTCAAACGGATTCACCGCAGCTTCCCCGGACTCCAGTTCCAAATCCAGTTCCAGATCCTGAGCCGTGATTTGCTCAGATTCGCTCATGATCACCGCCCGCTTGAGGCGATTTTCCAACTCCCGGACATTGCCTGGCCACTGATAAGTCTCCAGCACCTGCACGGTATCCAAACCGAAATTTAACCGTGTTTTGCCCAGCGTCCGACCGAGCGTGTTCAACAAGGCGCGGGCGATCAACAACACATCGCCTTCCCGCTCACGCAGTGCGGGGATCCGCACGGTGATTTCACTGATTCGATAGTACAAATCCTCGCGGAACTGGCCCTCGGCGATCAGCGCCGCTAAATCGCGATGGGTAGCGCACACCACGCGCACGTCCACTGGAATCGGCTCGCGGCCACCGATTCGCTCGATAACCCGTTCCTGCAGAAACCGCAGCAACTTGGCCTGCAACGGCAGTGGCAAGTCCCCAACCTCATCCAGCATCAGCGTTCCACCACTGGCGTATTCAATCTTGCCCCGGTTTTGCTTGACCGCCCCGGTGAACGCGCCTTTTTCATGACCGAACAGTTCACTCTCCAACAGCGCATCGGGAATCGCCGCACAGTTGATGGCGACGAACGCGCCATGAACCCGGGGACTCAACTCATGCAGCGCGCGCGCCAGCAGTTCCTTGCCAGTGCCACTTTCGCCGAGCAGCAATACATTGGCGTTGGTAGGGGCGATTTTTTCGATGTTGCGGCAAATCCGGAGCATCTCCGGGCTGGCGGCGATCACTCCACGCAGCGGTGTAGTCGCCTGGCGAGCCAGCAGTTCCCGATTCTCCTGTTCCAGTGTGTAAAGATTGTAGGCGCGGCCGACGATCAGTTGTAGCACATCAGCGTCCACCGGCTTCTGGTAAAAGTCATAGGCGCCCATGGCAATCGCCTGCAGGGCGTTTTTACGCTCATCATTGCCGGTCACGACGATGATCTTGGTTTCCGGCGCCAGAGATCGAATCTGCTCAAGCGCCTTTAACCCTTCCGAGGCGTTGGCCGGGTCGGGCGGCAGCCCCAAATCCAGCAACACAATCGGCGGCGTGTGTTGCCGGACTTCAGTCAGCGCCGTTACACGATCCTCGGCCAACAACACGTCATAACCATCGAAGCACCAGCGCATTTGACTGCGCAAACCCGGATCATCCTCGACGATCAACAGTTTTCGGCTGGATTCTTCCATTCACTAGCCTCCGATTCGATGCAGGCCACATCCGGTTTATCGATGCGCGGCAACCGCAGAAAAAACGTCGCGCCTTGCCCCGGCTGACTGACGACCGTCAACTCCCCTCCAGCGGCGCGGGCGAATTCACGGCTCTCGTAAACCCCAATGCCCATACCCGCATTGCCTTTTGTGGTGGTGAAGGGACGAAACAGGCGTTCGCGGATAAATCGTTCGTCCATACCGCAACCGTCATCCCGCACAGTCACCACCGCCATCGGGTCTTCACTATAAACTGCAACCTCAATCCGGCCTGCTGCTGAGGTAGCTTCCTGCGCATTTTGAATCAAATGCTCCAGCACCGCTGTCAATCGCTCCGGATCCGCCTGAACCCAGGGTTCGTCATTAGCCGCAGTTCGCACCACGGGAATTGGCTGCCGCACTGCACGAACTTCGATGGCCCGTTGCACCGCACTGACCAACGCCACGGGCCGCGTGGCGCTGGCTGTTGGTTCCTTGCGCAACTGCGCCAACAACCGATTCATTCGTTCAGTAGCGTTGGCCACCGTTTGGAAAGCGTCCTTGACAAAGGCTGGATTTTTCCCATGGCGGGCCGCATTAGCCACTACCAGCGTCAACTGGGCAGCGATATTCTTCAGATCATGCACCACATAGGCTGACAGCCGATGAAACGCCTCAAACTGCCGCGCCTCGCCCAGCGCCTCGCTGGCCTCCAGCAAGGCGACATAGCTGGCTACCTGGCGGCCAGATGTTTTGATCAGATCGCGATCTTCCCAATTGATTTGCTGGGGAGCGCGTGGTTCGAGCAACACCAGGAACCCCTGCAAATGCTCGCCCAACAGCAAGGGTGCTACCAACCAAGCCCGGCGCATTTCTCGCAACCAGTCCGGGAGGACCAAATCGCTATATAGCTCCGACTCGTGTTGGTATTCATCCAGTTGAATGACCCACTGGCGCTGTTCGAGAAAACGCACCAGTGACGAGTCAGCCGGCTCTACCTGAACCACCGGCAGGCTTCGTTCATGCAAATTGTGGCTGGCCGCCAGCGTAAAACTGCCTATATCCCGGCGCACCCAGAGCAAACCACCGGTGCTGTGGACGATCTCGGCGACCGCCTGGATCATCCGTTCACGAGGTGGATCCTGGGGGTCGCCGGATGACAGGGTACTGGTGAACTTGAGCCATTCCTCGCGATAGTCGTATTTGTAGTTGAAAAAATGCTTGCTCAACAGCACCAGCGCCCGAGCGCGCAACTGTCCGGAAAACAACAGGATCACCAACAGGATACCCGCGCCGGTCAGAAACACCAGTTGCAGCGTCGCGCCCCAGTTTCCACCATAGGCCCGAATGTAATAACCGGCGCCGGCCATAGCCAGCAGATAGACGCCAGCTCCAAAGATGGTCGCCGAATGCAGCACCACTCGCCGGGAAACAAACACCTCCAGCGACCACTCCGGATTGCGGGCCGCCGCCACGGCTATCAGCGGCGCGGCCAGAACGCTCGCCAGCCCGCGCGCCTCCCAGATGGTCGGATCGAGTCGTTTGAACAGCAAGGCGTCGGCGTACAGAAAGAAGTCATAGGCGAACAAAATCCCCAGCCCCAGGTACAGAAATTTGGTCGCCCAGCGACGCTGGATGCGGGTGTTGCGGAACAACTGCTCGATCAACGCCAGGCCAGCGATGGCCAAACCGATATGGCCGAGAATCGCCGCATCGGGGGGCACTTGCAGCGACAACCCCCATTTCTCCTGCCACTCAATGCCCAACAAGACCACGCCGTAACCCGCCAGCACCGCCCAAACAATTATGATCCAGCGTCCGATCCACATTTCCCGAACTAAAGGTTCCAGCAGTTGCGTCAGAAAGCTCAGCCATATGATGTTACGCAGGACTTCCAGGGTCTGATACAGCCAGTCGGGCGCAACGACTCCAGCGTTGGCGTAAAAAGCTGCCCGCAACGCCCAAAGCAGCGTGATCAGCACAGCAACCACCAACAACCCGCCCTGCAAGCGGCCGCGCCAACTGGTCAGCAACAGTAGGAACAGCATCAACCAGCTTGCCGCCGCTAGCCCATAGCCGATCACCCCAAGTTCGCTCACAGACATCCCTTCCGGCTAGTGAGCGCCCCGACCCCATAGAACGGTATGGACCGTTTGTAGCAAAATGAGGAGGTCGAAAAAGAAACTGTAGTTTTTGATGTAATACAGGTCATATTGCAGTTTTTCGCGGGCGTCCTGTTCGGACGCGCCATAGGGATAGCAAATCTGCGCCCAGCCGGTAATGCCGGGGTTAGTCATGTGACGCATAGAGTAAAAGGGAATCTTCCTGCGCAACTCGGCCACGAACTGCGGCCGTTCCGGACGCGGGCCGACGAAGCTCATGTCACCCCGCAGCACGTTAAACAACTGGGGCAACTCGTCAATACGGCTATCACGCAATACCGCCCCAACTCGCGTAATTCGGCTGTCATTGGCCTGCGCCCAGCGGGCTATGCCATCTTGTTCTGCATCGGTGCGCATACTGCGGAATTTGATCACCTCGAACAAGTGTTCATTAAACCCGACCCGAGTCTGCCGATACAGAATCGGCCCGCGAAATCCTGATTCGATCCAGATGGCCAGCGTCGCTCCCAACATGAACGGCCAAGCCAGCGCCAGCAGAAGCAGACTGGCGACGATATCAAACAGCCGTTTCACCGCCTGCTTGAGCAGTGCCCGCCGAAAACCACTGGCAAAGATCAGGTTACTCGGACGCAATGCATCGAGTTGAATCTTGCCGGTCTCCCGCTCGTAAAAATGTAGGAAGCCGCTGATTTTGAACCCTCGGATCTTGCATTCCAAAACCTGCTCGGCGGGAAAACCCTTGCGGCGGTCGTCGGGCGCCACCACGATCTCATCAACCCGCAAGCGATCCGCCAAATCCATCAGATGGCTGGTGACATGAAACAGGCACTCCGCCGGCACCTGGCATTTTTCATCTTTGTGAAGCTGCAGATATCCGACCACTAAAAAACTGGCGTTCCCTTCGTGCTGCAATTCTTCGATCCGGCTGGCGTTCTTGCCCACACCCAGCACCAGCACCCGACGCTTGAGCACCTCACGGTCAGACGCTTCAAAAAACACGAAGCGCAGCGTCAAGACGCCGACGAAAGCAATGCCAAACGCCAGGGTGAATTCACCGCGCCCCAGCGACAGGTCAGGAATCAGGTAGTAGACCAGCGTCATCATGAACAACCCGACTAGGAAACTGACCACGATCCGCAGCAACATGTCGCCGCGACCACTCCAGAAATTACGCTCGTATAAGCCCATTGCGGTCATGATCGCCAGCATGACCACGACGAAAACCAGTGCGCCGGGAACCACTTCACTGAATGGCGGCACGGCATTCTGGTAACCCAGCACCATCCGCAGCGACCGGCCGAAATAGATCGACCAGAACAGATGAAGCATCTCGGCTATCAGCAACGTGAGAAATGCCCGGGAAACGTAGTGTCGGAATAGGCGGATCATTAGGCAGTTATCAGCGATTTGTTAACAATTGATAGGATTATTACAGACCAGTCGGTATTGTGGGTCGGGATACCCCTTTTTTGCATGATTCAACCACACATTCCGTCGGTGTGCAGCAAAGTCCGCGTCTTGAATAAAACAGATCGGCTCCCGGCAGCGCTTCCTCCTCTATACTAACCATCCAATTAAACCTCTCATCGCAAATGGAGCATGATCGATGTTTGATCTCGCCACCACCCATATCGGCATTATCGGCCTCGGTTACGTAGGCTTACCCTTGGCGGTCGAATTTGGCAAGCATTTTCCCACTGTTGGCTTGGACATCAACGCGGCCCGCATCCAGGAATTGCAGGCAGGAACTGACAGTACGCTGGAAACCACACCGGAAGAACTGCGCCAAGCTCACCTCCTGCGCTATACCGACAGCCCGGAGGATCTGGCGAATTGCAACGTCTATATCGTCACGGTGCCCACACCGGTGGACGATTACAAACGCCCCGACTTCAGACCGCTGATCGGCGCCAGCACCACCGTCGGCCGCTTGTTGAAGCCGGGCGATGTGGCGATCTACGAATCCACTGTGTATCCCGGCGCGACCGAAGAGGTCTGCGTACCCATTCTGGAACGGGAATCAGGATTGCGGTTCAACAGTGATTTCTTCGCCGGCTACAGCCCGGAACGGATCAATCCCGGTGACAAGGAACACCGGCTGACCACCATTCGCAAAATCACCGCCGGCTCAACGCCCCAGGCGGCGGAATTCATCGATGCCCTGTATCGGTCGATTATTACCGTCGGCACCTATTCGGCCTCCAGTATCCGGGTCGCGGAAGCCGCCAAGGTCATCGAGAATACGCAACGGGATGTCAACATCGCCTTGATCAACGAACTGGCGCTGCTGTTCAACCGGCTGGGCATCGACACTGAAGAAGTGCTGCTGGCAGCGGGCACCAAGTGGAATTTTCTGCCGTTCCGCCCCGGTCTGGTCGGCGGCCACTGCATCGGTGTCGATCCTTACTATCTGACTCACAAGGCGCAGGAGATCGGTTATCACCCGGAAATCATCCTGGCCGGGCGGCGCATCAACGACGGCATGGGCGCGCATGTCGTCCAGCGGGTGGTCAAGCTGATGAATCAACGACGAATTCCGGTCATGGACGCCCGGGTGCTGGTCATGGGCCTCACCTTTAAGGAAAACTGCCCGGACCTGCGCAATACCCGGGTGGTGGATATCGTCCAGGAATTTCGCGACTACAATGCCCAGGTCGATGTCTACGATCCGTGGGTTGATCCTGACGAAGCCCGGCACGAATACGATATTGAACCAGTGGCGCACCCCTCAGCGGGGCATTACGACGCGATCATCCTGGCGGTCGCTCACCAGCAGTTTCGGGAATTAGGCGTTGCGGGCGTCCGGGCGTTCGGCAAACCTGGCGCTGTGCTGTTTGATGTGAAGTACCTTCTGCCCGTCGCCGAAGTCGATGGCCGCTTATGAAAATCCTGGTCACCGGCAGCGCCGGCTTTATCGGTTCCACCCTGGCCTTGCGATTGCTGGAACGCGGCGATGCAGTCGTCGGCTTCGACAATCTGAATGATTATTATGATGTCAATCTAAAGCGGGCGCGGCTGGCCCGGTTGCAGGTGTATCCCGGTTTCACCGACGTGCGGGCCAGCCTGGAGGATGGGGCGGCGCTGACCGGGACGTTCGCTCAGCATCGCCCGCAGCGGGTGGTGAATCTGGCCGCCCAGGCCGGGGTGCGCTATTCGCTGCAAAATCCTCACGCCTACGTCGATTCCAATCTGGTCGGCTTCGTCAACCTGCTGGAGGCCTGCCGCCATCACCGGGTGGAACATCTGGTCTACGCCTCGACCAGTTCAGTTTATGGAGCCAACACCCGGATGCCGTTTTCCGTGCATGACAACGTCGATCACCCGCTCAGCCTGTACGCCGCGACCAAGAAAGCCAACGAGTTGATGGCGCATACCTACAGCCATCTGTACGGCCTGCCCACCACCGGGCTGCGGTTTTTCACCGTCTACGGCCCGTGGGGCCGCCCGGACATGGCGTTGTTCCTCTTCACTCGCGCCATCCTCGCTGGCGAGCCGATTGACGTGTTCAATTACGGCCAGCATCGCCGGGATTTCACCTATGTCGATGACATCGTTGAAGGAGTCATCCGGGTGCTGGATCAGGCCGCGACGCCGGATCCCAACTGGTCCAGCGATGCGCCGGACCCTGCGACCAGCCGCGCGCCCTATCGGCTTTACAACATCGGCAGTCATCGGCCGGTGGAGCTGATGCGCTATATCGAGGTGCTGGAAGAGTGCCTGGGCCGTAAAGCCATCAAGAATTTATTGCCGATGCAGCCGGGCGATGTACCCGATACCCATGCCGACGTTACGGCGCTGATTGCGGATGTCGGCTATCAACCCGATACGCCCATTGAAGAAGGCGTCGCCCGCTTCGTCGCCTGGTATCGGGACTATTATCGGGTTTAAGCCGTTTCCAGCCGCCGCCACACGCACGATCCACCGCTGCTTTGATCGAGCAGCTTCAGGTAGCGGGCGTGATCGGCGCATTCCCCGGCGTCAGCGCGAATAACCAGCAACGGCGGATGGTTGCGCCGCAACGGCCGTCTCGCCGGGTGATCAGGCGACAACGCATCGGCTGCTTCCCGGACAAACATCGAATGCTGCTGGCGGGTCATCGCCAGATACACATCCGCCAGAATCTCGGCGTCGAGTAGTGCGCCGTGCAGGGTGCGCTGGGAATTGTCGATGTTGTAACGCTTGCACAGCGCGTCGAGGCTGTTGCGCTGGCCGGGATGACGCTGGCGCGCCAGCAACAGCGTGTCCTTGACTGTGCAAAGCTGCTCCATCACCAGGTGGCCGCGCCCGCAGCGCCGCAGCTCATGGTTAAGAAACCCCAGGTCAAAGGGCGCGTTATGGATGATCAGCTCGGCGTCCCGGATAAAATTCAGGAACTCATCGGCCACATCGGCGAAGCGCGGCTGATCGGCAAGAAATTCATTGGTGAGGCCGTGGACCTGGACGGCTTCTTGGTCGATGGCCCGATCCGGCTGCAGGTAAACGTGAAACTGCCGGTCGGTGCGCCGCCGGTTCAACAATTCCAAGCAGCCGATTTCGATGACCCGATGTCCCTGGGCCGGGTCAAGGCCGGTCGTTTCCGTGTCGAGAACAATTTGCCGTAAGTGCATGGGCTGGTGATCCTTGTTTTCGCGTTCGAAGGAAACCTTCACGCCCTTGAGAATATCTCGTCGGCATTGAGCATGAGGGATTTTTAGATTGCGCTAAATTTCATTGGGCGACGTCCGCAAGACCATTTCCACCTGAGACATTGACTTTCATCGAAGACGCCGCTGATTGGGAAGATCCGCGCGTGAAGCGTGGCGATACAGTGATGTGGGCGCTGAACCGTCTGTTGGCGCTGGTCGTAGGCATCGCTGACTGATGAATCCTGTCTTCAATCCCCCTGCTCGACCTTCACCGCCCTGATGATACTTGATCATATTAGCACCGCCGGACATCGACCGGCGCGGCGGTGGTAAACACCACGATCTCGCTTTCCTGCGCCATGCCCTTATTCAGCAGGCACTCGGTGACCGAGAATTTATTGAATGTACGGAGTAATCTTGACAGGTTGGCTTCAAATATGATTATATGATTATCAGATTGACAAATCTTAGTAGGAATACTTTTATGGAACAAATCAATGTCACTCAGGCGGTGCGACAATTTTCCGACCTGCTCAACCGGGTGTTCTATCAAGGCGCCAGCTTTGAACTGGAGCGTGGCAACAAGGTCATCGCCAGGTTATGCCCGGTATCGGCGCCCCGCACGGTCCCCGTCCGGGAACTGAATCGCCTGTTTGCGGAACTCCCCGGACTCAATGAAGATGCTGAACGCTTTGCCCAAGATATTGACGCCATCCGTAAAGCTGCTTTGCCGGAACGCGATCCGTGGGCTTAGTACTGGATACCTGCATTCTGATTCGCGCCGAGCGTGGACATTCGCTGGACTTCTCGCTGTGGACCCACTATGGCGACGCCTTTATCAGCGCCATCACGGTATCAGAACTGCTGGTCGGCGTTCATCGCGCTGACAGCGATGCCCGCCGCATCCGCCGCTCGGCCTTTGTCGAGGCGATCCTGGCGCAGTTGCCGGTGCTGGATTTCACCATGGAAACCGCACGTATCCATGCCAGTCTTTTCGCTGCCTTGAGTCAGCAGGGTCAAATCATTGGAGCGCATGATCTCATCATTGCGGCGACCGCGCTCAGCCACGACTACGCGGTGCTCACTACCAACATCACCGAGTTTGCGCGAGTGCCCGGTCTGGACGTGATTGCCCCGATGGCCGCCTGAATCCCCCCGTGCTACCTTGACCACTCCCATCAGCTTGGCCCTGCCGGATACCCAGTAACAGGCAGCGTTTTATTGAAGGTGGTCACATTCAGTCAAGCAAGTAGGATATTGATACTCTTAAGGTAAAAATATCCTGATTGATCTCTCCAGGTTGCGCGCCCACTCGCTTGTCAACGACATCTATAAAATTAAGGGCGACTACTGATACGGTCGCACGCCCTCTGATAATTCAAACCAACTGGAATCGCCCATATCCTGCCAATACACCACAACGCCAACGAATTGCTCAAACCAGTAGCACGATACCAAAAGCGCTTACTAAACCGCCACATGGCTTAATCCCCCCGCTCCACCTTGACCACCTTGATCATGTTCGCGCCGCCGGATACGCCCACTGGCACGGCGGCGGTGAACACCACGATCTCGCCTTCCCGTACCATACCTTTGTTGAGCAGGAATTCAGTGGCGGAACTCAGCAAATCATCCACTGAATGCACCGCACCCAACTGCAACGGCTCGACGCCCCATACCAGCGCCAGACGGCGCAAGGTCGCCGGCTTGGGGCTGAAAGCGATCAGCGGCGCCAGTGGCCGGAATTTCGCCAGACCCAGTACGCTCGATCCGGTATTGGTAAAGCCGACCAGATAACGGGCGCACACTTTGTCAGCCAAATCCATCGTAGCGAAATGCACGGCGTCTTCGATGCGCAGACAGGCCTTGGCTAATAACTCCTCCTGAGTCAGCACGTTCTTCTCCATCAGTGTCCTGAAGATGTCGCTGGCTTCAACGCTCATCGCAATGGCCTTCATCATCCGTACCGCTTCAACCGGATACTGACCCGCAGCCGTTTCCGCCGACAGCATCACCGCATCGGTCCCGTCCAGAATGGCGTTGGCGACATCATTGGCCTCGGCGCGAGTGGGGCGGGGATTGCTGATCATCGATTCCAGCATCTGCGTGGCGGTGATGACCGGCTTGCCAGCGATGTTGCACTGGCGGATCAAGCTCTTCTGCATCAGCGGCACATCCTGCGGCGACGTCTCCACCCCCAGGTCGCCCCGCGCCACCATGATGGCGTCGGCTGCTGCGATGATGCCCTCGATGTACCGGAACGCCTCCGGCTTCTCAACTTTAGCGATAACCGCAATCTTGCGGCCATAGGTGGTCAGCATGAAGTCGATCAGTTCCTTGACATCGCTGGCGTCCCGGACAAACGACAGCGCTACATAATCCAGTTCGTGATCGTAGGCAAACTGCAAGTCGCTGCGATCCTTGTCGGTGATGGCGGAAATATTCAATTTGACGTTGGGCAGATTGACGCCCTTGCGCGGCTTGAGCCGACCGCCATTGACCACCCGGGTAAAAATTGCATGGCCGTCAATCCGACCGACGGTCAATTCAAATAACCCATCGTCGATCAGAATCCGGTCGCCGGGTCGTACCTCCTCATGCAGGCTCCGATGATCAATGGCGACTTTCTTCACGCCCTCATGAACGCCGCCAACCAGCTCGTCGGTGGTCAACACCAGCGTCTCTCCCGCCGCCACTTCCAGGAACTCGCCGTCCAGTTGACCGAGACGAATCTTCGGCCCCTGCAAATCCTGGAAAATAGCGATCTGCCGGTTCAGTTTCCGCGCCGCTTCCCGCACCAGCCGCACTGACAGCGCATGATCTTCATGGCTGCCATGCGAGAAATTGAGCCGGATCACGTCTGCGCCTTCCCGCAACAAACTCTCAACAGTGTCGGCATTGCGGGAATTCGGCCCCAGCGTTGCAACGATCTTGGTGAATTTCATCAGGTTGTTGGACATGTTAGCGTTCGTCCCCGGCCAGTGTGATGGATCAACAATCAGATACGGCAATGGATCACGGCGCTTTGCGATGAATCCACTCTACAATCATATGGTCTTCATGAAACAAATTCTAAGATCATATTGCACACCACCCAGACCTAACGAGGTTATCAATGGCTGACGTTTTCACCCGTATCCTGCGCATCGAATGGCCCGAATCGTTGCAATGCGATGAATCTGGCAAAAATCCGGCTTTCGCCATCACCTTCGTCGCCGATGGCCCGATCCCCTTCCCGCAGATTATTCTGCACACTGCCGAAGGGCAACGCCTGATCACCGGCGCGGCGCTGGAGGAAACGGTCGTCGAAGGGGATTATGAGTACACGGCGACGGTTCCCGCCGGGCTGTTGTGGCCCAGCATGATCACTGTGCAAGCCGAAGGTTGCCGCAAAGCCGACATTCAACAGGCTGGCGGCGGTGACTGGATCAAGGAATTCCGCCAGTTGCGGATCGCGCCGAACGCCAAGGTCCAGCCGGTTATTCGGGTCGCCACTGGCCCGGGGGATACGCCGGTCAAGCTGTACTTCGGCATTCACAAGCACATGCACCAGCCCTACTATAACGCCACCGACCGGAACTACTGGGATGGCGAAAAGGACAGTATCTTCGGCGCGCGGCGTGGTCCGTATACTCATTTCATCCCGACCGCCGTGCGGCAATATGTCAGCGGTGGCCTGCCTCACGCCGGGTTGTCCACCAGTTGGAGCGGCTCGCTGATCGAGCAACTCGACCGCTGCGCGGCGGAAGGTCTGTGCGGCGGCGGCTTCGGCGGCTGGAATCATGACTTGCGAGCCGTCGCCCAGGAAAAGACTGCCCTCGGCCATCCCCGCGTGGACTTCTCGGCCTTTGGTTTCTTCCATCCGCTCATGGCGCTGACCCCGGCCCGCAACATCGTCAAGCAGGTTCAGTGGCATCGGGACATCATCCGCGCCGCCTTCGACATTGAGGCGTCCAGCGTGATGTTCCCGCCGGAGACGGCGTTTCATGTCCGCATGATTCCGGCGCTCAATCAGGCCGGCGTCAAGGCGGTGATTTACGATTCCATCCACCGCTTCCGGGCGTGCAAGGACTATCCCTACGCCGGGATCAACGAGGGGATGTTGCCGCCCAATCCCGCCGAGCAGGTCAATCCTCCGGTCAATGACTGGCTGCAACTGCGCAATATCTGGGCGGGATCGAAAATTTCGCCGAGCCTGCTCAAACCGGAATATGTGCAGTACGAAGACCCGGAAGGCCAGACTCACCAGATCATCGCCGTACCGGCGGAGCGCTATATTGGCAACGAGGACGCCCGGGGCGGCTTCGGGGCGCTGCAATATCCCGATGTGCTGGGGCAGGTGTACAACCAGATTGTTGAAACCGGCAGCTTCGATCCGCAACATCCGCTGTTCTTCCTGCTGCATTCGGATGGCGACAATCACGGCGGCGGCGCGGACAGTTACTACAACCACAATACCGGGCAACTGGTGCAATGGCTTCAGGGCGATCCGCGCTTTGAATTGACCACCGTACAGGATTATCTCGACCGCTTCCCGCCCGATCCGGCGCAGGCAGCGCATATCGAACCGGGTTCGTGGAGCGGCGCTGACAATGGCGATCCGCAGTTCATGAAGTGGTTCAGCCGCTACGATCAGCCTTATTCCCCGGATTTGA
>CAZDVY010000058.1:0-16122 GCA_964508935.1 uncultured Candidatus Competibacteraceae bacterium | reverse complement strand
GGGAGTATGGGGTTCAAAAGCTCCATCGAGGGTTCGAATCCCTCTCTCTCCGCCACAGTTCGCATCTTCTGCAACGCGCCCGTAGCTCAGTTGGATAGAGTACTTGGCTACGAACCAAGGGGTCGGGAGTTCGAATCTCTCCGGGCGCGCCATTTAAAACAGCGGGTTAGATATAACAATCTAGCCCGTTTTGTTTTTTTGGCGGCAAAATCGCAAAGTGGCCCCCCAAAGTGAAGGGCTGGGATTAAAGCGTCAAAGGTTAGTCGTTCGTCTGCCTTCCTTGTACCGGGTTGTCTGTATGGCGCGCAAGGTCGTAGCACTGGCGTCATTGAACAATCGGTTATAGATTCGCCAGCGCATTCCCTTCGTTTGTCCGGTTACGAATCCGTCGAGTGCTCACGATCACCAGGCCACTGCCTGATCTTCCTCACCCGATGCAGGTTTCGGTCGATGGCGTCTCGCGTCGGCTTTAATACAGTTGATGAGATGTGGAAGTTTTATGGACAGTAAAAATCAGCAGCGACGATTCTGACATGCCATTGACCATGCGACAGGAAAAATACTCGCTTACGTATTCGATGAACGATGTCAAGAGGTCTCCAAATCCCCGGACCGGATCGCTTCCAGCCGAGAAAGAACCCGGCCCAGTTCGTTCAGGCCACTCGGCAGGCTCTGGTTGAGAAGTTTGTCCAGTAGGGGTTCGGGCAATTGGATCGCTGCCCCCTGAATCTGATCGACCAGCGGGGCCAGATGCACCATGTATCGTTGCCGCCAGTCTGCCGCTCGTTGCCGGATCTGTTCTGCAGCCCGGATCGAAGAGTGCGCGTCGATATTCTCGTCGAGATTCGCCCGCAATTCGACGACATCCTGTCCAAACTGATGGCTGATATCCCGCAACCGATCGACGGGTTCTTCGATGGCGGGGGGCACTCGATGGTGAAGAAGATCACTGGCGCTCAT
Organism: uncultured Candidatus Competibacteraceae bacterium; assembly: GCA_964508935.1. Taxonomy (GTDB): domain Bacteria; phylum Pseudomonadota; class Gammaproteobacteria; order Competibacterales; family Competibacteraceae; genus UBA2383. Next base: position 15,162 of record CAZDVY010000058.1, on the reverse strand, counting down.
CAGCACGGTGAGTGGGGTCGCCAGTTCATGGATCAAAGCGCGTACCGCTGGGGTGGTCGCCATGCGGGTCCTCCAGAGTGTCTGTATGTACCCATGAGATGAGAGGATGATAACCGAATTCCAGCGGGCCAGAGCTTTCTGGCTGGTTGCCCCGCATTGCGGCGAATTGCGCAGCGAGCGGTTGACGCTGCCTGGGCCGCATGAGGTGCAGGTCCGTACTCTCTACACCGGGATCAGTCGCGGCACCGAAAGCCGGGTGTTTCGTGGCGAAGTGCCGCCCAGTCAATACCCGGTGATGCGGGCGCCGTTCCAGCAGGGTGAATTTCCTGGGCCGGTGAAATACGGCTACTGCAATGTGGGCCTTGTCGAAGTTGGGCCGCCGGCGCTGCTCAGACAAACCGTCTTTTGCCTCTACCCGCATCAAGATCGCTATGTCGTCCCGGTATCGGCTGTCACGCTCGTACCCGCGTCGATTCCCGCTGGCCGGGCGGTGCTGGCCGCCAATCTGGAAACGGCGCTCAATGTCCTGTGGGATGCCGCGCCCCGACCGGGCGACCGGGTCACGGTCATTGGTGCCGGAGTGGTGGGCTGTCTGATTGCCCGGTTGGCGGGAAAATTGCCGGGTTGTCGAGTGCAGTTACTGGATGTGGACCCTGGCAAGGCAGGCATCGCGAAACTGCTCGGTGTGCGCTTTGCCTTGCCAGAGTTGGCGGAAGGCGAGCAGGATATCATCATTCATGCCAGCGGTGCCCCGGCGGGGCTGGCAACGGCGCTGAAGCTGGCGGGCTTCGAGGCGACGGTGATCGAGGCGAGCTGGTTCGGAACGCAAGTGGTCCCCTTGCCGCTGGGCGAGGATTTCCATGTAAAGCGGCTGTGCCTCCGCAGCTCCCAGGTAGGCCATATCGCCACGGCTCAACGCAGTCGCTGGAACTATCGGCGGCGCATGGCGACTGTCATGGAACTGCTGGATGATCCGATCCTGGATGGATTGATCAGCGGCGAAAGCCCTTTCGCGGCACTGCCGCAGACGATGGCTGAATTGAGCCAGAATCCGCCCGACGTGTTATGCCATCGTGTTATCTATTGAGTAAGCTACTCCCAATCCGAGATCCTGCCATGTATACCGTTTGCGTCCGTGACCATTTCATGATTGCCCATAGCTTCCAGGGTGAAGTGTTCGGCCCCGCCCAGAGGATGCATGGGGCAACCTATGTCGTCGATCTGGAACTGCGCCGTCCCGACCTCGACGCTGATAGCGTGGTGGTCGATATCGGCAAACTCGGCGATAGCCTGCGCGCCGTGCTGGCCGAGCTGAATTACCGCAATCTCAATGAGGCGCGCGAGTTTGCCGGACGGAATACCACGACCGAGTTTCTGGCGCGCGAGATCTTTGACCGGATCGCGGTGCGCATCGAGGATGGGCAACTGGGACCGAATACTGCCGGTTTGAGTTCCATGCGCGTCACTTTGCGTGAATCCCCGGTTGCCTGGGCGTCCTATGAAGGACTGCTCCCTTGAGTACCGCGCACTTCCTGATTCCCGGCGATCCGGATCGCCGCACCGGCGGCACGATTTACGACCGGCGCATCATGGCCGGATTGGCGGCGCAGGGCTGGCCGGTTGTGTTGCATCGTCTCGATGCGACGTTTCCTGTGCCGACCGCAGCGGCGTTGGCGGACACCGACGCGGTGTTGACCGCGTTGCCGCATCAGGCGTTGACCATCATCGACGGTCTGGCCCTGGGCGCGCTGCCGGAGGTCGCTGCCCGCCATCGTGACCGACTGCGGTTGATCGGATTGGTGCATCATCCGCTGGCGCTGGAAACCGGCCTGAACGAAGCGCAACGTCAGCAACTGTACGCCAGCGAGCGCGATGCGTTACGCCAGGTGCGTCAGGTGATCGTGACCAGCCCCAGCACGGCGCGGGCACTGAGGGATTATGCCGTTCCGCCGGAGCGTTGCATCGTAGTGTTGCCCGGCACCGATCCGGCGCCGCTGGCGACAGGATCGAACCGTGCAGAACTGGCCTTGCTGTGCGCCGCCAGCCTGACGCCGCGCAAGGGCCATGCCGTGCTGTTACGGGCGCTGGCGCAACTGAAAGATCGCGCCTGGAGGTTGCAGTGCGCGGGTAGTAGTGCGCTTGACCCGGTGACTGCCTCCGGTTTGCAGGCGCTCGCTGAAAAATTGGGACTCACCGACCGCATTGCCTGGCCGGGAGAACTGGAGAGCGCAGATTTGAACGCCGCCTACCAACAGGCGGATATCTTTGTATTACCGTCCTTCCATGAGGGTTATGGTATGGCGCTGGCTGAGGCGCTGGCGCGAGGCCTGCCGATTGTCAGTACGACCGCCGGTGCCATCCCCGATACAGTTCCCGCCGCCGCGGGATTGCTGGTTCCGCCCGGCGATGAAACAGCATTGGCCGAAGCCTTGGCGCGGGTGATCGACGAGCCGGATTTGCGGGAGCGGTTAGCGGCAGGGGCGCGGGCAGCGCGCCAGACCTTGCCCGACTGGCCGGCCGTCAGCACCCGGTTTGCCGGAGTGCTGGAGACGGTATTGGCGGCATGAGCGGCTTTTCAGCGGAATGGCTGGCATTGCGGGAACCGGTCGATGCAGCGTCCCGCAATATAGAATTAACCGCCCGATTGATCGACTGGCGACAGGCTCCGGGGCATTTATGCGTGCTGGATCTCGGCAGCGGAACCGGCGCCAATTTCCGGTTTTTAGCGCCGCTGCTCGGCGGAAAACAAGGCTGGCGTCTGGTCGATCATGATCCCGCTTTATTAATGCAGAATGATGCATTCAATCAATGCCAGGTGGAGCGGCATGATCTGGATTTGACGGGCGACTGGGACCGGCTGGATTTCCGGGGCGTGCAGCTGGTTACAGCTTCCGCCCTGATCGATCTGGTTTCAGCAGAGTGGCTGGAGCGGTTAGCCCGGTGTTGTCGAGAGGCGCAGGCGACAGTATTTGTCGTACTCACCTATGACGGCACCTCTGTTTGGGAACCGGCGCTGCCCGGCGATGAGATCGTCTGCGCGTGGGTGAACCGCCATCAATGTACGGATAAGGGCTTTGGCCCGGCGCTGGGGCCACAGGCCGCGCCTGCATTCAAGGCCATGCTGGAGCGTCTGGACTACCGGGTGGACTTGCGCCCCAGTCCCTGGAGGCTGGAACCGGAGCAGGCGGTGCTACAGACAGCGCTGCTGGAAGGTTGGATGGCCGCAGTTCGCGAAATCGCGCCCGAGGTCGCAGACGGGTTGAATGCCTGGGCGATGCAGCGGCGCAGACTGATTGAACTGGGACATTCACGGTTGCGGGTCGGGCATTGGGATTTGTTCGCTGTTGGATCGCCGATTTGAGCGAACCGGGGCCGGCAACTCATCGACCAATTCCCGCAGGACCGTGGTAGCATAAGCGCCAGCCGGCAACCGAAAATCCAAGACAGCGATGCGCGCTTCAGGACATTCCACCGTCGCGTCGGCAACGCCCAGCCGCAACGCCCGTCGTTCCTGCGTCAAACCTGCTGCCGCCAGGCCGTCCCGAAAGAGGGGAAACATGCCGGCCACCGCTTCCTCCAGTTCCCGAACGGTGCTGCTGCTGCGCAATTCCCCAGCGCCCCACAGCGGACCAGTGGGATGCACGTCGAACGCCGCGACGCGCTGGCGGATCGTCTCATCCATCGCATCCATTGTGAAGATGCTGTGACTCCCGGCCAGCATCAGCACCTCACCCGGCAGGGCACGATGCCAACTGCCCTCAACGACCCGCCGGGCTAGCACCGCATTGAACAGCGCCGAGCGCGCCGCTGATAGATACAGTCCCCGCTGATGCCGGTCCCGGATTTTCTCTCGACCGCTCAACAGCGCCTCAGCCCGCTCCAGATTGCCCGCTTCCCAACCAAACCGCTGCTCACCGAAATAGTTGGGAACGCCCATCATGCTGATGCGTTCGAGCCGTGTAGCCAGTTCCGCCAGGTTGCCCTGCACATCGCGGACGGTGATGCGGAAGGCATTGGCGCTCAGCGCCCCGCGCCGCAGCTTGCGGGAATGACGAACCGCGTTCAGCACCGTAAAGTCGGGGTGCGGATCCGCATTCCAGTCAGGGTCAGCCCTGCCGGGCAGATGAACCGAGAACCACTGCTCTGTCACAGCATGGCGATCTTTCAGTCCGGCATAGCCTACCGCACTCGAAGGAACGCCGACCTGCTCCGCCAGCCGCTTGGCCACCCACTCAGTATTCGCACCGCGCTTGCGCACCCATAGCCAGACATGCTCGCCGGCTCCGTCCAGCACAAAACCCAGTTCTTCACGAACCTGAAAATCCTCGGGCGCAACCCGCAATCGACCTTGGATAAGAGGGCGCCCGTGTACATAGGGAAGAGCGATCATGATTCAGCTTTTGTGCAAGAGTGAGGGAGATCAATGATTATTAACCAATCTGGTTTCCAGACTGCAATTTCGATCAGCCATTTTTCGCTACATTTGTTCTAAACTATGCAAATTCCACCCGGTTTTTATAAATCTGTCCAATTTTTCAATTTTCATCATGTTGGAATTGATTTAACAGCGACTACTGCCAGGAGACACACCGTGGTTCCGACCCCTGTCTATGAAATTCTGCCATACGCCTACATGCTGATAGGGGGCCTGGCTGTCGTTAGCATTGACATTATCGCGGCTAAGGTTTGTGGATTGATTCTCGTCACTACGGGAATAGTCATTTATCGTGCCCGAAGGCGCTACCGCCACCAAAAGTTGCGGCTTGGCGATATGAAGGACAGTAAGGCTCACGCCTACAAAACCGGCAAACAGGATGTCGCCAAGTCCGATCTGGATTTTCAAAAGGGCGAGGACAGTTATGAACGAGGCGACTATCAGGAAGCTTCTAAGTGGTACCGAAAAGCCGCCGAACAGGGAAATTCCTCGGCGCAGGTCAACCTGGGCGCAATGTACGCCGAAGGTCAGGGCGTAGCCCAGGATTTCCAAGAAGCTCTGGTTTGGTATCGCGAAGCCGCTCAACAGGGCGAGGCGGTGGCATGTTTCAATCTGGGCGTCATGTACATCGAAGGCCAGGGTGTGGCGCGGAACTTTCAGGAAGCCTTGAAATGGTACCGCCAGGCCGCCGCTCAGGGCCATGCGCTGGCGCAGTTCAATCTGGGGCTGATGTATGAGCAAAATGACGACGCGCTGTCCCTACAGGAAGCGGTGGTCTGGTACCGTAAAGCTGCTGCTCAGAGCTATGCGCTTGCCCAAGTTAACCTGGGCGCAATGTATATCGAAGGCCGGGGTGTGGCGCAGAATTTTCAGGAAGCCTTGAAGTGGTACCAGGCTGCTGCCCGGCAAAACTATGCGCCGGCCCAGTTCAACCTTGGGGTCATGTGCTTTCAGGGCCATCAGGGGCTGGCGAAAGACCTGGCGATGGCCTATGTGTGGTTCTCCCGAGCTGCGCAGCAGGGAGATAGCGACGCGCAATGTATGCGGGATCAGGTCGCCGCGCGTTTGACGGCTGAACAAAAATCGCAGGTCCAGCAACTCTTACAGGCGGCCACCTCAGAATAAACAGCGTGGTTGACATGCAGTATTATAATACTTCGGTTTTTTTGAATAAGGCGTTTTATATCGTAGCTTTGCTAATTCAGAATTCTGCATGATATTCCTTATGATATTGATTAATAACAAATAAAATGGAGATAATCGCCTGCAATGCAGGTATCACTATTGGCAAGGTTATGATAAACAACTATTTGCTTAAAATAGCATATTCGAATGTCTGTTAGATAAATTATGGTTTATCGTATCTCCAGGTCTGGAATACTGCTTCCTTAAACAATCTTTTTTCCTGATGAACCGCCCGCTTATCTTCAGCGTCTTGTTAAGCATCGTCCCGGCGCTGCTGTTATTGGCGGGAAGCGCCTGGTTCCTCGTTCGGGCTTTCCAACTACCGGCCAGCGTAATCGTTCAGGCTCTCGCCATCTTCGCCAGCTTGTTGCTGGCCCTGGGTCCATTCCTGCCTCAGCATCAGCCCTTTACTTGCTTTGGGGCAGCCAATACCGCCACTCTGCTGCGTGCGGGCATCGCCGCCCTGTTCGCAGGACTGCTCGGACCAACCGCACCGATGCCGAACCTGGGCTGGTTACTGGCCGCGTTAGCGATGGTCGCGTTGCTTCTCGATGGTGTAGATGGCTGGTTGGCGAGGCGCAGCGGAATGCAAAGCCGCTTCGGTGCCCGCTTCGATATGGAAGTAGACGCCTTTTTCATTCTGATCCTGGCGGCACTGGTCTGGCAATTCGACAAAGCCGGCGGCTGGGTCCTCCTGTCCGGGGCGATGCGCTACGGCTTCGTTGTGCTGGGCTGCTGGCTGCCGTGGCTGAACCGACCCTTGCCGCCCTGCCGCCGGCGGCAAACTGTCTGCGTGATCCAGACCGCCATCCTGGCGCTATGTCTGACGCCCCCGCTGACTCCACCGCTCTCAGCTTCCCTCGCCGCCGGTGCACTGGGTCTGCTGGCGTGGTCCTTCGCTGTAGATAGCGTCGGGCTGTGGCGGCAGCGCCTCGCGTCCTAGTTCAAGCAGCAATCGCCCCATCCGCTCAATCCCCCCCAGAGTCGGTCCCGGAACGATTCCCGGACGAAATCCCGCCGCTACAAACGGCTCCAACACTGCCGGATCGCGGGAAAAGACATGCGCCGGAACCTGCCAGGGGATTTCCCGGCCACCCACTATGGCAGGCGGCTGATGATCACCAAGTACCAACAGCAGGGCGTTCGCTGGTGCATGGTGGTGCAGATAGCCGCTTAATACCTGAAGATTATAACGAATACTCTCGATATAAGCCGAACCCAGCGCTACGCCGTCCAACCGCCCGCTCAATTCCATCGACCCGACGCCTTCCCTGGCGGGCACGGCAAAATAACGCCAATCCGGTTGATACGGCGGCAGGGGTGCAAATGGCGCATGACTGTTGATGGTTGGAAAAAAGACGAAGAGCGGCGAACGGTCGATACGATCCAGTTCAGTACAGTGAATCCGGTGCAGGCTGTACTGATCAGGAATCGCCCACCAGCCATAAGCGGGACCGCGATAGTCCAAACGCTCGGCATTGTAAATCTCGGCAAACCCATAAAATCGTCCCTCTGGCCACGCATAGCGCAGGCCCGGCATCACCGCCACGGTTCGATAGCCGGCGTCGGCGAAGCGACGAACCAGGGTCTGCCGGTCAGAAACCAGCAAATCCCGATAGTCGCCTTGATCGGCAATGCGCAAGCCGGACAGCAGGCTGGCGTGCGCCAGCCAGGAGCCGCCGCCGAAGGTGCTGGATTCCAGCCGCGCCGAGGCGATCCGCCAACCCACTGACTCCAGGGACTGTTCCAGCGCGACAAAATCGCCCGTCAACGGCGCAGCGAAGCGGGGATCGTCGAACACCAACGCCCCGTAGGACTCGAAAAAAATCACAAATACATCGCCCGATTTCCGGCTGTTCAGATTCAAAACCGGCAAGGGCGGCTGGGCGGCGATCTGTCCCAGGTTGCGGAATACCGTCGCGTCCAGCGCCAGCCGGATCTGCTCGATGAAAACGGGCGTCACCGGCAAGGCAAACCACTGTTCGGCCGGCAGGCGCACACTCAGCCGACCCATGCCATAGAGCGTCAACAATACCGCCGCCAGCATGCCCAACACCCGTCGCGTAACGGGCCGGTTCAGCGCCGTGATGACAGTATCCAGCGCCCAGCGCAGGGTCGCGATCAGCACCGCGCCCAGCGCCAGCAGCGCCAGACCGCCGAGCGCCAATGGCCCGCCTGCTACGCTGTCGATAAACATCATGGCGACCCGGGGCAGATGTTGACTGTCCCAGTACAGATGGATAGAACGCCCCATTAAGGCTGGCGCAGTGACGTCCATATAGCGCCCCAGCACCAGGAGGATCACGCCGCCGAGCAACAAACCCCGACCCCAACGGCCCGGCGGCCCGCGCCAAGCGATCGCCAGCAGCAGCACGGTCAAATCCAGCGATAGTTCAGGAACCCAATGCACGCCAACCGTCGGCCAGTGATTGTGGAAGGTCAACACCGAATTCAGCAACAAGATCGCCAGAGCAAGCCGGAAACCGTTTATACTCAATCTTGACAGGCGTTCCATAAGGACCGGGAGTATTAGGGAGTGGGGGGAGTTGTGGAGCCGGTCGCCGCGTATCGCAACCCGACTCCGACGACAGGAGGCCTATCTGATGAGTAGCATCGATAAAGAAACAGTGATCCCGATAGAAGGTGATATTCAGCACACGGGCGAATCGCCCAGCGAGGACATGCAACACTGTCTCGACGAGGTCGTAGCCGTGCTGCGCAAATATCCGGTTGGCGTCACGCTTTGTCTGGCCAGCGACCGGGAATCGGTGCTGTTATACCGGATCCCCGAATGGTGCGCGGTATCCTTGAGCGACAAAGGACCAGAAATCAATTCCGACCCCTTGTGGCAAACCGACGATTTGGAACATCTGCTGCTTCGTACCTATCAAATGTCCAGCGCCCTGCGCCAGATGAACGAACGCATGTCGACCGAATCCGCGCGACTGGACGATTTCGTCCGGAACCTGGGCCAGCACCTGCTGGATCCGGGCCGCAAGAGTCATTGAGTCCATCGGCCCGATTCCTCAATTCCGGGCGTTGGTCATCCGCCACTCCTGCGCCAACTGGCGAGCCTGCATCCGCTCTTCCGCGCTCAACCGACTGGCTATCAATTCCAGCGGCTGGCTTGCGTCCACATAGCCGCCGGATACGGCCAGGTCCAGCCACAGATAAGCCTTGATTCGGTCCTGTTCCGCTCCACGCCCCTCGCTGTACAACATGCCCAATCCGTATTGCGCCAGCGGCAAGTTGCGGTTAGCGGCTTTCTCGAACCAGACAAATGCCTGCCGGTCGTCGCGGGGGATACCACGTCCGGTCGCGTAGGCTAATCCCAGCAAGACCTCCGCCAGCGATACCTGCTGTTCGGCCGCCTTGCGATACCACTCCACGGCCTGCGCATGGTTTCGGGAGAGTCCACCCCGACCATCTGCATACATCAATCCCAGATTCAACTGGGCGGCCGCCAGCCCCTGGACGGCAGCCTTACGCAACCAGCCTACAGCCTGACTATCATCACGCGGGGTTCCACGGCCCGTGGCGTAAAACAGGCCAACATTGAATTGCGATTCCGCATCGCCCTGTTTAGCCGCTTCCTGAAACCAGCGCAGCGCCTGGCGCTCATCCTGCGATACGCCGATGCCTTTAGCATACATGGTCGCCAGTTGTACCTGGCTCGCCGCATGCCCCTGTTCGGCGGCTTGGCGATACCAGTCCGCCGCCTGCCGTTCATTTTGTCCATCTTGGCCGTCTTTAGCGTAAAAAACGCCGAGCCGATACTGCGCCTCAACCTGTCCCTGCTCCGCTGCCTGGCGCAACCAATTTAAACCTGCCCGCTTGTCGCGCGATACCTTATCTCCGATCAAATAGCGCTTAGCCAAACGTAACTGGGCTTCAGCGTCGCCGCCCGCCGCTGCCCGTTCCAGCAACTGTAGACCTTTTGCTTCGTCGAGCACCACACCCCGACCGTTTAAATAACTATCCGCCAGTTCCAATTGCGCTACTGGTAAATCCTGATCAGCGGCGCGGCGAAACCAGAGCAGCGCCTGGCGCTCGTCACGCGGTACGCTACGCCCCTCAGCGTACATGCGTCCGAGCGAGTACTGCGCCAACGGCAAATTGCGATCAGCCGCCGCCCGGTACCAGCGCACGGCTTCCGCATCGTTGCGGGTGACGCCCTGACCTTCGGCGTACATGCGCCCGACATTGAATTCCGCCAAGTCCAGCCCCTGCTCCGCCGCCTTGCGGAACCAGCGGAAGGCTTCTTCTGTATTTTGGGATACGCCGCGCCCGCTCAGATAGCGCACTGCCAGGTTGTACTGCGCCTCGGCATGACCCTGTTCGGCCGCCTTACGATACCACTGCACCGCGTTCTGATCGCTGGCGGCAATTCCGCGGCCCGCCGCAACCATCGCACCGAGCGCGAACTGGGCGCCAGCGTTGCCTTGTTGCGCTGCTTGCTGATACCAGCGCACGGCTTCCTTGTCGTTGCGGGACACGCCGCGCCCGCCAGCGTAAAAGTTCCCCAGTTCAAACTGGGCGGTGGCGTGACCCTGCTCAGCGGCCTTGCGGTACCATTGCGCCGCTTGTGAATCATCCCGTTTCTGGCCCTTTCCAGCAGCGTACTGGGTCGCTAACACATATTGGGCTTCGGGATTGCCGCGCTCCGCCGACTTGATCAGCCAGAATGACGCTTCTTTCTCACTGGGTGCAGATTGGGGATTGTTGGCGTACAGAATCCCCAGATGAAACTGGGCGTCGGCGTTGCCCTGCATCGCCGCTCGCCGCAGCCATTCGGTAGCAGTGCGCTGATCCTGCACCACTCCCTGACCCCGTAAATACATCAGGCCAATCATGGTCTGCGCACGCGGATCGCCTTGCTTGGCCCAGGTCATGTATTCCTGGAACGCCGTCGCGTAATCGCCGCGCTGATAGGCTTCAGCGGCGCTGTTGGTGGCTGTGTCGGGCGACGTCGGTCGAGCATCGCCGTAATGCCAAACACCTTGCGCATCCTGCCATTTCTTGACGTTCGCATCCGCCGGCGGAGCAGCGGCCTGCACCGCGCTAACCCCGGTCATGACGGTCGTCATGACGACCCATAACAATGCTTTTTTACACATCATCGCCTCCCATCCAGCGGGGACTCCCTTGAATTATCGCCCTCAACCACCATCTATTAGAGAAGGTCATCGTCATCGCCGCCCGGTTTTTGCCCTGCTTGCTGTCATTCACTATCGCGAGCGCCTAAGCTTGCGATGAGAACCATTGGACAATTCAGCATTCTCATTTGACGTTTAACCCCATCACTGTGAGGACATCATCAATGGCTATTAATCTGCAAAAAGGGCAGCGCATCAGCCTGGAAAAAGAGGCGGGACGCGGCCTGACCCGAGTCGTCATGGGCCTGGGCTGGGGCATGAAGCAGGTACAGAGCAAGGGTTTCCTGGGTTTCGGCGGCGGCTCCCGTCAGGAAGCAGTGGATTTGGACGCCTCATGCCTGCTATTCGATACCAGTGGCAATTTAGTCGATACGGTCTGGTTTCGACAACTGGAAAGTCATTGTGGCTCCATCCGCCACAGCGGCGATGATCGTTCCGGCGGCGGCGAGGCGGGCGCGGACAATGAGCGGATCGCGATTGATCTAAGCCGAGTACCGGCGACCGTCCAGGCACTGCTCTTCACTGTCAACAGCTTTAGCGGCGAGAGCTTTGCCGGAATTCCCAACGCCTTCTGCCGGCTGGTCGATGACGCCAACGGCGGCGAGATCGCCCGTTTCGACCTGTCGCTGGAAGGCGGCAGCCACACCGGGCTGATCATGACCAAGCTGTATCGCCACAACAATGAATGGAAAATGCAGGCCCTCGGCGAATCGGCGGAAGGTCGTACCTTCCACGATCTATTACCGGCGCTGCGTCCCTATCTGTAGACCGGGAACCTGTCATGGATTTGCAGCCCGGTCAGAACATTTCCATCAGCAAGCACAGTCCCGCACCAGCGGCGGTCGATATGACCCTGAGCTGGGAGCCGGCCAATACTCCGCTGACCCTTGATTCCAGCGCCTTCATCCTGAACGCGCAGGGCAAGGTGCGCAGCGATGACGATTTCATTTTCTACAACCAGTTGACCCTGCCCGGCGGCGGTGTGCAACGGGCCAGCGATGGCCGCCGTTTTACCGTCGCTTTCGCCAAACTGCCGGCTGGCATTGAGCGCATCGTTATCGCCCTGACCATCGATCAGGGCCAGCGACGCGGACAATCGTTCGGCCAGTTGAGCCAGGTGCGGGCGGAACTCCGCGACGCCGCCAGCCAGGCGCCGTTAGCAGTGTTTCCGCTCGCGACAAAAATGATGGCGGAAACCGCGCTGATCGTCGGCGAGTTTTATCTGCGCAACGGTGAATGGAAGTTCCGGGCGGTCGGCCAGGGTTTTGTCGGCGGTTTGGGGCCGCTGGCCCGGCAATATGGGGTTGATGTCGCTGACGACCCGGATGTCGCCGCACCGCCTGCTCCATCAGCGTCGCCCGCTCCGCGTCCAGCGGCGGCCCCTTCTCCACCACCTGCTCCGGCCTCACCGATCCGGCTGGAAAAGATTACGCTGGAAAAAAAGGGCAGCAGTATCTCGCTGGAGAAAAAAGGCCAGGGTTTCGAGGAACTGGTGATCAACCTCAACTGGAATCAGGGCGGGAGCGGCGGCAAGGGCTTTTTTGGCCGACTCACCGGCGGCGGCAAGATCGATCTCGATCTCGGCTGTCTCTTTAAGCTGCGCGATGGCCGGGCCGGGGCAGTGCAGGCGCTGGGCGACAGTTTCGGCAGTCTGCAACAACCGCCCTATATCCAGTTGATGGGCGACGACCGCACCGGGGCCAGCGCCCAGGGCGAATTTTTGCATCTCAACGGCCGCCAGTGGTCACAGTTGGAGAAGGTGGTCGTCTTCGCGTTCATCTATGAGGGCGCGCCTAACTGGGCGGAGACCGACGCGGTGGTCACGATCCAGACGCCGGGCCAGCCGACGCTGGAAATCCGCCTCGACAGTCATCACCGTGATCATCGTATGTGTGCGCTGGTTATGCTGGAAAATCAGGGTGGTAACATCAAGGTCACCAAACTGGTCGAATATTTCCGCGATCACCGCTTACTGGATCAGGCCTACGGTTTCGGCCTGCGCTGGGTAGCAGGATCCAAGGATTAATATTTTATTGTTTTTTCTAAAATTTCCCACACTCTGGAGGAATGTCGCATGGCTCTTGAATGGTTGAAACAGCGTTCCAGTGAAGTCTTGGCGAACATGAAAACCGAAGTCGCCAAATTCAAGAACAAGAGTTTTCTGGAGGCCGTCGTTGCCGGTTGTACGATTGTCGCTCATGCCGACGGCGCAGTGAAACCGGAAGAAAAGCAAAAAATGATGGGTTTTCTGCGCACTCACGACGCCCTGTCAGTTTTTGACACCAATGAAGTCATTACGATTTTCGAGAAGTACGCCAAGAACTTCGAGTTTGATTTCCAGATTGGCCAGGCCAACGCCCTGCAAGCGGTCGCCAAACTCAAGGGCAAGGAGGCGGAAGCACGGCTGATGGTGCGGGTCTGCTGTGCGGTTGGCGCCTCCGACGGGAATTTTGACGACCACGAAAAGGCTGCCGTGCGCAATATCTGCAATGAGCTGGGCCTGAATCCCAAGGATTTCGACTTAACCTGAGCGTACCCGGGATTGGCGCTCAGGAACCCATTTGTGATCCCGAATCCCCAACGAAAAAGAGGACCCATTCGATGGCTATTTCCCTCAACAAAGGTGGCCGGTTGTCGTTGAACAAGGAAGCACCAGGCCTGACCAAGGTGCTGATCGGGCTGGGCTGGGACGCTCGCGCCACTGACGGTTCGGCTTTCGATCTGGACGCATCAGCGTTCCTGCTAAACGCCGACGGCAAAGTGCGTTCGGAAGCCGACTTCATTTTCTACAACCAGTTGAAATCGGCTTGTGGCTCAGTCGAGCACACCGGGGACAATCTCACCGGCGCGGGCGAGGGTGATGATGAGGTGATCAAGGTGGATCTGAGCCAGGTGCCGGCGGAGGTGCAGAAAATCGCTTTTACCGTCACTATCCATGAGGCTGAAGCCCGCAAACAGAACTTTGGCCAGGTCGGTAACGCTTATATCCGGGTGGTCAACGCCGATAACAATACCGAAATCACCCGTTATGACCTGGCCGAGGACGCCTCGACCGAGACGGCGATGATTTTTGGCGAGCTTTATCGGCACAGCGGCGAATGGCGCTTTACCGCAGTCGGTCAGGGTTATGCCGGCGGGCTGGCGGCGATGTGCAAGCAGTACGGCATCAATATCTAGTCGAGGAAATTTGAACTATGGCGATCTCTCTGCAAAAAGGTCAGAACGTTTCACTGAGCAAGCAAGCGCCCGGCCTGAAAAAGGCGCGCTTCGGGCTGGGCTGGGATTTGCGCAAGACCGACGGCAGTGCCTTCGATCTGGACGCTTCCGCTTTCGTGCTGGATGGTAATGGCAAAGTGTTAAGTGATCAGCACTTTGTGTTCTACAACAACGCCAAGGACCCCTCCGGAGCCGTGGTGCATCTCGGCGATAACCGTACCGGCGAGGGCGCTGGCGATGATGAGGTGATCGAAATCGAACTCGGCCTGATGACACCGAACGCGGCGAAAGTGTCGTTCGTGGTGACTATCCATGACGCCGAGGCGCGCAAGCAAAATTTTGGGCAGGTAGCCAACGCCTATATCCGCGCCCTCAACGCCGATGGTGATCAGGAAATCGCCCGCTACGATCTGTCTGAGGATGCCTCGACCGAAACAGCGATGATTTTTGGCGAACTCTACCGCAACAATGACGAGTGGAAGTTCAAGGCGATTGGCCAAGGCTACGCTGGCGGACTGGCAGCAGTCGCCCGCGATTATGGCGTCAATCTCGGTTAGAATACGCGGCGCTTGATCGCCGCACTGGACTCACCCAGCCCGCCGATTCCCAGGCGGGCTTTTGCTTTTTTTGGATAAAGAGAAATGACTGAACCTGTCAAATATCTGCTTGACGAAACCCGGATGCCTAAATTCTGGTACAATCTGGTGGCTGATCTGCCGGCGCCGCTACCGCCGGTGCTGCACCCGGGAACACTGAAACCTATCGGCCCTAATGACTTGTTACCATTGTTCCCTTTGTCGCTGATCCAGCAGGAAGTCGCCACCGAACGGGAGATCGAGATTCCCGACCCGGTGCGGGACATTTACCGGCAGTGGCGCCCCTCTCCGTTGTATCGCGCCCGTCGTCTGGAACAGGCGCTCGATACTCCGGCGCGGATTTACTACAAATACGAGGGTGTCAGCCCCGCTGGCAGCCATAAACCCAACACTGCTGTACCCCAGGCCTTCTACAACAAGGAAGCTGGCGTTAAGCGCATTGCTACCGAAACCGGGGCCGGTCAGTGGGGTTCCTCGCTGGCCTTCGCCGGGGCGTTGTTTGGTATTGAAGTGGAAATTTTCATGGTGCGGGTTTCCTACAACCAGAAACCCTATCGCCGGGCGCTGATGGAAA
>CAZDVY010000057.1:9543-16586 GCA_964508935.1 uncultured Candidatus Competibacteraceae bacterium | reverse complement strand
CGATCATTGACCTTGACCACGATGCTGCGGCCATTGTCCAGATTCGTCACCCGGGCATAGGTTGGAATCGGCAAACTCTTGTGGGCGGCAGTCAGTTCGAACATGTTGAACGGTGGGCCACTGGAGGTTCTGCGACCGTGAAAGTCCCAGCCATACCAAGATGCGGTGCCGATCTCTCGATGACCGGCGCTGGTCTCCTTGACCCGGTAGCGCTTGCCGAACACCACATAGGTATCGGGATTGCCGCTGCGACTGGGGGGTTCCAACTGCGGAACCGGATCGTCGCTGCCCGCTTCCGTGTTCGGGGTCAAATCCACGAGTGGACGGACGGGCGGCTGGTCAGGAACGGTGCTGCAACCGGCCAGTGCGCCCGCCAGGGACGCGAAGAGCAAAGCATGGCTCCAGGATTTGGACATAAAAGCCTCCCCTTGCGCCGGGACAACGGGTGCGTTGCACCGGAGCGATTTTTATTGAAGTTGGCAAGGTGAAATCGACGAACTCGTCAGTCGGCATGCGCCAATGCTGGCGAGCCGGTATCAAACTGTGCCCGCTGTTCGCGAATGGCCTGACTGAGTTGATACACCGCCAGGGCGTATAACTGACTGCGGTTATAACGGGTGATCGCGTAAAAGTTATCAAACCCCAGCCAGTATTCCGGGCCATCGCGGCCGGCGAATTCCAGCAGCATCGCCGTCTGGGCGTCGCTGACCGATCCGCGCGGCGTCACACCCTGATTCCGCAGGCTGGCGACGCTGTGTTTGGGTGGACTCAGCCGTTCGCTGACCAGCGCCGGATAGCGGGCGCCGCTGACTGAAGCGGGCAGAGCGACGGGCTGACCGCTGCGCCAGCCGTTCTTCTTGAAGTAGTTGGCGACGCTGCCAATAGCATCGGTGGGATTGCCCCATAGATCGCGGTGGCCGTCGCCATCGAAATCCACGGCATAGGAAAGAAAACTGCTCGGCATAAACTGCCCCAGCCCCATCGCCCCGGCATAGGAACCGCGCAAGGTCAAAGGATCGATGCCCTCGGCGCGGGTCAGCAGCAGATAGTTTTCCAGTTCCTTGCGGAAATAGGCGGCGCGGCGCGGATAACCGAAGGCCAGCGTAGACAGCGCCTCCAGCACCCGGTACTTGCCCATGTTGCCGCCGTACTGGGTCTCCACGCCAATAATGGCGACCACAATTTGTGGCGGGACGCCATAGACCCGTTCCGCCCGGGCCAGTGCGGCGGCATGAGTCCGCCAGAACTGGACGCCGCCCTGAATGCGCTTGGCATTGATGAAGATGTCCCGATAGGCATACCAGGGCTTGGCCTCGGCGGGCCGGGACATGGCGGCAATGATGCTCGGCTGGGCCTGGGCGCGGCTGAAGGTCGCCCGCAACTGGGCGGCGTTAAAGCCGTGCCGGGCCGCCATCTCGCGGATGAAAGCCTGCACATCAGCCCGCTGAATCAGTGGCTGGCCGGGATTGAGGGTGGATGATTTCGCGGCCAGCGTGTCCGGTGCGGGGGTCGCCGCTTCGGGTGCTGGATATTCCAGCGCTGGCGTGATTTCCGGGATGGGGCGCACCGGAGCAGGCGGCGCGCAGGCGATCAATAGCAAAGCAACGCTAACTACATACGGGCTCTTCACGCGTCAGTCTCGTCGTAGGTGAGGGCGGCGATTACCGCGTCAGGGTCCGGCGGTGCGAATAGATGCTCATCAGGATGCCGAAGCCCGCCATGATCGTCACCAGGGAAGTCCCTCCATAGCTGAACAGCGGCAGCGGCAAGCCGACCACCGGCAGCAAGCCGGACACCATCCCGGTATTGACGAAGGCATACAGGAAGAAGATTAGCGTAAGGCTGCCAGCAAGCAAGCGCGTATAGGTATCCGGAGCGCGACTGGCCATGTACAGGGCGCGAGCAATGACAAAAAAATACAGCGTTAACAACAGGCAACCGCCCACCAAGCCGAATTCTTCCAGGAATGCGGCGAAAATAAAATCGGTCGAACCTTCTGGTAAAAAGTCCAGATGCGACTGGGTGCCATTCAGCCAGCCCTTACCGTAAATGCCGCCGGAACCGATGGCAATCTTGGATTGAATGATGTGATAGCCCGTACCCAGCGGATCGGTTTCCGGATTGAGAAAGGTCAACACCCGCTGGCGCTGGTAATCGTGCATGACGAACGTCCAGAACAGCGGAATCGCCCCACCCACCAGTACAGCCAGTCCGAGCATGATGGTCCAGCTCAACCCGGCCAGAAACAGCGCGAACGCCCCGGCGGAACCGACCACCAGCGCCGTCCCCAAATCCGGCTGCTCGGCGATCAGAATAAACGGGATCGCCGTGATCAGCACCCCACCCAGCAAGTGCAGCCAGCGGGGCGGCAAGGGCTTTTCGGCGAAGAACCAGCCCATCATCATCGGCACCGCCAGTTTCATGATTTCCGAGGGCTGAAAGCGCACCACCCCCAGATCCAGCCAGCGTTGTGCACCCTTGGAAATGTCGCCGACCACCATGACCGCCAGCAACAACAAGACGCCCGCCAGATAAATCCACGGCGACCACAGCCGGAAGTAACGGGGCGGCAATTGCGCCAACGTCAGCATAATCGCGAACCCCAGACCCAGTCGCATCCCCTGTCCCGCCACCAGATCCATATTCTGCTGCCCGGCGCTGTACAGGACAGTCAGCCCCAGCCCAGACACCATCAACAAACCCAGCAGCAGCGGCAGATCCAGCCGTAGCAGCCGAAGCAACAGGCCCTCGTTATTCGGATTCATGCGGTGCAGCGTCCGGGGCAGGCGGCGGTTCGGGAATGGCGTCGTATTTATTGAGCAGCCAGGCGTCCATCACCTTGCGCGCCATCGGCGCCGCCGTGCTGCTGCCGCCGCCGCCGTTCTCGGCGATCACCGCCACAGCGATGCGTGGATCTTCCACCGGGGCAAACGCGACAAACAGAGCATGATCCAGCAGGTGCTTGGCCAGCCGTTTGGCGTCGTAGCGCTGGCTTTGTCCCAAGGTGAATACTTGGGCGGTGCCGGTCTTGCCGGCGATTCGATACTTGGCGCCAATACCGATCCGGTGGGCGGTGCCGCCTTCGATGACATGAACCATCCCAGCAATGATCGTATCCCAGAACCGGGGATCGCGGACCTTGATCGGCGGTAATGGTCGCGGTTCGGCCAGGGTTTTGACACGGGTCCCGGGATCTTCGCTGGCGTGCAGGATGCGCGGCTGGAAATGGACGCCCCGCTGGGCAATCGCCGCCGTCGAATGAGCCAGTTGCAACGGCGTCGCCAGAAAATACCCTTGACCGATGCCGGCGCTGAGCGTGTCGCCGGCAAACCAGTTCTGGTTGTAAGACTGGCGCTTCCAGGCCTGCGAGGGCAACACCCCGCCCTTCTCACCGGGCAAATCGACGCCGGTAGGCCGCCCGATGCTGAACCGGTCGAGAAATTCGTGTGTGCGGTCGATCCCCAGCTTCAGCGCCAAATCATAGAAATACACATCGCAGGATTGGGCGATAGCACGATCCATGCTCACACTGCCGTGACCACTGCGTTTCCAGTCGCGAAACCGGTGACTGGAGCCGGGCAACTGGTAAAAACCACGGCAGAAGACCCCATTATGGCGATTGACCACCCCATACTCCAGGCCGGTCAGCGCCATTAGCGGTTTGATGGTCGAGCCGGGCGGATACATCCCGCGCAGGGCGCGATTCAGCAGTGGCTTATCCTTCGAAGTGTTCAGCGTGCGGTAGGATTTGAAATCAATGCCATTCACGAAGGGATTGGGATCATAGACCGGCTGGCTGGCCAGGGCCAGAATTTCGCCATTGCGCGGATCGAGGGCCACAATAGCGCCGTTGTAACCCTCCAACGCCTTCTCCGCCACGGCCTGCAGACGAATGTCGATACTGAGATAGAGATGCTGGCCCGGCGTGGGCGGAGTGCGGCTGAGAACCCGCAAGGGCCGGCCCTCGGCATTGGTCTCGACTTCCTGCCAGCCGGTACGCCCGCGCAGCAGGTCTTCATGGGAACGCTCCGCCCCGACCTTACCGATATGTGTACTACCGCTATACTGGCCGGGATCGATGCGGCGCATTTCACTCTCATCAATCCGCCCGACATAGCCGATGGCGTGAACGCCCAGCGATCCCAGCGGATAGCGGCGAGTGAGATCGGCCTTGATCTCGACGCCGGGAAAGCGGTACAGATCAATCGCCAATCGGGCGATCTCCTCATCGGTCAGGCCAAAGCGCAGCGGGACGCCGATATAACCCGGGGTGCGCCGCGTCATCTTGTGGAATCGCTCGACATCGGCATCGGTCAATTCGATGCGCTGGCGCAGCTCCTCCAGCGTGGCGTCCAGATCCTGAACCTGCTCACGAGTGATTTCCAGGTGGTAGGACGCCAGATTTTCAGCCAGCAGCACGCCGTTGCGATCGAAAATAAACCCCCGGGTCGGCGGCAGGGGTTGTACGCGAATCCGGTTACCGTCCGCCAGAGTGGTAAAACGCTCATGATTGAGTACCTGTAAATAAACCAGCCGGCTGGCCACTGCCAGCAACCCCAGGAAAACCGCCAATACCATCACCAGGGCGCGACGGAAGAACAGCTCGCTTTCCGCGGTATTATCCTTTTCCCGGGCCAGCGGCTCCGGGGAAACGGGTTTTGCGAACACGTTCTTAACTCACCTGAAAATACCGGCGCACATCGCGCAGGATGATGAACAGCAACGGCCACAACACCATACCGCCGACCGCCGGGGCCAGATACCACCAGTCTTGCGGCGGATAACCGATTACCCCGCTGATCCAGAAAATCAGAATCCGTTCGATGGACAACAATACCAGGACACTAAAGGTCTGCTGCCAGAGGGGCGCAACCCGGATGCGCCGGTAAGCTTGCAGCGTTAAATACGCCACAATAGCCAACGCCAGGGCATGTTGGCCCAACAACCCGCCCCGCCCCACATCCAGCAACAGTCCAACCCCCCAGCCGACGCCGATGCCGACACGGTGCGGCAACGCCATGCACCAGTAAATCAACACCATCGCCACCCAGTCCGGGCGGAAGCGATCCAGCCCACCCGGCCAGGCAATCCCCGACAGCAGGAAGGCGCAGAGCAAACTCAGCGCAATCACCCAACGCCCGGTCGGCTGCGCCCCCGTCATGGCGTCCAGGCCGCCACTGCATCCGACGAATCAGGAGCCATAATGGGCGGTTCGCTGTCCAGCAGCATGACCTCGCGAATGCGATCCAGTTGAGCAGCCGGTTTCGCCATAATGCGGGCGAACGGACTACCCGGATCAAATTCCACTGCCGTCACCGTACCGACCGGGTAACCGCGTGGAAACCGGCCGCCCATACCGGAGGTTACCAGCACGTCGCCGACCTTGACGTCTTCATTATGGGGAATATGCGGCAATTCCAGTTCCTGGAGTCGACCAGTGCCCAGCGCCAGGGTACGCACGCCGGTGCGGTTAATCTGGATCGGCAGGGCATGGTTGGGATCGGTAATGAGAATGGCCGTCGAGGTCAAGGGATCAGCCCGGATGATCTGGCCGATGACGCCGTGTTGGTCGAGCACCGGCTGCCCGACATAAAGGCCATGCTGGCGACCGCGATTGAGTAGGATATGGTGGCGGTACGGATCGAAATCCACCGCCAGCAACTCGGCGATCAGCACCCGTTCCGGGGTATTGACCGCCGACTCCAACAGCGAGCGCAGACGGCGGTTCTCCGCCTCCAGGGTGGTCAGCTTCTGCAACTGCACGTTGAGCAGGATTTGTTTTTCGCGCAGCCGGGCGTTTTCCTCCAGCAACCCACTACGACTGGTCCACTTTTCCGTCAACCAGTTGTGGGCATCAGTCGGCAGACGCACCAGGACATGCAGCGGATAGATCGCGGTGGACAGAACATCGCGCACCCCATCGAGCGCGTGGTAGCGATGATCTACGGTCATCAACACGATGGACAACGCACCCCACAAACCGAGTTGCAGGACGGCCGTCGGGTTCACAGCGAACAAGTGGCGAATGCGCCGACTGGATTTGAGGGCCGCCAACAGCTACTCAATGGCGAAAGCATCAATAGCGCGTTCATCCTTGGCGATCAGTTCCAGCACCCGGCCGCCGCCCCGGGCCACACAGGTCAACGGATCCTCAGCAAGGACCACGTTCAGGCCAGTTTCTTCGACAATCAATCGATCAATATCACGCATCAACGCCCCGCCGCCGGTGAGGACAATGCCGCGTTCAGCGACATCGGCGGCCAGTTCCGGCGGGGTCGCCTCCAGCGCCATTTTCACCGCGCCGACAATGTTCGACAGCGGTTCCTGCAAGGCTTCGAGGATTTCGTTGCTGTTGAGGGTGAAACTGCGTGGCACCCCCTCGGCCAGATTGCGCCCCTTGATTTCGATCTCGCGGACTTCGGAGGTCGGATAGGCGCTGCCGATTTCATGCTTGATGCGCTCGGCGGTCGGTTCACCAATCAGTACACCAAAATTGCGGCGCACGTAGTTGATAATGGCCTCGTCGAAGCGGTCGCCACCGGTGCGCACTGCCCCGGCGTAGACGATGCCATTCAACGAAATGACCGCCACTTCCGACGTGCCGCCGCCAATGTCCAGCACCATCGCCCCACGCGCCTCTTCGACCGGGATGCCGGCGCCAATCGCCGCCGCCATCGGTTCGGGAATCAGATAGACCACCCTGGCCCCGGCGCCCATCGCTGACTCGCGGATCGCCCGCCGCTCCACCTGGGTCGAGCCGCAGGGCACACTGACCAGCACCCGGGGGCTGGGGTTAAAGAATTTTCGGGAATGCACTTTGCGAATAAAGTGCTGGAGCATCTTCTCGGTGACCGTGAAATCCGCGATCACCCCATCCTTCATGGGCCGGATGGTCGAAAGATTGTTGGGCGTGCGACCCAGCATCCGCTTGGCGTCGGTTCCCACCGCCGCAATAGTCCGCACTCCGCGCACGGGGTCCTGATTGATAGCGACGACCGAGGGTTCGTTGAGCACGATGCCGGCTCCGCGAACGTAAATCAATG
>CAZDVY010000057.1:0-9443 GCA_964508935.1 uncultured Candidatus Competibacteraceae bacterium | reverse complement strand
GCGACGACCGAGGGTTCGTTGAGCACGATGCCGGCTCCGCGAACGTAAATCAATGTGTTAGCAGTTCCCAGATCAATCGAGAGATCATTGGAAAACTTGCCGCGCAACCATTTGAACATGTTGTCGAAAGTCCAGTCCGTCAAAAGAGGTCAATGCTAACAAGCAGGGGAGTTAGGAGCAAGCCGGCAAATTATGATAGGGTTACATCTTTGAACCCGCTGCCAAGGAGAATCCGCATGACGCCCCTGGGGACTGCCGAAGTCGGCAAAATTGCCCATCTGGCGCGCTTAGCCATTCGTGAAGAGGATGCACCGGTCTACGCCCGTAACCTGTCAGCGATCCTGGAACTGGTGGAACAGATGAACGCGGTGGACACCAGCGGCGTCGCGCCGATGGCCCACCCACTGGAGATGGCGCAACGCCTGCGCGCCGATGAAGTGAGTGAATGCGATCAGCGCGAGCATTTCCAGGCGATTGCGCCCCGGGTGGAAGCCGGATTGTATCTGGTGCCAAAAGTGATCGAGTGAAATGGCATCTGGCGCCAAAAGTGATCGAATCAAGCGCCGCCCCTCGTTCACCGGAGCGGCGCGCATCATTGAGTGAACCCATCCTGACATGCCCATGCACGAAAAAACCATCGCTCAACTCAGCGCCAGCCTCGCCGCCGGTGAATTCAGCAGCGAAGAATTGACCCGCGCCCTGCTGGAGCGCGTGGAACGCTTCAATCCGTCATTGAACGCCTTTATCACGATCACCGCCGAAGCAGCGTTCGCTCAGGCCCGGATGGCGGATGAACGCCGCCGCCAAGGCGCTGCCGGCCCGCTCACCGGCATTCCCATCGCCCATAAGGACATTTTCTGCACCGAGGGTGTGCGCACTTCCTGCGGTTCGCGGATGTTGGATCGCTTCATCGCTCCCTATAACGCCACGGTGGTGGAGCGGCTCAACGCCGCCGGCGCAGTGATGCTCGGCAAGACCAACATGGATGAATTCGCTATGGGGTCGTCCAACGAAACCAGTTATTACGGCCCGGTGCGCAATCCGTGGGACCTAGACGCCGTGCCGGGAGGTTCGTCCGGAGGGTCCGCCGCCGCCGTGGCCGCTCGGCTGACGCCCGGCGCGACCGGCACGGACACCGGCGGCTCGATCCGCCAGCCCGCAGCGCTGTGCGGCATCACCGGCATCAAACCGACCTATGGCCGGGTGTCGCGCTGGGGAATGATCGCGTATGCCTCCAGTCTCGATCAGGGTGGGCCAATGGCGCGCACCGCCGAGGATTGCGCCCTGTTGCTGGGGGCGATGGCCGGTTTCGATTTGCGCGATTCCACCAGCGTCGACCGGCCGGCGCCTGATTATGCCGCTCTGCTTGACCAACCGCTGGCCGGGCTGAAGATCGGCCTGCCGAAGGAATATTTCAGCGAGGGGCTGGACAGCGCGGTGGCCGGCGTCGTCGAAGACGCCATTGCTGAATGTCGGAAGCTGGGCGCGCAGACTGTCGAGATCAGCCTGCCCAACAGCCATCTGGCGATTCCTGCCTACTACGTGGTGGCTCCGGCGGAATGCTCCTCGAATCTGGCCCGATTCGACGGCGTGCGCTACGGCCATCGCTGTGACAATTCCAGGGATTTGCTGGACCTTTACACCCGTTCGCGGGGCGAAGGTTTCGGCGCGGAGGTGAAGCGACGCATTCTGGTCGGTACGTTTGCACTGTCCGCCGGCTATTACGATGCCTATTATCTGAAAGCGCAGCAGATTCGCCGGTTGATCAGCGATGATTTCCGCCAGGCGTTCACTCAGGTCGATGTGATCATGGGGCCGACTTCGCCGACGGTCGCCTTCAATCTCGGCGAGAAAGTGGACGATCCGATCACCATGTATCTGTCGGATATTTACACCATCGCGGTGAATCTGGCCGGGTTGCCGGGATTGTCATTACCCGTCGGCTTTGTCGGCCAGCGCCCGGTGGGCTTGCAGTTGATCGGCGATTATTTCGCCGAGGATCGGCTGCTGAACATCGCCCACCGCTATCAGCAGGTTACGGACTGGCATCAACGAACGCCAGTGGCGTTTGCTTGACTCTTCTCCCGGAGGGAGAGCAGCGGCGCTTCGTTTTCAATCTCTACAGGTTACGCAATATGATGGAATGGGAAACCGTGATCGGGCTGGAAATCCATGCCCAACTTGCCACCCAGAGCAAGATTTTTTCCGGCGCCGCCACGGCGTATGGCGCGGAGCCGAATACCCAAGCCTGTGCTATTGATCTGGGGATGCCGGGCGTATTGCCGGTGCTAAACCGGGAAGTTGTGCGCATGGCGGCGATGTTCGGGCTGGCCATCGGCGCTCAGGTGGCCCGGCGTTCCGTGTTCGCCCGTAAGAATTATTTTTATCCCGACCTGCCCAAAGGCTATCAGATCAGTCAGTACGAACTGCCAATCGTCCAGAAAGGCCAGTTGACCATTGACCTGGAGGACGGCTCCAGCAAGGTGATCGGCGTGACCCGCGCCCATTTGGAGGAAGATGCGGGCAAGTCGTTGCATGAAGACTTCCACGGTTTGTCCGGGATTGATTTGAACCGCGCCGGCACACCCTTGCTGGAAATCGTCTCCGAACCGGATTTGCGCTCGGCGAAAGAAGCTGTGGCGTATATGAAAAAACTGCATCAACTGGTCGTGTATCTCGGCATCTGCGACGGCAACATGCAGGAAGGTTCATTCCGCTGCGACGCCAATGTGTCGGTGCGCCGCAAGGGAGATCCACAATTAGGCACGCGCGCCGAAATCAAGAATCTCAACTCCTTCCGCTTTGTGGAACGGGCGATTGAATTTGAGATTGAGCGGCAGATTGAACTCATCGAATCCGGCGGCAAGGTTGTACAGGAAACCCGGCTGTATGACCCGGAGCGCGGCGAAACCCGCTCGATGCGCAGCAAGGAGGAAGCCAACGATTACCGCTACTTCCCCGACCCGGATTTATTGCCGCTGGCGCTGGACGAAGCGTTTATCGAAGCGGCCCGCGCCGACCTGCCGGAATTGCCGGAAGCCAAGAAGCAGCGCTTCATGGAACAGTACGGGCTGTCCGGCTATGACGCCGGGGTGCTGACCGCCAGCCGCGCATTGGCGGACTATTACGAAGCTACGGTGGCCGCGCTGGGCGGTGAGCCGAAGCTGTGCGCCAACTGGGTGATGGGCGATTTTTCAGCCTTTTTGAACAAGGAGAATCGGGACCTGGCCGATAGTCCGGTGAGTTCTACACGGCTGGCCGGGTTGTTGCGGCGGATTCAGGATTCCACCATCTCCGGAAAAATTGCGAAAGAAGTGTTCGAAGCGCTATGGGCCGGTGAAGGCGATGCTGACGCGATTATCGAACGGCGCGGTTTGCGGCAGATTACCGATACTTCAGCGATTGAGAAGGTCATTGACGACGTGATCGCCGCCAATCCTGAGCAACTCGCGCAATACCGTGCCGGCAAGGACAGACTGTTCGGCTTTTTCGTCGGCCAAGTGATGAAATGGTCTAAGGGCAAGGCCAATCCACAGCAAGTGAATGACGCGCTGCTGGCGAAGTTGAAAGGCGGCAACGATCTTCCCGTGTAAATTTTCTCATCCTTGTTCCTGTACAGGCTGATTCAGGAAATTGGGAAACTCTATGGACCCGATGACCTGCAGTTCCGGGCCTGATCGGAGATGGCGCTGATCCTCTCAGTTTCCTAAATCTGCTTACATGACTCACTGGCAGCGAGGATCAACCTGATGCCCACCCTGTTGTATCCCGTTTCTGTCTTTAGCTACCCTGATGCGGATGGACAGCCTGTTTAGCCAGCCGAACGCATGTCTTCCCGACTGACAATGAGAGCCTTTTACCGGCGAGTTCTCAGGCCAACCGAGGGCGTGTTTCTTTTCCATCCCCGCGTGTTGGAACGATTGGTGCGCCGTGACCGGGGGCATGGGCTATCGAGTCTGGCAATCCCGTCCCTCGGTCATTACCTGATCGCCCGGCCCGTCTTTCTGCGCGGCCTGGAGGACGAGAATCCTGATGCGCTGGCGGTGATTGAGGGCCTCAGCTTGCCCGATCTGGTCATTCTCCTGCCGACGCCCTCCGCTCAGGAACTGGCGGCTGGCGATCCAGAACGTTTGCTGCGTAATTACTGGGGACGACGCTTCGAGGCTGAGGTCGCCCGCGCCTGGCAGACCGCCCGCAACGATAATCAGGACCATGACGACTTTGGCGGACGGGGATTGGCGCGGCAAATTGGCGATATGGCGTTTCGTGAAGCCCGGGAATTGCTGGAACAGGATCAACGGGTAGTGCTGGATCTGGACGATAACACGCTGTGTCGCCAATTCGTCGGCTTTGTCACTTACCTGCGCTACTTTGCTCCAGGAACTCGTGCTTACTTTTTTCCGGCCATGGGAGACTGGGGCGCGCTGGATCACTGGCTGAAAGAGGGGGGCTTGGATTTGCCGCCGCCCCGCCATAGTCGCCGCTGGCCGCAAATGTTGGTCAAAAGCCGCCCGTCCGGGGTTCACTGTACGCCGGACTATGAACCGGAACTGCCGATTCGACTGCCCTTTGGTCGCCATGACCCTGATTTGACCGAAGGCGCTAATACCATTTTGCCCCTGGCGTCGAAACTGTCATCCAGAATCAGAGTTCGCACCGGCCCAATCATGGATCGTAAGTCGCCGGAATGCGCAGAGCAGGTTTTACGGGTGGAGGCGCTCTGTCAGGATGCATTGTGGCAAGCCTCGACTTTGACGCGACAGTCGAGCTGGGTGACTTGGGTGAGCAACGGCCTGACCGCGCTCCTGGCGCCGATGATCGGACAATGGGCCAGCGCCCTGGATTATGGATGGACCACGCCACTGCAATGGGCGTCAGCAATCCAGCTACGCTTTTTTCGTTACAGTGTACGGGTTGCCTTCCGTGCGGAGATGGCGGGGCGCTACGGGACGGCGCTCCGTTATCTGAGCATCGCCGTACTGCAATACCAGCAGCTCAACCCGGGAGATGCCTCCAGTGCGAATTCAGTGGCCCAGCGGTTGCGGGCCTGGCAGCGGGATTTGGTGACGGCCCTGATCAACGACCTCGCAGTGACGTGGCGGCTGAATTCGTCGTCCACCCGAATTCTGGAAACCTGGGTTCAACGATTACTGAATGAGCCAGAGGCGGCGCAACGATCCAGCCGGTCATCCCGCCTGCTGGATGATCTGGAGCGGGTGTGTCTGGAAGGGCGAACCGAATATTACCGCTTGCAACCAATGGCCTGGCTATGGCATCGAAAACCGCTGCGGCGTGGACTGCCATTTCAGGGACCGCTCAAAGCGCTGCGCACATTGAATGCGGCAAAAATCCGGCTGGATCAGCTCCCCTGGTCCGGGGCTGAAATCGCCTATTTCAGCGCACCGTTGCAGACGCTGGGAGAACAGATAAGCCAGCGGCTGCGCCAACCGCTCTTGCCGCGCCTGAGCGAATTGCTCGATCAGGTGGGATTCCTCCCCACCGATCATAAACAGCGAGTGGCGCGGAATCTACTCCAGGAAGAGTTATGCGAGGTCATTCTGCGGCGCTGGCATCTACGCTTTACGGATCTGCGCGACGCCGTGGCCCGCAATGCACTGCGGTTGCCTGATGCAGGCTGGCGCGAGTTGATTCTGGGGGATCGGTTGACGCACTTCGACAGTCAGGCCCGTGCGGCGCTGCCGGGAGTTTATCAACCTGGTGAGTTTTATCTGAAAGGGTTACAACAACTGAGTGCGCCTTTGTTTGGTTCTGCGCCAGGCCGGGCGATCACCCGTTTTTTGCTATTGCCGTTTGGCATTGCTTTCATCAGCCTGGAGGCTCTGGCTTATTTGCTCAGTCTAACCCCCTTGGCTCATGGAACGCTCTCGGTGGTCAATGTCGGGTCGGTCCTGGGTGTGGGTACGGGATTGCTCGTTGCGTTGCACACCGCACGGGGACGTTATGTGGTTACGGCGCTGGGGCGGGGTTTTAAGTGGTTGTTTGGCAAATGTTTGTATCAGGGACTGCTGCGACTCTTGCGCTGGCGGCGAGCTGGTTGGTTGCGTCATGCGCTGGTGCGGAAAATTTTTCGCTACCTGCTGGAACCATCGCTGATCGGCCTGATCCTGGCCATGCCATTCATCGGTGTGACGGGCCATCTCGCACCGGGTATTGAAGGGTTGCCGGGATTTCTGCTCATCCTGGGCTTCATTCTGGGAACATTTCTGCGCAATAGCCGGGCGGGGCGCCAGCTACTGGATGGTTTGACGACCCGGCTCATTACCTTCTGGCGTCAAGTTCGCCATACGCTGGCCATCGGTTTGCTGCACTGGGTGATAGACCTGTTTAACGGATTGATGCACAGCGTTGAGCAGGGATTGCACCGGGTTGATGAAGTGGTCAGCCATCATCATGGAGAAGGATGGGGGGTGATGATTGTCAAGGCGGTTATCGGGCCGCTGTGGGGAGGGCTGAGTTATTTCATCCATTTTTACGCCACCGTGCTGGTCGAACCACAGATTAATCCGATCAAGCATTTTCCGGTGGTAACGGTTTCCCACAAGCTGATGTTGCCGTTTTTGCCGATGCTGACGACAGCAATGCTGACGCTTTTGAATCCGGTGTTGCCTCAGTTTATCAGCCTGCCACTGGTCACTGTGACCATTCTGCTGCTGCCCGGGCTGTTCGGTTTTCTGGCCTGGGAACTGAGGGAGAACTGGAAGCTGTATGACGCTAATCATCCTGACCGTATCCAGCCGGCGCATTTCGGCCCGGCGGGGGAAACCCTGTATACCCTGTTGCGACGGGGGTTCCACTCCGGCGCATTGCCAAAGGCGTTTGCCCGGCTGCGAGCAGTGATCGCACAGGAAAATGAACAACAGCACAGCATTCCGCAGGCACTGCGTCAAGCCGAGGCGCAATTAAACGATATTCTGGAGTCGGTGCAAACGTTCGTGAAGCGGGAACTGGTTTTTGCACTGGTGGAGCGGAGCCGGACGGTGGGCCATCCGGTTGCGGCGACGATTATTCACCTGGAAGCTGCAACGGCGTCGCTGGTTGTGCGGATCGCGCTGCAACCGGGCAGCGGGGAGTGTGATCAACCTGTGCTACTCGCGCTGCGTTTGGCCCTGATTGCAGACGAACTTTGCGGAGAAATCACGCTCACCGGGCCGGTTGAGCGACTCGGTGATCCGGCATGGTTGGAGGAGGAAACTGCGCAGTTTTTGCAGCGGGCGGCGATTCGTTGCCAAAGTCGGTCATCAGGATTTTCCTGATTTGCGATCCGTCAATCGACCAGGGCGTCCAGCGCTCTTTGAAAGCGGTTGGCGTGCGAGCGTTCAGCCTTGGCCAGCATTTCGAACCAGTCAGCGATTTCGTCGAAGCCTTCAGCACGAGCGGTCTGGGCCATGCCGATATACATGTCGGTGTATTCCTGAGTTTCGCTGGCAATCGCGGACTTCAGATTGTCACGTGAAGCGCCCATAGGAAGACCCGTGACCGGATCGCCGGTCTGCGCCAGGTAGTCCAGATGGCCGTAGGCATGGCCGGTTTCGCCTTCCGCCGTCGAGCGGAACAGAGCAGCGAGATCACTCTGTCCCTCGATGTCCGCTTTGTTGGCGAAATAGAGATAACGGCGGTTCGCCTGTGCTTCGCTGATAAAGGCGGCTTTCAGGTTTTCTTCGGTCTTGGAGCCATTCAATTGCATCGGGTCAGTTTTCCTCAAGTATGGATCAAGCGTAAGACCCAGTTATTTTTAAAGCTAAAGCAAGCGTAGTTCATGCCGGGCGATATGACGAATTGACTGAGGCGATGATGTTAATCGTCATCGCTGATCATGGCGACCCTTCTCAACCCATCTCAACCCTGGCCCCTATGGACACCCTCAAAATTCGCGGCGCCCGTACTCACAATCTTCAGAATATTGACCTCGACCTGCCCCGCGACCGGCTGATCGTCATTACCGGGCTGTCCGGTTCCGGCAAATCGTCGCTGGCGTTCGATACGCTATACGCCGAAGGCCAGCGTCGCTACGTCGAATCGCTGTCTGCCTACGCCCGACAGTTCCTGTCGCTGATGGAAAAACCGGATGTGGATCACATCGAGGGCCTGTCGCCGGCGATTTCCATCGAGCAGAAATCCACGTCGCATAATCCCCGCTCCACAGTCGGCACGATTACCGAAATTTACGATTATTTGCGGTTGCTCTACGCTCGGGCCGGCATCCCGCGCTGCCCCGATCATGGCATTGACCTGGACGCGCAAACGGTCAGCCAAATGGTCGATCAGGTGCTGGCGTTGCCAGAAGGCGAGCGGTTGATGCTGCTGGCCCCGGTGGTCAAGGAACGCAAGGGCGAACATGCGAAGCTGTTGCGGGAATTGCAGGCGCAGGGCTTCGTCCGCGCCCGGATCGACGGCGAAGTGGTGGAACTGGACAGCCCGCCGCCGCTGGATTTGCGCCGTAAGCATACGATTGAAGTCGTAGTCGATCGCTTCAAGGTGCGTGATGATCTCGGTCAGCGGTTAGCGGAATCGTTTGAAACAGCGTTGCGGTTGGGGGAAGGCGTGGCGCGGGTGGCGTTTCTGGATGAACCGGAACGGGCGGAGTGGCTGTTTTCCGCCGGTTATGCCTGTCCGATCTGTGGTTACAGCCTGAGCGAACTGGAGCCGCGCCTGTTCTCCTTCAATAACCCGGTTGGTGCCTGCCCGGAATGCGACGGGTTGGGAGCGAAGCCATTTTTTGACCCGGAACGGGTGGTCGGACATCCGCATTTAAGTTTGGCCAAAGGGGCGGTGCGCGGCTGGGACCGGGACAATTTCTATTATTTTCAACTGATCAAATCCCTGGCGCAACATTACGACTTTGCGCTGGATGCGCCGTTTCAGGAACTGCCGACCCGCATTCGCACGATCATCCTGCACGGCAGCAACGGCGAGGTCATCGACTTTGCCTATACCAACAGTCGTGGTGAAACCCAAATCCGCCGTCATGCTTTTGAAGGCGTGATCGCCAACATGGAGCGCCGTTACCGCGAAACGGATTCCAACCTGGTGCGCGATGAATTGGCGAAATATCTCAGCAGTCGGCCCTGCCCGTCCTGCCAGGGGGCGCGGTTGACCCGCTCCGCCCGCCATGTGTTCGTCGCCGGCCAGAGCGTCCCGGAGATCGTCGCGCTGCCCATTGGCGCGGCCCGCGAGTTTTTCGCCCAACTGAGCCTGCCGGGCCGGCGCGGCGAAATCGCAGCCAAGATCGTCAAAGAAATCAACGAGCGGCTGAACTTTCTGGTCAACGTCGGCCTGGATTATCTCAGTCTGGAGCGCAGCGCCGACACCCTGTCCGGCGGCGAAGCGCAACGCATCCGGCTGGCCTCGCAAATCGGCGCGGGGCTGGTCGGGGTCATGTATGTGCTGGATGAACCCTCTATCGGGCTGCACCAGCGCGACAA
>CAZDVY010000056.1:0-16649 GCA_964508935.1 uncultured Candidatus Competibacteraceae bacterium | reverse complement strand
TGAAGTTCAGGACGATTTCCTTGTTGCCATTGGGCCGTTTGCCGATGATCGGCGCAACGGTCTTCATGTCCACCGGCGGGCGGTAAGCGCACATCGCTTCGCCAAAACCGAGCATCCACGCATGATCCTGATAGAACTGCTGGCGACCGGTCACGGTGCGCCACGGGATCAATTCATGGACGTTGGTATAGCCGGCGTTGTAGCTGACCTTTTCATCTTCCAGCCCGGACCAGGTCGGTGAAGAGATGATCTTGCGCGGCTGGGCCTGAATGTCGCGGAAGCGGATTTTCTCGTGTTCCTTGGGAATGGCCAGATGGGTATGGTCACGACCAGTGATCTTGCCCAACGCTTCCCAGGCTTTCACCGCGACATGGCCGTTGGTTTCCGGAGCTAGCATCATGACCATTTCGGCGGCGTCGATGTCGGTCTCAATCCGGGGCCGACCCTGGGAAACGCCCTCCTCCAGCACCGTGTAATTCAGCGTCGCCAGCGCATCGACCTCATCCTGCGTATTCCAACTGATGCCCTTGCCACCGTTACCGAGCTTGTCCAGCAACGGCCCGACCGAAGTGAACTTCTTGTAGGTGTTGGGATAATCGCGTTCCACCACGATCAGGCTGGGCGCGGTCTTGCCGGGAATCAGGTCACACTCGCCTTTTTTCCAGTCCTTCACGTCCGGCATAGCCAGTTCGGTCGGGGTATCGTGATGCGTCGGCAAGGCGATGATGTCCTTCTCCACACCGAGATGACCGACGCACACTTCTGAAAAGGTCCTGGCGATGCCCTTGAAAATATCCCAGTCCGTCCGCGATTCCCAGGCCGGATCAACCGCCGCTGACAATGGGTGAATGAACGGATGCATGTCGCTGGTATTGAGATCGTTCTTCTCATACCAGGTAGCGGTGGGCAGCACGATGTCGGAATACATGCAAGTGGTGGACATGCGAAAGTCGAGCGTCACCAGCAAATCCAGTTTGCCTTCCACGCCCTTGCGCCATTGCACTTCCAGCGGTTTCTCGCCGCCTTCCTCGCCCAAATCCTTGCCCTGCACGCCATGAGTCGTGCCCAGCAGGTATTTCAGGAAATACTCATGGCCCTTGCCGGAAGAGCCGAGCAGGTTAGAGCGCCACACAAACAGATTGCGCGGGAAGTTGACCGGATTATCCGGGTCTTCAAAGGCGAAGCTGACCTTGCCCGCTTTCAGATTCTCGGCCAGATAGGCGGCAGGCGCTTGCCCGGCGGCTTCAGCGGCCTTGGCAACGCCCAGCGGATTGACATCGAAATGCGGCGCAGTCGGCAGCCAGCCCATCCGGGCGGCCCGCACGTTGTAGTCAATCTGCGTCCCTTGCCATTGATCAGGATTGACTAATGGCGAGAGAATCTCGGTCATCGCCAGCTTCTCATGCCGCCACTGACTGCTGTGAATGTACCAGAACGAGGTGGAGTTCATATGTCGGGGCGGACGGTGCCAGTCGAGCGCGAACGCCAGCGCGGTCCAGCCGGTTTGCGGGCGCAGCTTCTCCTGACCGACATAGTGCGACCAGCCGCCGCCACTCTGGCCGACGCAGCCACACATCATCAGCATGTTGATGACCCCCCGGTAATTCATGTCCATGTGATACCAGTGGTTCATCGCCGCGCCGATAATGATCATCGACTTGCCATGGGTTTTATCGGCGTTTTCGGCGAACTGGCGGGCGACGGTGATGATCTGGGCGCGGGGCACGCCAGTGATTTTTTCCTGCCAGGCCGGGGTGTAAGGCACGTCATCGTCAAAGGTCTTGGCGACATTTTCTCCGCCCATACCGCGATCCAGACCGTACTGCGCCAGCGTCAGGTCATAAACGGTCGTCACCAACGCTTCGGAGCCGTTCGCCAGCTTCACCTTCTTAGCCGGCACATGACGCACCTGAATCGGGTTATGGCTAGTGCAGGCAAAATGCGGATGTTCGGTTGAGCCGAAATAGGGGAAGGCGACCGGAACGATAGCGTCATTGATTTCCGCGACTGACAAGCGTAACTGGGTTTCAGCGCCGGTCAGCGACTCTTTCGGCTCCAAATTCCATTTGCCGACCATGCCTTCCTTCTCGCCCCAGCGGAAGCCGATAGAGCCATT
This sequence comes from uncultured Candidatus Competibacteraceae bacterium, assembly GCA_964508935.1. Lineage (GTDB taxonomy): Bacteria > Pseudomonadota > Gammaproteobacteria > Competibacterales > Competibacteraceae > UBA2383. The sequence continues at coordinate 14,533 of CAZDVY010000056.1, read as the reverse complement.
GGGCACGATCAAATTCCCGCTGTTCTCGTCAAAAGCCAGCGTCTTCCATTCCGGGTTATTCGCTTGCCCGGCGTTGTCCGCCAAATCAGAGGCGCGCAGGAATCGGCCATTGATGTAAGCCCCGTCCTTGCCCTTGTCCAGCAAAACCAGCATCGGGAAATCGGTTTTCGTCCGAGCGTAATCGGTGAAATAGTCCGATTTCCCGTCCACATAAAATTCGCGGAGAATGACGTGGCCCATCGCCATCGCCACGGCGGCGTCGGTGCCTTGCTTCGGGTGCAGCCAAATGTCGGCAAATTTCGAGGCTTCCGAGTAGTCCGGGCAGACCACGACCGTCTTAGTTCCCTTGTAGCGCACCTCGGTCATAAAGTGAGCGTCGGGAGTGCGAGTCTGCGGGACGTTGGAACCCCACATCATCAGGAAGGTGGAGTTGTACCAGTCCGCCGATTCGGGTACGTCGGTCTGTTCGCCCCAGATCATCGGGCTGGCCGGCGGCAAATCGCAGTACCAGTCATAGAACGATCCGCACGCGCCGCCAATCAGCGATAAATAACGGGAGCCAGCGGCGTAGGAGACCATCGACATGGCCGGAATCGGCGAGAAGCCGTAAATGCGGTCCGGGCCGTATTTCTTGGCGGTGTACACATTGGCGGCGGCGATCAATGGATTGACTTCTTCCCAGGTCGCCCGGACAAAGCCACCCAGGCCGCGTTTGGTTTTATATTCAGCCGCTTTCGCCGGGTTTTCGACAATCGAAGCCCAGGCGTCCACCGGGTCTCTATGCGCAGTCAACGCTTCTCGCCAGAGTTTCAGCAACCGCCCGCGCACCATTGGATATTTCACGCGGTTGGCGCTGTACAGATACCAGCTATACGACGCCCCGCGCTGACAACCCCGCGGCTCATGATTGGGCAAGTCATCGCGGGTGCGCGGATAATCGGTCTGCTGGGTTTCCCAGGTGACCAGACCGTTTTTGACGTAAATCTTCCAGCTACAAGAGCCGGTGCAATTCACCCCATGGGTCGAGCGCACGATTTTGTCGTGCTGCCAGCGGGCGCGGTAAGCGTCCTCCCAGCCCCGATCCTCATTGGTGACGACGCCATGATCGCCGGAAAAAGTGTCGGTGACTTTCTTGAAGAAATTCAATCGGTCGAGAAAATGACTCATGATGATTGACCTCGGATGACGTAGGTTGGGTTAGGCCGTCAGGCCGTAACCCAACAGGGTTATAGTGATGAACCCCATGTTGGATTACGCGCTGCGCGCTAATCCAACCTACTATTACTCACTGACTAACAAGGTTTCTCCGCCCCTTTCCGGGCGTAAAACCACCAGTTGATGGCGATGTTGAACAAGTAGAAAACCGCTACGCCGTAGAAGAAGGCGTTGGGTGAACCGGTCGCGGCGAACGACCAGCCGATCAACATTCCGAAGATGAACGGACCGAACGAGGCCATCGCCGAAGTCCAGCCGATGATGCCGCCCGCTTGGCGCGGCTCGAAAATCATCGGCATCTGCTTGAAAGTGCTGGCGTTGCCGACGCCGCTGAAGAAAAACACACCCAGCATCAGCCCGACGAATAACGGGAAGTCAGCTATCGAGGTGGGGTGGGTGTAGAAGGTGACGCCGATGGCGCAGGCCAGCAGACCGATGCCGGACCAATGGGTAACAATGGCGCCACCCAATTTGTCGGAGATCGGGCCGGCGATGACGCGGGCGGTGGCGCCGACCAGTGGGCCAAGAAAGGCCCAAGCCAACGGATCGGGCCCCCCTGGCAATACCGTGTACATCTGCTTGATCATCAACGGGAAGGTGGCGGCGAAGCCGGAGAATGAACCGAAAGTCATGATGTAGAGCGACGTCATCCAAAAGCCGTGCAGGTTGCTGAAATGGAAGATGTCGAGCTGTTCCCGGAAGTTGGCCCGTACCGGCACCGACTTCAGCATCACCCAGGCGGCGATGGCGAACACCACAATGAACGGCACATAGATCAACGCCGCGTTTTGCAACCACATCGGCTTGGTAGCAGCGCCCGGCACGGAAGGAACGAAGGTTTGAGACACACCGGCCAGCGTGCCGAACAGTGCAAAGCCGATAATCCACGGCGTGACGAACTGCACCACGCTGACGCCGAAATTGCCGATGCCCGCCTGAATCGCCAGCGCGGTGCCTTGCAGACGCTTGGGGAAGAACAGACTGGTCGAGGGCATGAATGAAGAGAAGTTACCCCCACCCAGCCCGGCCAGGAAAGACAGCAGAAGCAGTACCCAGTAAGGAGTAGTGGGGTCCTGAATTGCAAAGAACCAGCCCAGTGCCGGAATCAGCAACGACAGGGTGGAGAAAGCCACGACATGGCGGGTGCCGTACAGCGGAATCAGGAAGGTGTGGATGGCGCGCAGGATACCGGCGGCCAGCCCCGGCATGGCCGCCAACCAGAACAACTGGGTTGGCGTCAGCTTGAAGCCGATGTTAGGCAGGCGCACGACCAGGGCGCTGACCATGAACCAAACAATGAACGCCATCATCAGATTCAGGGTGGTGATGGTCAGCGTTTTCCAGGCCAGACTCTTACCCTTGGATTCCCAGAACCCCGGGTCTTCCGGGGTCCAGGTACTCAACCAGGTGCGGGGGTTGTGTTCGGACATATCGTTTTCGTGCTCCAGTCGCGGAAAAACAGTGATTAGTAGTCAGTGATTAGCAGTTAGTAGTTAGGGGTGGGATCAGATGGCGGCCCAATCCCAACCCCAGTTCCTAATTCCTAATCTCTATTTCCTGTCAACACGGCACCTCGGCCTCCTTGCGCGAATACCATTTCCAGGTGATGAACAGGCAGCTCAGATAGAACAGGCTGAAGAAGAGCAGCGCGCTGTGGAAACCGCCGGTCAGCCCGATGGACGCGCCATAGGCGATGGGGATGAAGAACCCGCCAAATGCAGCGACCGCCGAACTGAAGCCCAGCGTCGCGGCGGCCTCGGTAATCCCCATGCGCCGCGCCTGCTCCAGCGCCGCTGTGTCGCTACGGTCCACGACCTGCTGCTCGCGCAGGGTGCGGAAAATGGTCGGAATCATCCGGAAGGTCGAGCCGTTGCCGATGCCCGCCGCCAGGAATAGGATCAGGAACATCAGCACGAAACCCACCACGCTGCCGCCGCCCTCCGCTCCGGGCAGGAACAGCAGAGCGCCTAGCGGAGCCACCGCCATGATCATGAAGCTCCAGAAAGTGATCGCCGCACCGCCCTGGCGGTCGGCCAGCCAACCGCCGATGGGCCGCACCAGCGCCGCCAGCAACGGGCCAATGAAGGCAAATTTGAAGGCGTCCACCGTCGGAAACTCGGTGTTGACCAGCATCGGGAAACTGGCGGCCAGACCGATGAAGGAGCCAAACGTGCCGGTGTAGAGCCAGCTCATCAGCCATTGGTGTTTATGCTTGAAAATCGCCACTTGATCGGCGAAACCGGCCTTAACCGTAGCGATGTTATCCATGCCGAAGTAAGCGGCGACGGCGGCGGCCACAATGAAAGGCACCCAGATAAAGCCCGCGTTCTGCAACCAGATGCGGGTCGCTGCGCCGGTCTCATCATTCAGGGTTTGCGCCTCGCCGCCAAGAATCAGCAAGGCCCCGCCATAAATCGCAATCGGGGTGATCAACTGTGCCAGCCCAACGCCGAGGTTGCCGACGCCGGCGTTCAGGCCCAGCGCCGTGCCTTGCAGCCGTTGCGGGTAGAAGAAGCTGATGTTGGCCATGCTGGAGGAGAAATTGCCCGCGCCCAGCCCGCACAGCAGCGCGATGGCGACAAAGACGGCGTATTGGGTGTTGAGGTCCTGCACCGCCACGCCGATCCACAACGTCGGCAACAACAGCAGCGCGGTGCTAAACACCGTCCAGTTGCGTCCGCCGAAAATCGGCACGACGAAGGAATACAGCACCCGGAATAACGCACCGGACAGGCCGGGCAACGCCGCCAGCCAGAACAACTGGTTCGGGGTAAACTGGAAGCCAACCTTGGGCAGCTTGACCACGATCACGCTCCACACCACCCAGACCGCAAAAGCCAGCAGCAGAGCGGGCATGGACAACCACAGGTTGCGGTTGGCGACGCGCCGGCCCACCTGCTGCCAGAAGTTTTCGTCGTCGGGCCGCCAGTCCACCAGCAAATGCCGGCGCCGATGCACCCGGTCGACCAGTTCGGCGCCCGCCATTTCGGCGCGAACGTCGGCGTGCCGGTCCAGAATCTCCTCGCGTTCATTCTTCTCGGCGATCCAGGTCCAGAGCATGGTGACCACCACCAGCAGGAACATGAGCATGAAGCAACTGCTGCGCACGCCCACCGCGTCGGCGGCGACGCCGAACATGATCGGCAGAACGAAACCGCCCAGGCCGCCGATCAGCCCCACGATGCCACCGACCACGCCCATCTGGGCCGGATAATGATCCGCCAGGCTGCGATAGACGCTGGCCTTGCCGAAGCCTTGCGCCAGGCCGACGATAAACACCAGAATGGTGAACAGGACGATGCCCATACCCAGACTGATCGAGACATCACCCTTGATACCGTGAATGGTCATCGTGGTCGGCGGATAACTGAGCAGGAACAGACAAATCAGGCTGATCCACAGCACCCACCAGGTCACGGTGTTGCCGCCCCATTTATCCGAGGCCCAGCCGCCCAGGGCGCGGATGGCCCCGGACGGCAGATCGAAGAAGATGGTCAGGAAGGCGGCGGTGGCCAATGGCAGGCCGTATTCGCCGACATAGTATTTGGGCAGCCATAACGCCATAGCGACGAATGCGCCAAAGACGAAAGCGTAGGCCAGACCGAAACGCCACACCCGGGCGTCCAACAATGGCAGGAGCTGCTGACCCAGGGTCTGGCGAACCCGGTTCTGGTCAGCGCCCTTTTCGTGGAGCGGGTCGGTATAGGTGAAGAACCAGAACAGCACCGCCATCACCACCAGGGCGACGGCATAGACCTTGGGCACCATCTGCCAGGCGCCGAAAGCGGCGATGATCAGCGGAGCGATGAACTTGGTCAGCGACGACCCAGCGTTGCCCGCGCCGAAGATGCCCATCGCCGTACCCTGCCGTTCCTTGCTGAACCAGGCCGAGGTGTAGGCAATGCCCACAGCGAAGGAACCGCCGGCCAGGCCGACGAACAGGCCCAGGACCAGGTATTGCCAATACTCGGTGGCGTAGGACAGCAACCAGGTGGGAATCGCTACCAGCAGCATCTGGATGAAGAAGATGATTCGCCCACCGTAGCGGTCGGTCAGGATGCCCAGCGGCAAGCGCACCAGCGAACCGGTCAGGATCGGCGTCGCCACCAACAGGCCAAATTCGGTTTCGCTGAGATTCAGTTCCGCCTTGATTTTGATGCCGATCACCGAGAACATCACCCACACGGCGAAATTCACCGCGAAGGCCAGGGTATTCATGGTTAATACGGAAATTTGTTTTTGCTGAAGCGTCGTAGCCATGACGAACCTCGTTTTTATGCTGCATGTGCGATGCTACCTCCTTTCATGCGTAGAGAAATCAGGGTTATTAGCGTCTGCGGACTGGTTCAGATTATGGATTACCTCTTTGGAGGTATAGCAGAGTTGGCTATTAACTAACTGTTTTATTTATTAATTAAATCGAAAAAAGGTTTCGCGGGCGTTGCCGAAATAGGGCCGGGATGATTCCATAGGGGTAACTCGAAAAACCGGGAGATGCAGGCGGAGGTGCTGCTAAAAAAATGGCGACTATGCAGGATTATTCAACGCAGATCACTGGCGTGATTCTGGCGGGCGGGCGCGCTGAACGTATGGGTGGGCGGGATAAGGGTTTGCTGCTGCTGGCGGGTGAACCGTTGATTGCCCATGGTATTCGCCGATTGCGGCCACAGGTGGCGGAATTGCTGATCAGCGCCAACCGCCATCAGGACCGTTATAGTGAGTTCGGTTGCCGGGTGATCAGTGATGCCCCGGATTGTCGGTTTCGCGGACCGCTGGCAGGCATATGGGCGGCGATGGATGCGGCCCGGACGCCCTGTTTATTGACAGCGCCCTGTGATTCGCCCTTGTTGCCGCCGGATTATGGGCAACGGATGTGGGCGGCGCTGGAGCGGGAAGGCGCAGCAGTCAGTGTAGCGTTCAATGAGGGTTATTGGCAGCCGGTGTTTGCGTTGTTACCGGTGACATTGCGGGGTGATCTGAGTCAATGGATCGCTGAAGGTCAAGGCGGCGTAGGCCGTTGGTTACAACAATATCAGCCCGCACGAGTGGAATTTATGGACTGGCCGGCGATGTTTCGCAATATGAATACGCCAGAGGAATTAGCGCGACTGGAAGCGGAATACAGGGGCCTTGCTTGATCTCATCCGTCAGGTGCGCTCGAAAACAATGACCGCCCTTTGCGCGGCGCGCTCCATCCCGGCCCTGAAGAACGGGGTCTCTCACGGAGAATCTGATGATATCTATCATCATGGACGTTATTCTGACAGCCGGCCGCGCCGCCATTGAATTGGCATTGTTCGTGCTGTTGCCGGTGATGGTGTTCATGCTGTGCCTGATGCGCTTGCTGGAAGCAAAAGGGGTTCTGGACGTGCTGGTCAGCCGGCTCACCCCGGTCGTTAGGCCTTTTGGGCTAACCGGGCTGGGCATCTTCGCGGCATTGCAAATCAGTTTTGTCAGCTTTGCCGCGCCGATAGCAACCCTGACCATGATGGAACAACGGGGCGCTTCAAACCGACACCTGGCCGCCACCCTCGCGATGGTGTTCGCCATGTCGCAGGCCAACACCAGCCTGCCACTGACCGCTTTGGGTTTGCACCTGGGGCCAACCCTGCTATTTTCGTTGATCGGCGGACTGGTAGCCGCCGCTGCTACCTGCTACGGCTTTGGCCGAAACTTGTCTGTCGAAGAACACCTGACCAACGAGACGCTCAAGCATTCCAGCGCCGAAGGGACCAAGGGCATCCTGGATACGATTAACCGGGCCGGCGCGGAAGCCTTCAAGATCGCTATCGGCGCGATTCCGCTGTTGGTATTGTCACTGGTCTTGGTAACCGCCCTGCGCCAGGCCGGTATCGTGGACGCGCTCACTCACGGATTGGCGCCACTGCTCGGTCAATTGAGCATCGACCCAGCCCTGATTCTGCCCACGGTCGTCAAGTATCTGGCCGGCGGCACCGCCCTGTTAGGGACTCTGGATGAACTCATGCGTCAGGGGAGCTTCACCGTGGATTTGTTGAATCAAAGCGCCGGATTTTTGATTAACCCGCTCGATCTGCCGGGTGTGGCCATACTGATCTCGTCCGGCCCCCGCGTCGCCCAGGTTTGGAAGCCTGCCGCTCTAGGCGCGTGCGTCGGGATTGCCGTCAACGGCTTTAGCCGTCTGCTGTGCCTGTGACCGTTGCGCGGCTTGTGGTTGTTTAGAGCCCGTAGAACCCGTAGGGCGGCTTAGCGCAGCGTAACTTGCCATTTTGCAGGATATTCAGCCAATCTAACAAAACGCAGGTGTTTTTTTGAAAGCATCCGTATATATCGAGACGTCCGTTTTCAGCTATTTGACGGCACAGCCAAGCAACGATTTACACGCCATGGCAAACCAAGCCGCGACATTGGATTGGTGGGAAACACAACGCCCTAATTACAGCGTTTTCGTATCTGAACTCGTCATATCCGAAGCCAGCAGAGGCTATTTTTGAAGACCTTATGAAAAAGCAAGCAATACACCCGGAGCGAGTGGTTTCATTACCGCCACGTAAGGCCAAGGGGTGGTTACAACCAGCACCGAACACGAACCTTCACAGGAAATACCATGAGAATTTACACTGCAATTGTTGAACGTTGTCAAGACACTGGTTTTTATGTGGGGTTCATTCCTGGGTTTCAAGGAGCACATACCCAAGCAGAAACATTGGATGAATTAAACAAAAACCTTCGAGAAGTCATTGAAATGCTGCTTGAGGACGGCGAGCCTAAACTAGACTCCGAATTCATCGGAACTCAAAACGTCGTTGTGGCGTAAGAGCATGGGACACTTGCCTACTCTCAAGCCTCGCGAAGTTATTGCATTACTTGAGGCGCTGGGATTTGCCGAAGTTCGGCAACGTGGGGCTCATAAGCAGTTTCGCCACCCGGATGGTCGATCTACCACAGTACCATTCCATGCGGGTCGTGACATATCGCCTATTTTGCTTCGGCAAATCGCAAAAGATATAGGTTTAACGGTTGATGAACTGGTTAACCCCAAAGCCTAGCATGGCGCTCCAGCAGACTCCGCTAACGCTACGCCGCTAAGCTTGGACGTTAGGCGGGTGGGTCGTAGAACTTTTTAATGTTGCTTGGAAATTCCACAACCTACATAGGAGCGCTATAGATGGGTTCTTTGACGGTGCTGAGGTAAACCGCTACCGCCGCAGCCGCGATAATGGAAAAACCGATAACCCTTCGTGGTGAGAGCGGGCTGGATTCGGCAGTGGCCCCCAAGCGTGACCATAAACCACCTCACAACTGACCGGAAGCAAACCATCCGGGCGGCGATACTGCTCATAGGCATCCCGCATCGCTCGCCAACGACCTTTGCTGGTTAAGCCTGTGGGCCGACCACGGGTCACGTTGCGGACGCCCAGCCGACCCAAATCATGCGCCAGGCGATCCACTTCCGGGTAGGTGAGGGTCAGCCGTTCCACATCCATCACCGGCTCGGCCAGTCGCGCCCGCAACAAAGCGTCCCCGATATCATGCATGTCCAGAAAGGCGTTGACATGATTGTAGCCATCGCCAGCTATCGCCCAACTGCGTCGCAGTTCCAGCAGGGTGTCGGGACCCAGCGTACTGAACAACAAAGCGCCACCGGGTTTGAGCAACCGGCGAAATTCGGCCAGGGTCCCATCCAGATCGACCGTCCAGGGCAGGGCCAGATTGGAGAAAATCAGATCAAAACGGGCGTCGGCCAGCGGTATAGCCTCCGGTTCCGCACAGAGTCCATACAACGTCCGCAGCCACGGCGCCCGTTTGCGGGCTTTCACCACCATCGCCGGCGTCCTTTCCAGGCCGATTACTCGCGCTTTGCGATATTTCCTCATCAGTTGCGCGGTGATAACGCCGGTTCCGCAGCCGACATCGAGGATGACCTCCGGTTTCAGCTTGAGCAGATCGAGTCGCTCCAGCAGCCGCCCGCCGATTTCGCGGAGGAAGAACGCCGCATCATCGTCATGCCCCGCCGCCCGTTCGAAAGCACACCGCAACCGATTCCGGTCGGGGGCGAACGGCAAGCCTTCACGGTCATCATGCATCGAGAAACGCTCTGAGTTGCGCCAGGAATCCTGGCAAATGGGAGAAGAACGGCGCATGGCCTGCACGAGGGAAGACATGCAGCCGGGCATCCGGCAATCGCTGCAACATCGCCTCCCCCGCTCCCGCCGGAACCAGTTGATCGCGCTGTCCCATCAACAGCAGGGTTGGACATTGAATCCGCGAACACTCCGCACGCAGATCAGTCGTTTCCAGAATCGCCAGCCCATCCTCCAAAGCCGCTACATCCGGCTCCCCGTGCTGGAAGAGCATCGCTTTGAGTTGTTTCAACTGAGCGCTGGCGTGTTCACCGCCATGCACCTCCAGCGCAACGAAGCGTCTCAGCACGGCGTGATAGTCCTGGCGCAACTCCTCGGCGAAACGATGCAGCACCGATAAAGCCATGCCATACGGCCAGTCAGGGCGCTGGACGAAACAGGGCGTACTGTTGACCAATACTAACCGGCTAACTCGCTCCGGGGCGATCAACGTCGCCTGCTGCGCCACCAACCCGCCCAACGACCAGCCGATCCACGCCGCCGGAGCTGGCGTCGCCGCCAACACCGCCAGTGCCCAATCGCTCAACGCGCGCCTCGCTTCCGGCCCCTGGCTGTAACCATGACCGGGTAAATCCAGCACTGTGACCCGGTAATGGTCGAGCAGCCCTTCGACGACATCCTCCCAAACACCCGAGTGCATTCCCCAGCCATGCACTAACACGATGCCCGATCCTTCACCAAGAGTGTGGGTGTAAAGCGGCATTTTTAGCAACACCCTGTATTGGGCGCGGCATTCTGACCGGGGGCAATCGACTGAGTGACCCGGTTGCGGCCCTCCTTCTTGGAGCGGTATAGCGCCTGATCAGCCCGCCGCAGCAAATCGCCACCTTCCTCATCGGTGGCCAGCATCGCCACGCCAAAGCTGGCCGTCACCCGCCCAACCTGCGGCGCCAGCGGCTGTGACGCCAACCGCTGGCGGATCCGCTCGGCACAAGCTACCGCGCTTTCCAAATGAGCATCGGGCAGTAACAACACGAACTCTTCACCTCCAAAGCGGGCGACCAGGTCGCCCTGTCGGCAATGATCGCGCAGCAAAGCCGCAAACCGCCTCAACATCTCATCACCTACAGCGTGACCGTGGCGGTCGTTGACCTCCTTGAAGTGATCCAGATCCGTAATCAATAGACAGAAAGGATCACCATATCGTCGACTACGCTCGACCTCATCCGCCAGCGTCTCGTCCAGTCGCCGGCGGTTACCAACTCCGGTCAACATATCGGTGAGCATCAATTCCCGAATCGTCACTTCGTTGCGCTTCAGCTCCCGATTGGCGCGCAATAACTGTCGCTGGGTCTCGGCCAACTCCTCGTTAAGTTGCATCACTGTCGCGCCCAGCATCTCCAGTCCTTCCACATCATATTCAGCCGCTACCAACAACCGCCCCTGCGGCCAGCGATAGATATGCCCCTGCAGGGAACGGCAAGGCTGATCGTCGTAAGCGACGTTCAAAATACCCCGATACAGCAACAACGCACCACCATGGTAGGGCACCAGCGTCTGCACATCTTCCAGGCGGGGATTGACAAACAACGAGCGGACATCCCACGGCCCGCCAGCAGCTTCCGGCGGCTGCACCATGCGCAGAAAACCCTGGTTGGCGGCCAATACATTGCCGTTCTCATCTAACAAAGCAATCGCTACGCTGCTCAGTTCCTGCAGGAACGATGGCAATCCCAAGTCTTCCAGAGAACGGACCAGATCGTTCATAGAGCCTCGCGTTGGGCAGTCCGCGCATCGGGATACCAGGCATCGGCCTCGACATGTTGCCAAAGCTCATCCACGCTGTTCATCGCCAGCCCCCCGACCATAATCGGCGGACACCGTTCACTCAGTTCAAATCGGCACATCCGAATTAATTCGCGCACCACCGCCACCTGCTGCGGCAGGGAAACCGACAGTCCCACCAGATCAGGACGGCTGGACTCAATCTGACGGAACAACGCGATGGTCGGCACATCCGCTCCCAGATAGGCACTGTCCCAGCCGGCCAATTCGAAAGCATCCGCCACCATGCGCAAACCCAGACAGTGAAAATTGCCTTCCACACAAGCGAACAACACCCGCTGACCGCGAGGCGGCGCGGGCTTCACCCGCAACAACGCACCCGCCAGCAAAGTTTGGCAAATCGCTGTCGCCAGGTGTTCCTGCGCTACGGAAATTCGGTTATGTTGCCAGCGCTGGCCCACTTCATACAGCGCCGGTTGTACTACGGCGACATTCACTTCGACCAGATCCACGCCAGCATCCAACTGACCATTCATGATGTTCCGGGCCTCGTGCCGATTTCCGGCCAGCAGCGCCTCAGTGAAAGCCAGGCTTTCCGGGGCCGGCTTCGGCAGTTTACGATAAAATGCGGGCAGGGCTTGACAGGCGTCTTCAACGGGCTTTGGATCGCATTCGTTCATTGCATCATGCCAGTTAGTGGATGACCCTGGTCATCGAGCGGAATATCCACCCATTGATCCCGGTAAATCCGCCGTAGATCGATAATGGACCAGGGAATCAGGATCAGCGCCGCCACCACCCAGGCCAACACGTGCCAGATCCAGCCACCGCCGGGGATGAAAGTCGCTGCGACGACGAAGAATCCCGTGATTCCGTAGAAACGGTAAGCGGCTTGCTGAGTATAGTGGCCCACCTTGGGATTGGGATGATGACGGTTCATGGCGTATACCAGCATTGACGCACCAAACCAGAAGATGAGCAATGGAAAGGGAATGAGAATCGCAATCAGGTTGCCATAATTCATCAAAGCAGCGGCCTGTTTGGCGGACGATCCGCGCGCTATCTTGCCAATCACTGTATCTTCACTTTGCTCCAACATGTGCATCTGCATGATTTTAATCCTTAATGTATGGAAATAAGCTCATTATCGACGGTCAGCGGCCATCTTCGGAAACCGCCCTGACCTTGTCAATCATTCGGCACGCCTCCTGGTGATCGCCGTCTGGCTGCAGCGGCTTCACCACGTTCTACTGCCCCCTGCTTGCCTGTTATGCGGTGCGGCTGGCGCAGACGGACGCGACTTGTGCGCGGGATGCGCCGCTGATCTGCCGCACAACCTGGCAGCCTGCCCCGTCTGCGCCCTGCCGCTGGCCGCTGGTCAAGCTGGACCCTGCGACTCCTGCCACCGGCATCCCCCAGCCTATGACCGCGTCTTCGCACCCTTTCGCTACCGACATCCTGTGGATTTCCTGATTCGCCGACTCAAATTCAGCGGCCGGTTGAGCCACGCCCGACTGCTTGGCAACCTGTTCGCTGACGCTCTGGCCGAGCGCGGCGGGCCTTGGCCCGATTGCATCCTGCCCGTGCCGCTGCATCCCCGGCGTTTGCGCGAGCGTGGGTTCAATCAGGCGCTGGAACTGGCCCGTCCGGCTGCCGATCGTTTCCACATTCCACTACTGACCGAAGGCCTGCGCCGGGTGCGCTACACTACTCCGCAAACCCGGCTGGACGCCCGCGCCCGCCAGACCAACCCGCTGGGCGCCTTCGCGCTCGGCCAACCCCTGCCAGGAAAACGCGTCGCCCTCTTCGACGACGTGATGACCACTTCCAGCACCGTGGCCGAGTGCGCCCGGGTGCTGCGCGCCGGCGATGTAGCAGATATTGAAATCTGGATCATCGGCCGGGCCGGCGATGCTGATTTCTGCACGCCCCAGTTCTACCCTGCAACCCGTAACCGGCGCATAATACCCTTATAAATTCCGGTAAAACCCCCAGGAGAACCCCACACATGACCGTTCAAACCATCGCTACCCATCCGTTTACCGATCAAAAACCCGGCACTTCGGGACTGCGCAAAAAGGTCAAGGTTTTCGAAAAACCACATTATCTGGAAAATTTCGTCCAGTGTATTTTCGACACTCAGCACGAGATGGAAGAGGCACCGCTGGTCGTGGGTGGTGACGGTCGCTACTACAATCGGCAGGCGATCCAGATCATCCTGCGCATCGCTGCCGCCAACGGCTGTACGCGGGTGATTCTGGGCCAGGGTGGCATTCTTTCGACACCCGCCGCTTCTCACCTGATCCGCAAGCATCAAGCCCGGGGCGGCATCATCCTGTCGGCCAGCCACAATCCCGGTGGGCCGGATGAAGATTTCGGCATCAAGTTCAACACACCCAACGGTGGCCCAGCCCCGGAAAAAGTGACCGAAGCCCTCTACACGGCGACCCGGCATATCAACCGCTATCGTATTCTGGATACCCCGGACATCAACCTGGACAAACCAGGCGCAACGACGGTTGGCGACATGCGCGTCGATATCGTCGATTCAGTGAGTGATTACGCTGATTTAATGGAACAATTGTTCGATTTCGACAAGATCCGCGAACGGTTCCAGTCCGGTTTCCGCATGCGCTTCGACGCCATGCACGCCGTCACCGGCCCCTACGCCCGCGAGATCATCGAAAACCGGCTGGGCGCCCCCAAAGGAACAGTCGTCAACGGCGTCCCGCTGGAAGATTTCGGCCATGGACATCCTGATCCGAATCTAGTCTACGCCAAGGAGCTGGCCGATTACCTGTTCGGGCCGGACGCCCCCGATTTTGGCGCCGCTTCAGACGGCGACGGCGACCGTAACATGGTGCTGGGCCGGCATTTCTTTGTCACCCCCAGCGACAGTCTGGCGGTGATCCTGGCCAACGCCAAGCTGGCCCCTGGCTATCGCGCCCTGCTAACCGGCGTCGCCCGGTCGATGCCGACCAGTCAGGCGGCGGACCGGGTCGCGGCCAAGATGGGACTGCCCTGCTATGAAACCCCGACCGGCTGGAAATTTTTCGGCAATCTGCTCGACGCTGGCAAGATCACCCTGTGCGGCGAGGAAAGCTTTGGCACCGGATCCGATCATGTACGTGAGAAAGATGGATTGTGGGCGGTGCTGTTCTGGATGAACATCCTGGCGGAACGCCGGCAGTCGGTGGCGGAGATCGTGCGTGAACACTGGCGGATTTACGGGCGCAACTACTACACCCGCCATGACTACGAAGCAGTGGACAGCGCCGCCGCCAACGGTCTGGTCGATGCACTGCGCGCTGCGACCGCAACCCTGCCCGGTCAGCAACTGGGTTCGTATACCGTCGATTACGCCGATGACTTCCGCTATGTCGATCCCATCGACGACAGCGTCAGCGAGAAACAGGGCATCCGCATCGGTTTCAAGGACGGGTCGCGGATCGTCTACCGGCTGTCCGGCA
>CAZDVY010000055.1:3450-16911 GCA_964508935.1 uncultured Candidatus Competibacteraceae bacterium | reverse complement strand
GCGATCCACGGGAATTGCTGGATGAACTGGCGGCGATTGAGGCGGAGATTGCGGAAGAGATTGAAGCCTTGCGAATATCTTTGTCTAATTCTACTGAATGTGACTGAATGCAAGAGGTTAAAATGGGATACGCCGATATTATTAGCCAGAAAGTGCAGCGGCTTTCGCCGGAAAAACAGGCTGAAGTGCTAGATTTCGTCGAGTTTATCGCTTTACGGTCATCTGGAAGAATGGATTGGTCCGATAAGGATTTTTTTGAGATGAGCCTTGAACAGGCGTTGCGCGATGAACAAGATGATTCAGTGAACTATAATGCAACTGACTGTCGGGAATTGTGGCGATGAAACAGCCTGGACAAATTGCTCTGATTGCTTTTTCTTTTACTGATTTTTCAAGGGCTAAACTGCGGCCAAGACTTATATAACAAGAGATGGAATAATGGTCTCTAGATTTTGGACTCAATTTTCTTTGGGGGATGTGGTTGAAGTGGCGGCGGGAAATCCAGCGCCACAAGATGCTTCCGATTTTTGCAAGGATGGCGCTTTGTTTATCCGTATGCAAGATGTTGGACGGGAGCATCATACAACAAACCTTATTGAATCGACTGATAAAATTACTGAAAACGCTATTAAGAAATATAGGCTACGATTGTTTCCAGCAGGGAGTATACTTATCCCTAAGAGCGGTGCATCTATAAATCTCAATCATCGGGCAATTCTTGGACAAGATGCCTATGTAGTTTCGCATTTAGCTGTTCTTGTACCAAATCATGAAAGATTAATCTCTGAGTATCTTTATTACTGGTCATTAACTTATGATCCGCGAAATCAAGCACAAACAACAAGTTTACCATCTTTACCTATTTCATTGATAAAAAATGCAAAGATTTCTATTCCACACCTCCCCGAACAACGCCGCCTCGTAGACATCCTCTCCCGCGCCGAGGGCATCGTCTGCCTGCGCCGCGAGGCCCAGAAGAAAACCCAGGAACTCATCCCCGCCCTGTTTCTCGATATGTTCGACGATCCAGCGACGAATCCGAGGGGGTGGCCGGTAGTGACTATTGGCCAAGTCATTGAAAGCGCGGATTACGGTAGCAGTAAAAAAGCATCAGATGATGGTACAGGTTTCCCAATCATTCGGATGGGTAACGTGGATTATGCTGGCTATCTCGATCTTTCTGATTTGAAGTATGTCGATTTTTTACCTGAAGAAGTTGAGCACTACCGCTTACAAGAAGGTGACTTACTGTTTAATCGAACTAATAGCAAGGAGCTTGTAGGGAAAACAGGGCTGTGGAATGAATCATGTGAGGCTGTAGCTGCTTCTTATTTCATTCGTGTGCGCGTCCAGAGAGATAGGCTTAATCCATTCTATCTCTGGGCATTTATGAATACCTCTCACATGAAGAAGATACTCTTTGAGACGGCGCGTGGTGCCATCGGCCAAGCTAATATCAATGCGCGAGAATTACGAGCTTTCCAAATTGGTATTCCATCCTTAGCCTTGCAGGATAGTTTCGAGCAGCGTTGTCGGGATGTTTTCTCCATCCAATCCCAACAATCCATCGCTCTCGAAAAAGCCGAAGCGACATTTCAATCTCTACTGCACCGGGCTTTTTCAGGGCGGATCTGAAAGGCAACCAAGTCATTCATGCAGTGGGTTTTCAGCCTACATGGGAAAACTAAACAGGATCAAACTCCAGGTCCGCAAATTCGGCGATTCATTAGGAGTTGTCTTGCCAAAAAGCGTTATTGACCGCCTGCACACGCGAGACGGGGAATACCTGTTCCTGATTGAAGCGCCGGACGGCGGTTATCGGCTGACGCCTCACGATCCGGCCTTTGAGCAAAAGATGGCGAAAGCCGAGGATATTATGAGCCGCTATCGCAATACGCTGCATGTCCTCGCCCAATGACGGAACCCCTCTGGATCGAAGAACGGGACGCGCTCGCGTTGCATGATCGCCTGCTGATCTTGCACGGCGGTGCAGCAAAGTTGGCAACGATAAATGGTTGTTTCCCGCCTCTAAAGCCGCGTTTATCACCATACTTCCAAGTGGTGCAATCTAGCGGCGCGAGAGGGAGTTTTCAGAGCTTCATATCCTCAAAAAACTTCTTCACCCCATCCAGCCAACTGCCTTCCTGCGGTGCATGTTGCTTGCCGCCGGCCTGCATGGTTTCCGCGAATTTCTGCAACAGTTCCTTCTGCTCGCGGGTGAGATTCACCGGCGTTTCCACCACCACCCGACATAACAGATCGCCGGTTGCGCCGCCGCGCACCGGACGAACGCCCTTGCCGCGCAGGCGGAAGACCTTGCCAGTCTGGGTTTCGGCGGGAATCTTCAGGTTGATCCGCCCATCCAGCGTCGGCGCTTCCAGCTCGCCGCCCAGCGCCGCCGTGGTGAAACTGATCGGTACATCGCAATATAAGTCATTGTCTTCACGAGTGAAAATCGGATGCGGCTTGACGCGAATCTGCACATACAAATCGCCCGGCGGCCCATTATTCTCCCCGGCCTCGCCTTCGCCAGCGAGTCGAATACGGTCGCCATTGTCTACACCCGCCGGCACCTTGACCGACAACATCTTCTGCTCTTCAACCCGTCCGTTGCCCCGGCAGGTCTCGCACGGTTCGGGAATGATCGTTCCCCGCCCCTGACAGCGCGGACAGGTTTGCTGAATGGAAAAGAAACCCTGCTGCATCCGCACCTGACCCACGCCCCGGCAAGTGGGACAGGTCGTTGGTTTGGTGCCCGCCTTGGCGCCGCTGCCGGCACAGCTCGCGCAACTCACCAGCGTCGGCGCCCGAATCTTGGCGGTCGTGCCAAAGACCGCCTCCTCCAGCGTCAAATCCAGGGTATAGCGCAGGTCGGAACCCCGGTAACTCTGACTGCCGCCGCCGCGCATCCCGCCGAAAATATCGCGGAACACGCCGCCAAAAATATCGCCCAGATCGGCCGGACCACCGTTGAATCCGCCACCCGCCGAACCATCGACTCCCGCATGGCCGAATTGATCGTAGGCGGCCCGCTTGCGTGAATCGCTCAGCACCTCATAAGCCTCCTTGGCTTCCTTGAAGTGCTCTTCGGCAACATTATCCCCGGGGTTACGGTCAGGATGGTGTTTCATCGCCAGCCGCCGGTAAGCTTGCTTGATTTCCGCCTCGCTGGCGTTGCGGGCTACATTGAGGACTTCGTAATAATCACGTTTGGACATGGTTTTGCGTTGCGGGCGACTGCCGGGTTGTACTCGTTACATAAACCAAAGAATCCGGGAGCGCTCAAGGCTCTCCCGGATTCGCAGTTTAACGCAGCCGTGGCGCTTACTTCTTCACTTCCTCAAACTCGGCGTCCACCACGCCATCATCCGCCGGCTTGTGGCCATGTCCGCCTGGTCCTCCTGGACCGCCGTGCGGGCCACCTGAACCTCCTTCTGGCCCACCGCCCGCCTGACCGTACAGCCGTTCGGCCAGCTTGCCGGACAACTCGCCCAGCGTTCGGGTCTTGGCTTCAATGGCGCTCTTGTTATCGCTCTTGGCGGCGGTGCGCAGGTCGCTGATTGCCGCTTCGATCGCGGACCGTTCGCTGCCTTCCACCTTGTCACCCAACTCGTGCAGCGTCTTCTCGGTCGCGTGAATCAGGTTTTCCGCCTGATTGCGGGCGTTGACCAGCTCGTGGAACTTCTTGTCTTCCTCGGCGTGGGCCTCGGCATCGCCGACCATTCGCTTGATCTCGTCCTCGGACAGCCCGGAGGACGCCTTGATGATGATGCGGTTCTCCTTGCCGGTCGCCTTGTCTTTGGCCGACACATGCAGAATGCCGTTGGCGTCGATGTCGAACGTGACCTCGATCTGCGGCACACCGCGCGGGGCCGGCGGAATGTCCTGCAGGTCGAACTTGCCGAGCGACTTGTTGGCCGAGGCCATCTCGCGCTCGCCCTGCAACACATGCACGGTGACCGCCGTCTGGTTGTCATCCGCGGTCGAAAACACTTGCTGCGCCTTGGTCGGAATCGTGGTGTTCTTCTCGATCAGCTTGGTCATCACCCCACCGAGGGTCTCGATGCCCAGCGACAGCGGCGTCACGTCCAGCAGCAGCACGTCCTTGACCGTACCGCCCAGCACGCCGCCCTGAATCGCTGCGCCGACCGCCACCGCTTCATCAGGGTTCACGTCCTTGCGCGGCTCTTTGCCGAAGAACTCGCGCACCTTGTCCTGCACCTTGGGCATGCGGGTCTGGCCGCCGACCAGCAACACGTCGTCGATCTGGCCGACGCCCAGGCTTGCGTCCTTCAACGCCACCCGGCACGGACCAATCGTCTTGTCGATGAGATCCTCGACCAGCGATTCCAGCTTGGCGCGGGTCAGTTTCAGGTTTAAATGCTTCGGCCCGCTGGCGTCAGCAGTGATGTAGGGCAGATTAATGTCGCTCTGCTGGCTGGAAGACAACTCGATCTTGGCCTTTTCCGCCGCTTCTTTCAGCCGTTGCAGCGCCAGCGGATCGTTAGCCAGATTGATGCCGCTCTCTTTCTGGAACTGCTCGATCAGGAAGTCGATGATCCGCTTGTCGAAGTCTTCGCCACCCAGAAAGGTGTCGCCGTTGGTCGAGAGCACCTCGAACTGTTTCTCGCCATCGACTTCAGCGATTTCGATGATCGAGATGTCGAACGTGCCGCCGCCCAGGTCATAGACCGCAATCTTGCGATCCTTGGAGCTGGACTTGTCCATGCCGAAGGCCAGCGCCGCCGCCGTCGGTTCGTTGATGATGCGCTTCACTTCCAGGCCGGCGATGCGCCCGGCGTCCTTGGTGGCCTGCCGCTGGCTGTCGTTGAAATAGGCCGGCACGGTGATGACCGCTTCCGTCACCGGGTGGCCGAGATAGTCCTCGGCGGTCTTCTTCATCTTCATCAGTACGCGCGCTGAAATTTCCGGCGGGGCCATCTTCTTGCCGCGCGCCTCAACCCAGGCATCACCGTTGTCGTTCTTGACGATCTTGTAGGGTACGAGGTCGATGTCTTTCTGCACCTCTGGTTCGCCGAAACGGCGACCAATCAGGCGCTTGACCGCAAACAAGGTGTTTTGCGGGTTGGTGACCGCCTGGCGCTTGGCCGGTTGGCCGACGGTGATTTCGCCGTCTTCCATAAAGGCGACAATGGATGGGGTGGTCCGGTCGCCCTCGCTGTTTTCAATCACCCGGGGTTTACCGCCTTCCATGATCGCAACGCAGGAATTGGTGGTGCCCAGGTCGATGCCGATAATGTTGCTCATGTGCTTGACTCTCTAAATCGGGAATTCGGTGCTGGAAATCTTGGTTGTTTCAGTAAGTGGGGACGGGCTGGCGGATTTTCAAGGCGGTTGCGCGCCATTCGAGTCACGCTGGCGCTGCGCGCCAACTCTGCCCCGTCGTCAGGGGAGTAGTCGTTAGCCAGCAGCCTTGGGCGCGGCCTGGGCGACGATGACCTTGGCGGGTCGGATCAGCCGTTCATTGAGGAGGTAACCCTTTTGCACGACCTGGATGACGGTATTCGGCTCAGCCTGATCGGTCGGCGCCATGGCCATCGCCTCGTGTAGGTGAGGATCGAATTTGGCGTTCAGCGGATTGACTTCGCGGACGCCAAATTTTTCCATCGCTGCCGCCAACTGCTTCAGAGTTAAATCTACCCCTTCACGCAACTGGGCCACGTCCACTGTGCCGTTGGCCGCAGTCAGTCCCAGCTCCAGGCTGTCGCGCACTGGTAGCAATTCGTTGAAAAACCGTTCCAGGGCGAATTTGTGCGCGTTCTGTACATCCCGCTCAGTGCGCTTGCGCAGATTCTCCATCTCGGCGTGAGCGCCCAGATACAGCTTCCAGTGTTCGTCAGCCTTGGCCAGCGCCTGATCCAGATCCCGCTGCAGCGCGTCGAGTTCTTCCCGACTGATCAGCAGATCAGCGGCTTGATCATCGGCAGGCGCAGCAACAGATTCCACGAACGGATGAAGCGTCTCAGTGGCCTCCGGCTGGGAACGGGGGGCCTGGATGGGTTCAGTGGGGTTCATGGTCATTTGTTCTCCGTCACGCAGAATTCGGGCAGGCGACTGATGCCGCCGTTAATGATGAAAAAATGGGGATGAACAGCGGGAATTCAAGGGAACCCCGAATCTGCCCACCAGGAAGGAGTAACCAAAAGCCTACTCTTTTCGGACGTTCAGCGCCGCCGCCAGCAACCGGGCGGTGACATCCACCACCGGAATCACCCGATCATAAGCCATGCGGGTAGGACCGATAACGCCCAGCACACCCAGCACCTGCCCTTCGACACTGTAGGGCGCCGTCACGACGCTACACCCTTCCAGCACCTCAAACCCCGATTCCTCGCCGACGAAGATTTGCACGCCCTCGGCATGAAGGCACTGATCAAATAAATTCAATAAATCCCGCTTGTGATTGAATGCCTCGAATAACTGCCGCAGCTTGTCGAGATCGGACAGATCCGTGCATTGCATCAGATGGGTTTGGCCGGCGACCACATAATCCTCACCATTCGGCGCGCTCTCAAAGGTTTGTTCCGCCATTTCCATCACGGTCTGCATGAGCCGGTCAAGACTGTTGCGGGCCTCGCGCAGTTCACTCAGCAAAACGCCCCGCACCTGTTGAATATCCTGACCGGCAAATTGGGCGTTTAGATAGTTCGCCGCCTGTTGCAACTCCACAGCACTATAGGGCCGCTGGGTTTGAATGATGCGGTTCTGCACTTCCTGGGCATTGAGCACCAAAATCACCAGCACCCGTTTTTCGGACAGCGGCAGGAATTCCACATGGCGCAGCGTGACGACGTTGCGGCGCGGCAACATGACCACGCCCGCCAGGTGTGTGACCCCGGACAACAGGTCGGAAACCGACCGCGCCAATTCCGCACCGCTTTGCACCGGTTGATCGATCCGCCGCCGCAGGGTTTCCACTTCCTGCTGGTCCAGCGGACGCACCCGCAACAGGGCGTCGATAAAAAGTCGATAGCCGCGTGCAGTCGGCACCCGGCCTGCCGAGGTGTGCGGGGCGCGCAGATAGCCGAGTTCCTCCAAATCCGCCATCACGTTGCGGACCGTCGCTGGACTCAAATCCAGACCGGCATCCCGCGCCAGCGTTCGTGAGCCGACCGGTTGACCGTCACGGATGTAACGTTCAACCAGCGCCTTCAGCAAATGTTGGGTGCGTTCATTAAGCGCCGGTTGACCCGCCGCTGGCGTGGATTCCGTGCTGTGCATAACTGGACCCCGGTATTGAGCCTGCTTAATCTTGGCATATTCAGTGACGGACGACGGCTAAGTCGCTGCACACAATATTTGCAAGGCGTTTTGGTATTCCGGTTGTGGAGCTGAGGTGGCGACTTGCCAAGCCCGCGTCCCGGAATGCGAGACCCGCACCCGGTAGTTTGGCTGCATAAATTCACCGAGTACCGTAAGATTTTCTGGAGGATCGTCGACAATGGGGATAGTTTGGCTTAAAGGACGCGCGGTTGGAGTCGTCATGAATTTCCCTTCGAATCACTGAATACGCGATAAACGGTATTATGCGCTTTCCAAAAACGAATGACGCCTATCCACCTCCGAGGCGTTCTGGCCGGATGGCAACCTTTGGCTTGGCGCATTTTCCCCTAAAATGATAAGTTGTTCGCACCTACCACACAGTATCGAACGATGTCCTCCGTCCCGGTCTTCCACACGATTGGTCTCATCGGCAAATTCGGCGAGTCGAATGTTGCTGGCACCCTCCATCAGATCGCTGCCCACCTACTTCGGCGCCAGTTACGGGTGCTGCTGGATGAGAGTACCGCCCGCCTGATTCCCGACAACACGCTGGAAGCCGCCAGTCGCGCCGCCATCGGCGAACAATGCGATTTAGCGATTGTCATGGGCGGCGACGGCACCCTGCTGAACGCCGCCCGTTCACTGGTCGACTATGAAGTACCGATCCTGGGCGTCAACCTGGGGCGGCTGGGTTTCCTGGCCGATGTGTCGCCCGGCGAACTCCCGCACCGTTTGGATGAGGTGCTCAACGGTGAATTCCGCGAGGCGCGCCGCGCGCTGCTGCACGCCCAGGTGTTGCACGAGGGTCAGGTCACCGGCGAGGCTGACGCGCTCAATGACGTGGTCGTTCACAAACGCGAAGTGGCGCGGATGATCGAAGTGGACACCTTTGTCGATGGACGCTTTCTCAACGCCTACCACGCCGATGGGCTGATTATCTCCACTCCCACCGGTTCGACCGCCTATGCGCTGGCCGGCGGCGGACCCATCCTGCATCCCGGCCTGGAGGCGGTCGTGCTGGTGCCGATTTGCCCGCATACCCTGACCCATCGCCCGATTGTGGTCAAAGCGGACAGCGTGATCGAAGTGGTGCTCAACGCCGCCACCACTACCCAGACCCAGATCACCTGCGACGGCCAGATCAGCCTGAGCATCGAACCCGGCGACCGGCTGATGATCCGCAAGAAGGAACGCCAGGTGCGATTGCTTCATCCGGTCAATCACGACTATTTCAAGCTGCTGCGGGCCAAGCTGCGCTGGGGCCTCAGCCCGGAAGCCTCGCCGTTTATCTGAATCATGCTAACGCAATTGCGCATCCGCGACTTCGCCATTGTCGAGGCGCTGGATCTGGAACTGGCGGCGGGCATGACTGCCGTGACTGGCGAAACCGGTGCGGGCAAATCCATTCTGGTCGATGCTATTGGCCTGCTGCTCGGTGACCGGGCGGATAGCAGCGTGATCCGCCACGGTGCAGAGCGCACCGACATCAGCGCAGTCTTTGATCTCGACACCCTGCCCATTGCCCGGACCTGGCTGGCCGAGCGTGATTTGCATAGTGAGCGGGAATGTCATCTACGGCGGGTTATCGCCGGCAATGGCCGCTCTCGCAATTATATCAATGGCGTCCCACAACCCGCTCAGGCCCTGCGCGAGTTGGGTGAATGGCTGGTGGACGTCCACGGTCAGCACGAACATCAATCGTTGCTGCGCCGCGAAGCCCAGCGACAACTACTGGATGATTACGCCGGCAACTCAGCGCTGGTCGCGGAACTGGTGGACCATTATCAAGGCTGGAGTCAGTTACGACAGGAGCTGCGCGATCTGCGTCAGGTCAGCAGTGAACGCGATGCCCGGCTGGACATCCTGCGCTATCACCTGCGGGAACTGGCGGCGTTGAATCTGGTTGAGGGTGAAATCGCGGAGCTGGAATCGGAGCAGCGATGCCTGGCCAACGCCAGCCAGTTGCTCGATACCGGCCAACAATTGCTCAGCAAACTGAGCGAAGGCGATGAAGATACCGTCGCTGATCGGCTCACGCACAGTCTGCGTGAACTCGATACGCTGAGCCGGCTGGATGCCCGACTGATCCCGGTCGGTGAGTTGTTGAACGCGGCGCTGATTCAGGTGCAGGAGGCTAGCGGCGAATTGCGCGGCTATGTGCAGGCGCTGGACCTCGATCCCGCCCATCTGGCGCAGATTGAACAACGCTTGACCGCCGCCCACCAATTGGCTCGCAAGCATCGGCTGGACGCTGCGGAATTGCCGGCATTACGGGCGCGGTTTGAGGCGGAACTGGATATGCTGGAGCATAGCGAAACCCAGTTGGATGCATTGCAGCAGGCGGTGAAAGTGGCGCGGGCTGCTTATCAGCGAAGTGCGGATCGACTCAGCGCACAGCGGATGGCGGCGGCGCGGGAACTGGGCGAG
Organism: uncultured Candidatus Competibacteraceae bacterium; assembly: GCA_964508935.1. Taxonomy (GTDB): domain Bacteria; phylum Pseudomonadota; class Gammaproteobacteria; order Competibacterales; family Competibacteraceae; genus UBA2383. The sequence continues at coordinate 7,200 of CAZDVY010000055.1, read as the reverse complement.
CGGGTTTCCCAGGCGCTGGCCGGGCTGGGGATGCCGGGAGGGCGTTTTGCCATCACCCTGGAGCGGTTGGAGAAGCCGACGCCCGGCGGCCTGGAGATGGTGGAATTCCAGGTCAGCGCCAATCCGGGGCAACCGTTGCGACCCTTGTCCAAGGTGGCGTCCGGCGGCGAGCTGTCACGTATCAGCTTGGCCATTCAGGTAATTACCGCCCGCGCCGCCCGTATTCCGACGCTGATTTTCGATGAAGTGGACAGCGGCATTGGCGGTGGGGTGGCGGAAGTAGTGGGTCGGCAACTGCGAACACTGGGCAGTAGCCGGCAGGTGTTGTGCGTAACTCATTTGCCGCAGGTGGCGGCGCAGGCGCATCAGCAGCTTAAAGTGGAGAAGCAGACTGATGGTGAACGCACGCACACCCGGGTGGTGGCGCTGGAAATCGCGGAACGGGTGACGGAAATCGCCCGGATGCTGGGCGGGCTGGAATTAACGGCGAATACCCTGGCCCATGCTCGCGAGATGGTGGAGAAGGCCGCTTTATCGACGACGGATGGAGAACTCTGATGAACTGGCAAGAAGTCTGTGCAGATCCGCATTTGCGCAATCTGCCGTTTAAAATCGAGTTGAATGAATACGGACAGGTGGTCATGTCTCCCGTTAAGGTGTATCACTCGGCTTTTCAGGGGGAAATCGAACACCGGTTGCGTTCCCTGTTACCTGATGGCCGGACGCTCCCTGAATGTGCGATTGCGACACCCAAAGGTACGAAAGCGACTGATGTCGCCTGGATTTCCCCGGAACGGTTCCAGATCGTCCGGGAAGAAGATGAATGCTCTATCGCTCCAGAAATCTGCGTTGAGGTCATCTCGTCCAGCAACTCAAAATGGGAAATCCGTGAAAAAATCGCCTTGTATTTCAATCAGGGAGCGCTGGAATGCTGGACCTGCGATGAACGCGGCAATATGAACTTTTACGCTCCGGGTGGACGCCTGGAGAAATCAGCGCTCGCCCCAAACTTTCCGGCAAGCATTGATTTATAGATGCGGTAGCCCCGGATCAACGCGGCGGTTCCTCCCCCTCCAGCGCGGTCCGATGCGGACAATCGGGACGGGCGCAATGACCGTACAGGATCAGCCGGTGTTCAGCCAGTTCAAAGCCCAGTTGCTGGACGATCAGCCGCTGCCGCCGTTCGATATCCTCATCGCAGAACTCCTCGATCCGCCCGCAGTCCAGGCACAGGATATGGTCATGGTGTTCTCCCTGATCGAGTTCGAACACCGACTGGCCGCTTTCAAAGTGGTGGCGCTTGACCAGCCCCGCCGCCTCGAACTGGGTTAACACCCGGTACACAGTCGGCAGGCCGATCTCCTCGCCGGAATCGGCCAGCATCCGATGAATGACCTCAGCCGTCAGATGTGGACTGTCCTGCCGCAGCATTTTGAGGATTTTCATACGCGGCAGGGTCACTTTCAGGCCCGCCTGCTTGAGTTCTTTTGAGCCCACGCGGAACTCTCCCGTGATTGCGCTTCGCCAAGGGTTGCCGTGTTGCGTTATGATTAGATCAAGTTCACTCCAGCAACCCGGATTTCGCCTTCCATGCCGCACATCTCCCTACGCGCCGCCGGTCTTCTGCTCCTGTCGCTGACGGCAGGTTGCGAATCGCTATTGCCCAGCTTTTATACGGTCCCGGTGCGCCAGGGCAACTATATTGACCAGACCACGGTTGCCCAGTTGCGGCCCGGCATGACTAAACCGCAGGTTCAGCGTCTGATGGGGACGCCGCTGATCACCGATCCCTTTCATCAGAACCGCTGGGATTACTACTACCAATACGGCAAGGGGGGCAAGATCAGTGAACAGCGTCGTGTTACCCTGTTTTTCAGCGGCGACACGCTGGCCCGCTTTGAAGAAGTGGCCAACTAGCCGCTTAACCGCCCTCGGTCTCCAGATCGCCGCCGCCCTTGCGCATCCGTTTACCCTCGGCGGCGCGTTGTTTGCGCACGGCTTTGGGATCAGCGAGCAGCGGACGATAAATTTCGATGCGGTCGCCGGCGCGCACGGTCGCCGACAACTTGCCGAGTTTGCCGAACACTCCGACTTTCGCAGTCGGCAGCTCGATTTCCGGGAACTGTTCCTGAATGTGTGACTGGATAATAGCCTGTTCCAGGGTCGCGCCGTCAGGAACGTCCACGGGAATGATCAACTGTCGGTGGGGACCGGCGTAGGCGACTTCAACCCGGAGAGTCGCCGTTGCGCCCGCAGGATTAGCGCTTGCCATAGATGTCTACCGCCCGTTTGCAAAAAGCATCCACCAGCGAATTGGCGATTTGCTTGAACACCGGCTCGATGACCTTGCGCAATAAGGTGCTGGAAAATTCAAATTCCATATCCAGGGACACCTTGCAGGCGTCGGCCCGCAACGGGTCAAAACGCCAGTAGCCTTCCAAGCGCTGGAAAGGGCCTTCGAGCAGGCGGATATCAATCATCTTGTGTTTTTGCATCCGGTTGCTGGTCGTAAAGGTTTTATGCACCGCACCCTTGGCCATTTCAATCGTCGCCCGCAATTCGTCTTCGCCACAAAGGACGACGCTGGCCGACCGGCACCAGGGCAGGAACTGGGGATAATTTTCGATGTCATTGACCAAGTTATACATTTCCGCCGCTGAATACAGCACCAGCGCACTTTTTTTTACAGTCGCCACGGCCCGATCTCCATTGCGGCGTTATAGTGTTGTTGGACTCTCGCCGCACAAGTTTGGTTGAATCAGCGTCCATCCTCAAGCAGGGTGTACTGGACTGCGAGCGTCAGTACGCCTACAGGGTTCCCTTATGAGCAAGAAAAAATCAGCGCCCAGCGGTCAGATCGCCGGTAACAAGAAGGCGTATCACGACTATTTCATCGAAGAACATTTTGAAGCGGGGCTGTCCCTGCAAGGTTGGGAAGTCAAGAGCTTGCGGGCCGGTCGCGCCCATCTCAAGGAAAGTTATGTGTTGCTGCATAACGGTGAGGCGTTTCTGTTTGGCTGCCACCTGTCGCCGCTGACCTCGGCTTCGACCCATGTGCAGGCTGATCCGACCCGCACCCGGAAATTATTATTGCATAGGGAGGAAATTGGTCGGCTGATCGGCTCGGTCGAGCGCAAGGGCTATACGCTGATCCCGCTGAAACTGTATTGGAAAAATAACCGGGCCAAGCTGGACATCGGTCTGGCGCGAGGCAAGAAGGATTACGACAAGCGGGCGACGGAGAAGGATCGGGACTGGGAGCGCGACAAGCAGCGGTTGATGCGGCGCGAGCGATAAGCTTTGGAACTTTCCTGCTGGCGGATTATCATAGTCCGTTACCCATGGGGGCGATTCCGGGTTTCGACGTGGATTGCAAAACCCAAGGCGCATGCCGAGGATGCAGCTCGCCTCGTTAAACTGGCTGTAAATCATAGTTGCCAACGACGACAGCTACGCTCTGGCGGCTTAAAGCCCGCTAGCCTTTGACCGGAACTTGCTGGTGAGGTCCGGAGCCTTTCGGGGCATTCAGAGGTCGACTAACACCAGCTCGCCGCCAAACCTGTCCGGGGGGGAGGGGCTAAAACTCACCGGAACCGCCGTTCGCCGCCCTGCCGGTCGGGTTGCGAAAGGTTAAATCAAAGACCAGGCTAAGCATGTAGGGCCGAAGGCAGAGGATCTGCGGACGGGGGTTCGATTCCCCCCGCCTCCACCAATCATCAGGGTCCGGATTCATCTCCGGGCCTTTTTTCT